>CAYRXS010000049.1:0-31015 GCA_964428225.1 uncultured Planctomycetaceae bacterium
GCTCGGGCAATCCGCGGCCAGCTCAACATCCGTCTCCGAGTCCCATGTCTTGGCTCTCGACTCAACGCTTCATGGATGCCTCAACCGTTCGTAACCGCGACGAAGAGCAAGGAGTTGAGTGCGCCGGTCGAGTGGGGGGGGGGGCGCGGGGGGGGGAGCCCCCCCCCCCCCCCCCCCCCCCGCGCGGAAACGGAAGCCCGACAAATGGGATCGGCGAAGAACCGTATCCCCGTCGAGTCGCCATCCCTTCACCGAGGAGAGCCCATGCGCCGCCACCATCCGCTCCTTCCCGTCCTCGTGATCCTCGCCGCGGCTTCGCCGATGGCCGGGCAGACCGCCGCGTCCCCTTCGGACGAGCCGACTCCCGACCAGGCCGCCGTGGACGCTGCGGTGCGCGCCACGGTTCGCCTCCTCGTGCACAACCAGGAGCGGTACGAGCCGGATCCCGCGGTCGGCATCCTTCCCGACGACGAGTTCGCCGGGTGGCAGGCCGGGGAGCGGAAGCGCCTCGAGGCGCTCCGCGAGGACGGAAAGGGCCGCGAGTGGCCCTACGAGGGCGTGTACCGGATCCGGCCCGACGATCGCATCCCTCCCGGGTATCGCCTCGGGGGCACGGCCATTTGCTGCGAGGCTCTGGTCGAGGCTCCGAGTTGGGACGAGGACGCCGACCGTCGCGGAGCCGTCGAGCGGGGAGTGGATCACATGCTCGACCTGCTCGCGAACGATCCGGGTCTCGAGCCGGGACCGAAGGAGGGCTACGACGTGCGCGGCTGGGGGCACGCCTACGCCCTGAAGTTCTTCCTGCGCGCCATCGACCTCGGGATCTTCGACGGGGATCGCCTCGCCGGGGTGGAAGACATGATTCCCTACCTCATCTACTGCATCGAGGCGAACGCGGTGCCCAAGGGCGGGTGGAACTACGCGGGGGCGTCGTGCAGCACCTTCATGACCGGCTCCACCTTGCTCGCGCTCTTCCATGCGAAGGCCCGTGGACACTTCGTGGACGAGGAGATCGTCGAGAGCGCGCTCGGCGCCCTCGAGCGAGCGCGGGCGGAGGACACGGGCGCCATCGCCTACTCCGGGGAGGGGATCGAGCCCATGGCCGCCTCCGCGGCCCGGGCCGCCGTTGCCGAGCTCGTCCTGCACCAGGCCGGCCGCAGCAATCCCGACCGGCTGCGCGTCGCCGTGGAAGGGTTCTTCGAGAACTGGGAGCACCTCTTCGACCGCAAGAGCAAGCAGGGGACCCACGAGGGGCCCTACAACATCGCCCCGTACTATTTCTTCTACGGCCACACCTACGCCGCCCTCGCCATCGAGCATCTACCCGAGGAGCAGCGGTCCGGCCTCCGTGATCGCATGCGGCGGACCCTCTGGGCGACGAAGGAGGAGCACGGAGGCTGGAACGACCGCGTCTTCCCCCGGACCGAGTCCTATTCCACCGCGATGGTGATCCTGGCTCTCGTGGCCCCCTCCCTTCCCACCGTCGAGCGCTGGGAATAGGGCCGGCGGCTACCCGTCCTGGAGTGAATTGGAGCCCGCGGTCGGAGCCGGACCGTTCACCCACCGGGATCGGAGCGTGGGGAACAGAAGTCCCGAGGCCGCGCCGATCCAGAGGATGATCGACGGCACGAGGTGAAAGGCCAGCCTTCCCGCGCTGAGGTGCAGGAGCCTGGCCATCTCGGAGAGCAGGCCGATGAAGACGAGCAAGTAGCCCGCCATCGCGAGCAGCAGGGCGAGGGTGGGATACCGCAGCTCGCTCTTCCAGAGTCGGAGGGGGAACGCGAGCACGAGGAGGAAGAGGCAGGGAATGACGAGGCCGGAGTGACCCGGAGCGAAGACCACCCGGTTCGCGAAGAACGAGAGGACCTCCCCGGTGTTCGCGACGAAGCTCGCGACCAGGATGCTGAACGGGGATTCGCCCTCCGCGCCCGCGGTCACCCAGTTGGACGTCTCGTTCAAGGAGTTCAGGATGCGTGTGCTCGCGATGGCCGCGATCGGGAGCAGCAGCCAGAGGTGGCCGGTGCGAGGTCTCAGCCGCGCCAGCGCCGGGCGAGGCGCTCGGAGGGCGGCGATCGCCAGCGCTCCGAGCCCGGCGCCGGTCAGGAGGAGGCCCTCGTGCTTCGACCACAGGAGGAAGGCGACCGCGATGGCGCAGAGGCGCAGCCAGATCCCATCGTCCGTCCTGCGCCAGCGGATCCAGGCGTCGAAGGCGACCAGAAAGCCCAGGGTCACCATCAGATCGCCCTCGGCGCGCAGGGCGACGTTCTGCAGTCCCGACGAGGCGGAGAACACGAGGAGCAGGGCGGCGGCGATCGCGGGCCGGACCCCCCGGCGCAGCCCGGAGGCCAGGACCAGGATGACGGCGGGGGCGCAGAGCTGGATCGGCAGCCGATTCGCCACGTGGGTGACCTCTCCCGCGTGCGCGAACACGAACACCTGCAGCAGCGGGCTGAGCGGCGGGTAGTCCATGTTGTGCGAGAAGTTCGGGAAGCTCACCAGCTCGCGGAACGCGGGGCCGAATCCCCCCGACAGGAAGAGCGCCTTGGCCTTGAGGGACCAGAAGCTTCCCTCGTCGTGCTCGAACACGGGCATCAGGTCGTGGACGAGGATCCGTACCGCGGTGAGGAGCAGGACGAAGGTCACCACGGCGCCGAAGAGGATGCGCTCCCACCGCGGCGCGTCGTCGTGCTCAAGGGGGCGATCCGCGAAGGGGTGGATCCTCTCTCCCACGTAGAGGAGCAGGGATCCGGCCACGATCATCAGGACCTGGACGAAGACAAATCGCTCGAAGTCGGGATCGAGGCAGAGCCAGATGAACATCACGGCGCCCGTGGCCAGGCTCCCGGTGATCCAGCTCCAGCCGACGAACGCGAGCCGGTCGCACCGCGAGGAGATCCCGATCACGCGGAGGATCCCCGTCCCGAGCAGCAGCGGGATCCCCACCATCAGCAGGATCTGCACGACGGCGGGACTCACAGCCTCCTCCTTCCCCGCCAGAGCGTATAGCTGTCACCGCGCGCGACGATGTCGAACCAGGTCCCGATGTCTCCACCGGGGGCGAGCTCGAGATCGAGGACCCATACGTGCTCGTCGATCGCCTCGGGATCGGGCGGCCCGTCCGGGGGCATCTGGCGGATGTGCTCCAGGCGCGTGGGGAACGCGAGGAAGCTGAGGCGCGCGATGGCGCCCTTCTTCGGGTGCTTCTGGCCGGCGATGGCCCACACCGGATCGTCGTCGCCGACCTCGTCGAGGAAGATCCGGTGCAGCGAAACGAGCTCACCCGGCGCGAACTCGTAGTCGACCTCGAGGCGAGCGATGGTCCTCGCGATGCGCTCGTCCTGCGAGAGAGTGAGGGCCGGCCAGATCCGAGGCGCCTTCTTCCCGATCTCGGAGACGTCGCGGACGACCGAGGCTCCGACGCGCCAGACCAGCACCGCCAGGAGCACCGCGCCGAGGGCGAGGCGCTTGCCGCTCAGGAACGGGGTGGTCTTCGAGGGCTCTTCGGACATGGACGCTGGATCCTACCCCACCGGTCGACGTCAGAACCTCAGGATCTCGAACGGGACCTCGTCCGGTCGGCCCGCCGCGACGTGCAGCTCGGGTCGGCCCGCGAGCACCATGATCGTGCACACGTAGGTCGAGGAGTTGTTGATGGGGACGCCGGCGTTCCGGGTGCTCAGAGCTTGTCTGATCGCGTCCCGGTCGTTCTTCGTTTCGCCGGTCAGTTGCTCCTGGAGGGTGTCGAGCCGCGGACACTGGTAGGGACCCGACTCCTTCAGGCGTTGGACGTAGGACGGCCGGTAGTTCTCGTTCACCAGGGGGTGGTTCGTGTGGTAGGTCAGCTTCGCATCCTCGAAGGGGACGAATCGTTCGACCACGCGTTGGGAACACTCGAAACCGGGCGCGGTCTCGCGACCTCCGACGATGTAGTTCTGTCCCGAGGCGTGCTCGATCGTGCGCAAGAACTCCAGGGCCTTCTCGTGGGTCTCCTGGGCCAGGATTCCACGTACTACGAAGGCCACCGGCAGCCCCTTCCGCGACGGCTTCAGCTGCAGGATCGTGTTGACGCAGACGCCGACCGAGCGGTTGTTCAGGCCGTTCGCGCCGACGCAGCCGGGGATGGTCACCACGAAGGACTCCAGGTCCGAGCCCTCGTGCTTGACGTGGAGCACGGTGGGGTGGTGGTGGTACCAGCCGGGGATGTCGAGGTTCTGAGCGACGTAGGCCGGGGCGTCGCCTTGGGCGTCGACCCCGATGCTCGTGCAGCGATTGCGCACGATCTCCGGTCCGTTCGCCCAGAGCTCGTCGGGGAGGTTGTAGGCGAGGATCGTGTCGAAGTCGATCTCGGACCCCGCCGCGATGCCGCGCACCTCGTCCATCAACCCGGGCGTCCAGCGCTCGATGGCGGGCACGAAGTCCGTCTCCGCGAGGAAGAGCTCGACGAGCTCGTCGGGATCCACTCCGTAGGAGCGCTTCAGATCGGCCTTCCAGTCCTTCACGAGGTGCTCGATCTCGGCCTTCAGGACCTTGCCGTGCGTGATCCCCCGCTCGTGCGGCGTTCCCTCGAGGACGACGACGTGGATCCCCTCGGCGGTCGCGAGGGCGTTCGCGGCAGAACCGACGACGAGGAGCGCGAGGAAGAGGACGAGCGCGACGAAACGGTTCCGGGTGATCTTCATGGGGACCTACCGTTCGTGGACGCTTGCGAGTCCGAGGTCGATGTACTGACCGCCGCCGGTCTGCCGGCAGTGGACGGCGATGGTGTTCGCGCCGGCCCGAAGGGCGGCCCTCGCCTCGTCGTCGAGGGGCACGAGGACGTAGGAGGTCGTGTAGCCGGTCAGCGCGGCGATCCGGACGCCGTTCAGCCAGACCTCCGCGTCCTCGTCGTGGTGGATCGTGAGCTGGAGCTCGTCCGCGTCGAGATCGGCGGGCAGCTCGACCCGGCGGCGCAGCCAGATGTCCGAGCCGTCCCACGTCGTGCGCACGACCGCCCCCGGCGTGCCCTCGGTGCCGAAGCCTCCGGGGCCCTCCTTCCACGCCGCGTCGTCGAAGTCGGCGGCGATCCAGCCCTCGGGCGGCGCCTCGGTCGTGTAGCGCCAGGTCTGTCCTTCCTTCCGAGAAGTCGCCAGGACCGGCTTCACGATCGGCGGGGGGAGGTAGAGCTTGCGTGCGGCCTCCGCGGCGCGCGCGACGTCCATCTTGATCAGCTCGCGGTCGTAGGTCATCAGCCCGTTGACCTCGATCTCCACGTCGCTCGTCTGCGTGTAGACCGCGGCGGCGAGCCCCTCGCCGATCAGGGGCCGCAGGCGCGTCAGGAGACCCACGTAGGCTTCCGTGAGGGCATCGCGGGTGTCGTAGCTCCGGTAGCCCCAGTTCTTCTCGTCCTGCCAGGTGTGGCCGGGGAGCGGAAGCCCCAGACCGCCGAACTCCCCGAGCACGACCGCGCGATCCTCCTCGAGCGGCGCCATGCCCGGACCGGGATAGCGGTGGATGTCGAGCACGTCGCCCACGCCGCGGTCCGACCAGCCGCTCGTGTTGTTCACGAGCCGCGTCGGGTCGTGCTGCTCGATCCAGTCGACGACCTTTTCGGTGTTCCACTGGCCCCAGCCCTCGTTGTAGGGCACCCACATGATGATCGAGGGGTGGTTGTATAGGGCGACGATGTTGCGCTCGAGCTCGCGCATGAACTGCATCGAGGACTCCGGCGTGCGCTCGATGTCGGGATCGTTGCCTCCGATGTACTTGTCCCCGCTCGGCATGTCCTGCCAGACGAGCAGTCCGAGCTTGTCACACCAGTGGTACCAACGGGCAGGCTCGATCTTGACGTGCTTGCGCACCGCGTTGAAGCCGAGCTTCTTCGTGACTTCGACGTCGTAGCGCAGGGCCTCGTCGCAGGGCGCGGTGTAGAGCCCGTCGGGCCAGAAGCCCTGGTCGAGCGGTCCGTACTGGAAGAGCGGCTCGCCGTTCAAGAAGAGGCGCTGGATGCCCGCCTCGTCCTTCTCCAGGGAGATTTCGCGCATCCCGAAGTAGCTCTTGACCTCATCCAGCACCTGGTCCCCTTGCCGGATGCGGATGGTGAGGTCGTAGAGATGGGGATGATCGGGACTCCAGAGCTTCGGCTCGGGTATGACGAGATGGAGGGTTTGCGAGACCATGCGATCCTCGCTAGCCGACTTCTCGTCGATCTCCCGGACGTAGACGTCCTTCCCGCTCCCCGCGATGGCCTCAAGGGTGTGCGATTCGTATTTGCCGACGGTCAGAACGACGAGCCTGAGGGTGCCGGTGTCGAGGAGAGGAACCATGTTGACAAGCCGGATCGAGATCTCGGGCACCGGTTCCATCCACACCGTTCGCCACATCCCCGTGGTCGGTGTGTACCAGATACCGTGCGGATCGTTGACCTGCTTGCCGCGGGGCTGGTAGCCGTCGTTCGTGGGATCCCACGCCGCCACGACGAGCTCGTGCGGGCCGTCGGCGGAGAGGGCGTCGGTGACGTCGAAGGAGAAGGGGTCGTAGCCGCCGCGGTGTTTGCCGACGTGCTTGCCATCGACCCAGACTTCCGCCTCCCAGTCCACCGCTCCGAAGTGCAGGAAGAGCCTCTTCCCATTCCAGTCTGCGGGCACCTCGAAGGTGCGCCAGCACCAGAGCCGCTCCTCGGCGGTCACACGCCGCATCACCCCGGAGAGGGCCGACTCGATGGGGAAGGGCACGAGGATCTCGCCCTCGGCCTCGGTCGGGCGCGCTGCGTCACGCCTGGTGACGGCGTAGCTCCACAGCCCGTTCAGGTTGGCCCACTCCTGCCGCACCATCTGCGGGCGCGGGTACTCCGGATGCACGTTGTCGGGCGAGACGTCCTTCGCCCAGCGGGTGAGCAGCGGGCCCTCCGCGGGCTTCCAGTCCTGCGCGGAGGCGGTGACGGAGACGAGGGCGAGGAAGGGGACGATCGAAAGGAAGGCGGGAATCTGCATGGCGGACCTCTCTGCACCGTGGGGCTACGGCGCGAGATCATACCCGCTTCCCCCCCGCCGACGCGGGGAGTACCTACTCGACGTAGAACTCGGTCCCGTCGCGGCCTTCGAGCGCGTCCTCGAGCCGATCCGGCGCCGTGATGATCGCGCGCTCTCCGCCGTCCTCGAGGAAGTTGATGATGCCCTGCACCTTCGGCCCGAGGCTGCCCGCGGGGAAGTGGCCCTCGGCCATGTACCGCTTCGCCTCCTCGAGGCTGACCCGGTCGAGATCCGTCTGCTGGGGAGTCCCGAAGTGGAGCGCCACCTTCGCCAGGGGCATCAGGATGATCAGGAGGTCCGCCTCGATCTCGGTGGCGAGCAGCGCGGAGGTGAGGTCTTTGTCGATGACCGCCTCCAGGCCTTCGTAATCGCCGTTGTCCTTGATCCAGATCGGGATGCCGCCCCCGCCGCCGGCGATGACGATGCTGCCCTCGCGCGCCGCGTGGCGGATCATGTGCCGTTGGACGACTTTGATCGGCTCCGGGCTGGGCACTACGCGCCGGTATCCGCGCCCGGCGTCGTCGATGATCTTCCACCCGTACTTCTTGCGGTTGACCTCCGCCTGCTCGGCAGTCATGAAGGTGCCGATCGGTTTCTGCGGGTCCTTGATGGCGGGATCGTCCCGCTCGACGACCACCTGGGTGATCACGGTGACCACGTACCGGTAGATGTCCTGGCGGTTGAGGTGGTTGAGGAACGCCTGCTGGAGGAAGTAGCCGATGTTGCCCTCGGTCTCCGCGACGAGCACGTCGAGTGGGAGCTCGGGAACGTCTTCCTTCGCCCGCTCGTGACGAATGAGCTGCTGGCCGACCTGCGGACCGTTGCCGTGGGTGACCACGATGTTGTAGTCGCGGTCGACCAGCTTCATGAGGACGCCGCAGATCTCCTCGGCGTTGGCCTCCTGCTCGGAGATCGTCCCCGACTGGCCCGCCCGGATCAGGGCGTTGCCGCCGAGCGCGATCAACACCGTCTCGCGGTCGCTGCGGTAGAGGTCCCGGCGGGCTCGCTTCTTACTCGATCGTGTCATCTCGCTTCACCTCCGGCTCGAGCCGGGATTGCTCAGGAGAGAACCTCCCGGATCCGCTCCAGCGCCCACTCCAGGTCCACCTTCTCGATGGTCAGCGGAGGGGCGAAGCGGATGACGTCGACGTGGGTCTCCTTGCACAGCATCCCCTTGTCCTGGAGCTGCTCGCAGTACTGACGCGCGCCTCCCGCCTCGGGCTTCAGCACCACGCCGACCAGGAGTCCGCGCCCGCGGACGTGGGCGATGTGGGGGCTCTCGATCGAACGGAGCTCCTCCATGAACCAGTGGCCGAGCTCCTCGGCGCGCCCGGTGAGGTCCTCCTCCACGAGGATGTTCAGCGCCTCGCTGGCCACCGCCGCGGCCACCGGATTGCCGCCGAACGTCGAACCGTGGGAGCCGGGGTCGAACACGCCCATGACCTCTTTCGTGGAGACCACCGCGGAGACGGGATAGAACCCGCCGGCCATGGCCTTGCCGAGGATGTACATGTCGGGGCGGATGCCGTCGTGGTCGCAGCAGAACAGCTTGCCCGTGCGTCCGAAGCCCACCTGGATCTCGTCCGCCGCGAGCAGCACGTTGTTCGCGGTGCAGATCTCGCGCACTTGTCTCATGTACCCCTCGGGAGGCACGCACACGCCGGCCTCGCCCTGGATGGGCTCGACCAGGAAGGCCGCGGTGTTCGGGGTGATCGCCTTCTCGAGCGCGTCGGCGTCACCGTAGGGGATCGTGACGAAGCCCGGGGTGAACGGCCCGAAGCCGTCCTTGTACTCCTCGTCGGTCGAGAAGCTGATGATCGTCGTGGTGCGGCCGTGGAAGTTGTCCTGGCAGACGATGATCTCCGCCTGGTTCGCGGGAATGCCCTTCACCCGGTAGCCCCAGCGACGGATCGCCTTGATCGCGGTCTCCACCGCCTCGGCGCCGGAGTTCATGGGCAGCGCCATCTCGAAGCCCGTCAGCTCGCAGAGCTGCTTCATGAAGGGGCCGAGCTTGTCGTTGTGGAAGGCCCGCGAGGTCAGGCAGAGCTTGCTCGCCTGATCGTTCATGGCCTTGACCAGCCGCGGGTGGCAGTGTCCTTGGTTGACCGCCGAATAGCAGCTCAGGAAATCCAGGTACTTCTTCCCCTCGACGTCCCACACCCAGATCCCTTCGCCCCGCTCGAGGACCACCGGCAGGGGGTGGTAGTTGTGGGCGCCGTAGGTGTCGCTGAGCTCGATGAGTTGTTTGGAACTTGCCACGGTTGTCTCCTTAGCGGTTTCCCATCAGGGTGACCATGATCGCCTTCTGGCAGTGCAGTCGGTTCTCGGCTTCGTCGAAGATCACGGAGCGTTCGTGCTCGCAGACCTCCTCGGTGACCTCCTCGCCGTGGTGGGCGGGGAGGCAATGCATGAAGATCGCGTCGTCCTTCGCCTTCGAGAAGAGCTCCATGTCGACCCGGAAGCCCTCAAACGCCTTCAGACGCTTCGCGTGTTCCTCCTCCTGTCCCATGGACGCCCAGACGTCGGTGTAGACCGCGTCGGCGCCCGTCACGCCCTCGACCGGGTCGTGGACCACCTCGATGGTCGCGCCGGTGTCCTTGCCGTCCTCGCGGGCCAGCTCGATCACCTCCGGCAGGGGCTCGTAGCCGGAGGGGCACGCGCAGACGAAGTGCACGCCGAGCTTGGCCGCGCCGAGAGCGAGGGAGTGGACCATGTTGTTCCCGTCACCGACGTAGGTGAGCTTCAGGCCCTCGAGCTTCCCCTTCTTCTCGATCAGCGTGAAGTAGTCGGTCAGAGCCTGGCAGGGGTGGTTGTAGTCGGTCAGGCCGTTGATGACGGGGATGGTGGCCCACTTCGCGAGGTCGGTGACCACGTCGTGGCCGAAGGTGCGCGCCATGATCCCGCCGAGGAAGCGCGAGAGGACGCGCGCCGTGTCGGCGATGGTCTCGCCCCGCCCGATCTGCAGGTCCTTGGGACCGAGGAAGAGCCCGGTGCCGCCCAGCTCGAAGATCCCCACCTCGAAGGACACGCGCGTGCGCGTGGAGGACTTCTCGAAGTAGAGGGCCAGGGGCTTGCCCGCGCAGGTCTGCCGGTACGCGTCCTTGTTCGCCTTGACCTTCGCGGACAGCTCGAACAGCTCGTGGATCTCCGCGGGGGTCCAGTCGTGCAGGGTGATGAAGTCCTTGTGCGCCATGAGTTGGTCTCCCTGAGGGCAAATGGAGGGGGATTCTATTCTCCGGTCCCGTTCCTGGCCAGCGGTCGCCGCGGGGTCACATGTTCTCCGTAACGGCCGCGAGGATCTCGCCTTCGAGCACGATCGCCTGCTCCTGGATTTCCAGGCCCCGCGTCACGTAGTCCTCGACCGCGGCCTTGTCCTCGAGGTCCTTCGTATTGATGAGCACGTTCAGGTAGGCGCCCATCACCGCGGACCGCGCGCACAGCGCCCCGACTCCCACGTCGGACGCGGAGGCCGCGAGGCCTCCCACCGCCATGGCCTTGATGACCTCCATCGAGGCGAGCGCGACCTCCATCGTGCGGAAGGGGACGTCGATCGCGCCCTTGGTCGCGGCCTGGATGGCGGCGTGGCGGGCGGCCTTCTCCTCGTCGGAGCTCTTGGGCAGCCCGAAGGCGGCCATGATCTGGTTGAAGGCGTCGGTGTCCATGTCGATGAGGGCGATCAGCTCGTCGTGGCAGGCCTTGCCCTTCTCGGCCTGGTCGGAGAACTCCTCCCAGCGCTCGTCCCAGCCGCGCTTGTGGGAGGAGAGGTTCGCGACCATCGTCCCCAGCGACGCTCCCAGCGCTCCCAGGGCCGCCGCCACCGAGCCGCCGCCCGGCGCGACCGACTCCGAGGCGGTCTCCTCGACGAACTCGCGCACGGAGAGGTCGACGAGCCGCTTCTTCGTCTTGTCCGCGATCGCGTACTCGATGATCTTCTCGTTCGGATCGAACGGGGTCAGCTCGTCGAGCCCCATCGACTTGACCGCGATCTTGATGAGCTCGCGGTCGGACACCCCGGTCGAGCGCTTCTGCTTGCGCAGGAAGAACCGGCCGGCATCGAGCACGGCCTGCAGGGGGATCAGGCCGACGAGCTCGGATCCCGTGACCCGCACCCCGCGGGCCTCGGCCCGCTTGCAGACCTCGTCGAAGGCCACGTGCACCGGGGTGATCGAGATGTTCGTCAGGTTCAGGGAGATCTGGGCGATGCCGTACTCCTCGATGAACCACCCGATGCCCTTGACGGACTTCAACGCCCCGGGGATCCAGACCTTGTTCCCGTTCTCGTCCTTGACGATCGGTCCGGTGAGCGAATCGCCCTCGCGCTTGACGCGGCCCCTCTCGCGCACGTCGAACGCGATCGCGTTGGCCCGCCGCGTCGAGGTGGTGTTCAGGTTGACGTTGTAGGCCACGAGGAAGTCGCGGCAGCTCACCGCGGTGGCTCCGTAGCGGGGATTGAACGTGGCGGGGCCGAAATCGGGCTTCCATTCCGGATCCGCGAGCTTCTCGGGCAGCCCCTCGTATTCGCCCGCTCGTACCACGGCGAGGTTCCGACGCTCGGGGCTCTTGGCGGCGTGCTCGTAGAAGTAGCCGGTGATGCCGAGCTCCTCGCCGAGCCGCTCGCCGAGCTGGTGGGCGTACTCGACGGTCTCCTCCTTGGTGACTCCGGCCACGGGAACCAGCGGGCACACGTCCATGGCCCCGAAGCGGGGGTGGGCACCGGTGTGCTTCGTCATGTCGATCAGCTCGGCGGCCCTGCGAGCGGCTCGCACCGCGGCCTCGATCACGGGCTCCGGCTCGCCGACGAAGGTCACCACCGTCCGGTTCGTGGCCTTTCCGGGATCGACGTCGAGCAGCCTCACGCCCTCGACGGTCTCCACCTCGTCCGTGATCTGCTTGATGATGGATAGGTCGTTCCCCTCGCTGAAGTTGGGGACGCATTCGATGAGTCGCGACATGAGAGGTACTCCGGGATGTCTCGCAGGCGGGCCTCGCGAGGAGGGGTCCGGACGGGGATCCTCGCCTGGAATCGAGCCGCGCATTCTAGCCTCTGGGACAATCCCTGAAATGGGGATCGTCGGGGAAAGACTCCCCGGAAAGGGCGGCGCCCACACGTGGTCGAGGAGGCTCGCCCGCGCTCATTCAGGGCCGAGGAGCAAGTCGTAGGCGTTGTGGAGGGTCGTCCCTCCAGCCCCGCCGAGGCCTGCGCCCTGCGTCGAGAGAACGAAGCCGGCCAGGGTGGGGTCGTCGGGGATCGACGCGGTGAACATCACGATTCCGTAGCCGTAGGCCGGCGAAAGCCCCAGGAGCTCGCCGTGCGGAGCCAAGGGGTCGATCAGCAGGTAGTCTCCCGTGCGGGGGAGGTACAGCTCCAGCGGATTCGCATAGCCCAGGATTCCCGCCAGGAAGTTGCCCGTGCCCCGGTTGTCCACCCACGCGATCCAGTCCTCGCCCAGGACCGGTCTCGCGGCCCAAAAGCCGGGTCGGTTCGTACCGCCGGAGTCGTTGCGGAAGGTGGCCGAAGCGACGGGGGTGCGGACGAAGACGTGAACCGAGCCCCGGCGAACGTCGAGCTCGAAATCCCTCGGGGCTCCGATCACCGCCGTGTCGCCATCCAGAGCGACGGACGTGCCGCAGAGGTCGCCCGCCGACGCCTGGCTCGGCTCCAGCTTCGCTTCCTGGGTCCAGGAGGTGCCTTCTCGGTGGAAGACATAGGCCCCTCCCACATCCGATATCCACCAGTCGTCCAGCCCTCTGGCTCCCAGCAGGGCCACGCCGTCGGACAGGCTTACGGCGCAGCCGAGCCGGTCGTAGGGCTCGGGATCCCTCGCCATGAGCTTGGCCTCCTCGCTCCAGCTCGTGTCGGAGCGCAGGTACACGTAGGCCGCACCTGCGTCCTCCGCGCCGGTGTGGTCGCCCACGGCACCGACGAGCGCCCGATCACCGGACAGGGACACGGAAACGCCGAATCCGTCCCCGCCGTATGGGGTGAGCGTGACCTGTTCCGACTAGCTCGTGCCCTGGCGCGAGAACACGTAAGCCGCGCCCCCGCCGAAGGGAGGACGACTTCCCGGTGCACCCACCAGGGCATGGTCACCCGAGAGGCTCACCGCCGCGCCGAGGAGGTTGGAGTTTCCGGCGCTCGCGGTCAGCTTCGCCTGCTCGACCCAACTCGAACCCGATCGCGCAAACACGTAGACGGCTCCGTCCGACACGAGGACGGTGTCCTTCCACGGGGCTCCCACGAGGGCCAGGTCCCCATCGAGCGAGACCGCGTCACCGAACCGCATGCTCGGAGTGGCGTCGGAGGGCGTGAGCCTGGCTTGCTCGCTCCAGGTCGTGCCCGTGCGTTCGAACACGTAGACCGCACCGGGGAGGGTCGTGAAGACGAAACCCGACGCGCCGATCAGGGCCCGTTCCCCGTCCAGGGAGACGGAAAGGCCGAACCACTCCTCGGGGAGGGGAACGCTCGGGACGAGCACGGCCTGCTGGGACCAGCTCGAGCCGTCGCGCACGAGGACGTAGGCGCAGCCGCTATTGTCGTTGGTGCTCGGTGCTCCGATCAGCACGGTGTCGCCCGAGAGAGAAACGGCCAAGCCGAAATCCGCCGCCCAATACCCCTCGTCCGCGGTGAGCCACGCCTCCTCGCTCCACGTCCAGGAGCGCGGATCCTGTGACGGGGACGTTGCCGACGCGAGGGCGAGGGAACAGTGCGCGCAGAGCACACCGATCAGAACCAGGCATGTCCATCTTCTGGATGCGTGACGACGATGGCGATGCGATGGCGGAGATCCTGAGCCTACGGCACGCACGGTCTTTCCGTAAGTGGAGGGGACCGCAGGCGTCGAGAGCGGCTGGGAATGCCCCCGTGGAGGGCCTCGGGATCGTGCCCCTCCCGCGGCGTTGAGGATTCGTTCCGATGACGTATCCTCGGGGCGGCTCGAACGAGGAGGCTTCCATGTACGTCGTCTGTGTCACGGTCCACGTCGTCCCCGGCCACGAGGAGGAGTTCGTCCGCGCCACCGAGGCGAATCACCTGGGCACCCGGCAGGAGCCCGGGAACGTCCGCTTCGACGTGCTCCGGGCGCACGACGATCCGGGCCGGTTCTTCCTCTACGAGGTCTACCGCTCCGAGGAGGACTTCCGGGCCCACCAGCAGACCGGGCACTACCTGACCTGGCGGGAGACGGTGGCCGACTGGATGGCCCGGAAGCGCGAGGGGGTGAAGCACGCGAGCCTCTTCCCCGCCGACGCGGCGTTCTGAGGAGCTCCGGGATGGAGTTCGAGTTCCTCACCGCGGGGCGCATCGTCTTCGGCTCCGGCGCGCGCCGGCGGCTCGGGGAGCTCGCGAGGCCGCTCGGCGAACGGGCCCTGCTCGTGGTCGGAGCCCGATCGGCCGACGAGAGCGGGCTCGTCGACGCGGTGACCGAGATGGTCCCGGTGGCCTCGGTCTCGCGCTGCCCGGGCGAGCCGACCGTCGAGGACGTCGATCGGGCGACCCACGCCGCCCGCGAGGCCTCGTGCGATCACGTGATCGCCGCAGGCGGGGGCGCCGCGCTCGACTGCGGCAAGGCGGCGGCGGGGATGCTCACGAACCCGGGCTCGCTCGAGGACTATCTCGAAGGGGTGGGGAAGGGCTTCACGATCGAGCGCCGTCCCGCGCCGCTGATCGCGATCCCCACGACCGCGGGAACGGGGAGCGAGGCGACCAAGAACGCGGTCGTCAGCGGCCCGGGCTACAAGAAGAGCATCCGCTCGCCCTGGCTGCTTCCCGACGTGGCTCTGGTGGATCCCGACCTGCTCGCCACCGTGCCGCGCGAGATCCTCGCCGCCTGCGGCATGGACGCCCTGGCCCAGGTCCTGGAGCCCTACCTCTCGCGCAACGCCTCGCCCCTCACGGATCCCCACGCCCTGCGCGGGATCCGATCCGCCGGCCGCCACCTCGTCCGGCTGGTGAAGGACCCTGAGAACGCGAGAGCCCGCGAGGGCATGGCCCTGACGAGCCTTCTGGGAGGGATCTGCCTCGCGAACGCGGGGCTGGGCGCGGTCCACGGCTTCGCTTCCCCCCTGGGAGCCCTCCACCCGATCGGCCACGGCGTCTGCTGCGGGGCGCTCCTGGTGGAGGTGGTGGAGGCGAACCTCGAGGCGTCTCAGGGCACGGAGGCGGGCGAGCGGGTCTGGACCCGGTTCTCGGACGTGGCCGAGGCCCTGACCGCGGAGCGCTTCGGGAACGTCGAGACCGCGGCCCGCGCGGGGCTCGATCGGCTGCGGGAGATCCGACGAGAGCTCCAGATCCCTCGCCTGGGCGACCTCGGAGTGGGGGAGGAGCACGTCGCGGAGATCGTGGCGGGAGCGCGGGGCTCGAGCATGCGCTACAACCCGATCTCGCTGACCGACGAGCAGCTGGCCGGCATCCTGCGACGGGCGCTATGAGCCGGTGATCAGTCCGGCGCGATCACGATCTCCACGCCGCCCGTCAGCCGCAGGTTCTCCTCGGGGAACGCGTCCCCGACGTCCCAGAAGAGTCCCTGGGCGTACGCCTCGACCCCGATGAGCACGTCGTCGTCCGGGATGTTCAGGTAGAAGGGGATCGGGGAGCCGCCCCACGGCGGACCGGTCACGAACTGGAGCAGATTGCCCGACTGGGGAAAGATGTCGATCAGGAGCTCTCCGGCCTGACCGGGGATCCCGCACGGCGGCCACCCCGGCACCGGGGTGCTGGACAGGAACAGGATCGGCAGGACGCCGGTCGCCTGCCCCCCGGCCATCTCCAGCTTGATCTGGTTGTCGAGCATGGCGAAGCCCGACACGAACGTCAGATCGCCCTCGTTGTCGGTGCAGCTCTCCATGGGCCTCACCAGCCCCAGGTCCATCAGGTAGGCGCCGTGGTCACCGTCGGGCAGGATCGCCTGGAACGCCAGGAACCTCCCGCTGGGGGAGACGAAGAACGCGTTGCGCGTCTGGTAGAGTCGGTGGATCGTCAGCCCGTTGATCAACGTGGCTCCCTCCTGAACCAGCATCGTCTCGCCCATGAAGATGCCTTGATCCCAGTGGACGTCGGGAGCCGTCGTCACGCAGGTCCAGAACACCTGACCCATGTCGGAGATCATCACGGGCGTCTGGACGAAGTCCTCGATCTGGTACTGGGGCAGGGCCTGGATGTTGTCCCCCACCTGCCGGAACTTCTCGCCGTTCTTGACGAGCAACTGGTTGTCCTGAGAACCTTCGAGCTTGGCCCCGAGGACGTACTCGCCCCGGTTGTTCATGTCGATGCGGACGTTGGTGAAGGAGTCCCAGATCCTTCCCGCGACCGGGGCCGGGGTACCTTCCTGCGCGACACTCGTGAGCGCTCCGTCGAGGGAGAGGTACACGTTTTCGTCTCTGCCCGTCGCGTCGTTCGAGAGGAGGTAGATGAGGTAGTCTCCCTCGGAGTTGATGTCGACAGTGAACGATGTCGTACCGAATCCCTTGACGAGCCGACCGGTGTCGGGGAGGTAGTCGCCTTCCTTCAACACGGCATTCTGCGAGACGATCTCACCGTTCTCATCCGTGATGAACCGGACGGCGCAGGGATCGAGCGTCGAGGCGATCGTCGGATCGTCGACGTTGCCCACGCAGAGGACGGTGTTCGAGTCGTTGATCGAGACGCCCTTGAAGCTGCGCCACGTCGTCCCGAGAGCGAACTCGGGAGCCTCGCAGAGCTCTCCCTCCTGCCCGAGGAGGTGGGTGTTGTAGACGACCACGGCGTCGCTGGAGGTCGGGACACCACGCAGGAGGAGCAACAGGCCGAGGCCGCCGTTGGAGTTGGCGGAGATTCGCTCGAACTTCCTCACTTCCGATCCCGACGGTTCGGGGAGCGTGTCCCCCTCCTGCAACATCGGGATTCCGTTGCGGAGGATAACGAAGTTCTCGGTTATCGGAGCGTCCGTCTCGACCAGGGCGTACCAGTCCCCATTATCGCCGACCCGGTAGCTGTTGACCTTCGTGACCGTACCGATTCCGAAGATTTCGGTTCCCTGCTCGACCAGGGTCTGGACGGTCTGAGCCGAGGCGACACCGGTCGCGGAGAAGATCAGCGCGGCCAGTCCCGCGCCCACGGCTCTCCACGATCGGGAAGGCATGATTCGGCTCTCAGGATCGGAGGGCGACACTCGCCGCCGGTGAGGTAAAACCCCTCCCACCTTGTTTAGGGCCGAGCCGCGGTTTCCACCATCAGAAATCATCGCTCGGAGCGGCATAATCCAGACTTTACGAAGTGTACCCCGAATCGGGCAGGCGGGTGGCGGGGGATTCCCAGGGGAGGGCCGGGGGCCCGTCTCGGGCCTCAGAGGGCGAGGATCTCGAACCACAGCCCCCCGGTCAGCCGGAAGTCGGGTTCCGGGGCCTGGTTGCCCACGTCCCAGAAGAGGCCCTGGGCGAAGATCGTGGCTCCCGCGAGGTGGGGCTCGTCGGGGATCTCCACGTGGTACGTGAGGGGGGTGCCACCCCAGGGATACCCGACGTCGAAGTACGCGGGGTTGCCGTTCGCGGCCGAGAAGTCGATCAGGAGCTCGCCCGCCGCGATCGGCAAACCGCACGGAGGCCAGCCGACGACCGGATCGGTCGACAGCATGAACACGGGGAGGACCCCGATGGCTTGGCCGCCGCCCATCCGGAACTCGAGCGTCTCCCCGAGAAAGGGCGAGCCCGCGACGTGGTCGAGCGTCCCTTCGTTGCCGGTGCACTCCGACATCGGAAGCACGGCCCCGAAGTCGATCAGGAATGCGCCGTCGCGATCGTCGTCCAGCCTGGCCCGGAAGACCAGGTAGCGGCCGTTGGGGGAGATGGAGAACGACTCTCCGAACAACCACAGAATGTCGACGTAGTGACCGTCGATGAAGGTGATGCCCTCGCGAACGATGATCTCGTCGTTCTTCAGGATCGCCGTGTCCTGCTCGCGGTCGGCGTGGTTGATCTGACAGAACCAGAAGACGTCGCCGGCGTTCGAGAGGAACACCGGCGCATTGTGGAAGCTGAGGATTTGCCAGGGGGGAAGAGCCGACAGAACATCGCCCTCCTGGGCGAACTTCTCCCCATTCTTGACCAGCATCTTGTCGGTCGTCGAGTCTCCGTCCATCGTCCCCAGGAAGACGTACTCGCCGTGGTCGTTCAGTGCCACGCCCGGATTGAGCAGGGACGTCCAGTTGCGGTCCTGGATCGGAGACGGGTGCCCCTCCTGGGCGAGTATCGTCGGGACGCCGCCGACGGTCATCTGGATGCTGCCGTCGACCGAGCTCCCGGCAGTGGAGTCGACGAAGCAGATGAAGTCCCCGTCGTTGTTGAAGTCGACGGCGCGGGGTTGCGTGCCGAAGAGCTGGACCGTCGATTGGTCGGGCAGGGCATCGCCCTCCTTGAAGATCACGGATTCGGAGAGCACCTCTCCCGCCTCGGTCACCTCGAACAGCGCGAAGACCTGATCCCCGCCGGTCGGGATGTTGGGATCGTTCACCGTGCCGTGGCAGAGCACCTGGTTCCGGTCGTTCAGCCGGACGTTGAAGAAGCTAATCCACGGCGTGCCCGGCGTGAGCTCGGGGGCGGAGGAGATCATCGACTCCTGGACGATCAGGTCGGTGTTGTAGCAGACCCCTTTGTCGGAGCCGTTGTCCCAGTCGAGGAGGTCCAGCGCGAAGAGAAACTCGCCGTGCTGGTTCACGCTGTACTGCTCGAAGGCGCCGATCCGGGCCCCCTCGGGATCCGCCAGGGCGTCGCCTCCCTGCAGCATGGGGATCCCGTTGCGCAGGATCAGCTGCCGGGTGGCGTTCGAGCCGACGTCCAGCTCGACGTGCACGAACCAGTCGCCGACGTCGTTGATCCGGATGCTGTCGACCGAGTCGACGTTGCCGTGACCGAAGATCCCCTCGCCCTCGATGACGAGAGTGCGAGGGATCTGAGCGGCGAGCGGGCCCGCGAGCAGCAGCGTGAACGCCAGGGAACCCGCCGCTCGCGCGATTCCGGGCCGGGCGGCGGAGGCCATCGGGTGGGGGTTTCTGTAGCGAGACTCCACGTGCTTTCCGCCGAGCAGCGTCAGCGCGAGGCGATGGTGATCATCATGCCGTTGGTCAAGCGGAAGTCGACCTCGGGAACCTGATCCCCGACGTCCCAGAAAAGGCCCTGCATGTAGAGGGTGGCTCCGATGAGGAACGCGTCGTCCGGCAACGCCAGGTGGTGGGAGACCGGGGCCCCGCCCCAGGGAGGGCCGATCGAGAAGTGCGCGGGATTCCCGTTCTGGGGCGAGAAGTCGATCAGGAGCTCCCCCGTGTCGAACGGGATGCCGCAGGGAGGCCAGGTCGCGGCCGGATGAGTGGACAGCAGGAAGATCGGCAGGACCCCGATGGCCTGGCCCTCGCTCATCGCGAACTCGATCGTCTCTCCTGCGAAGGGGAGGCCCCCGACGCGGGTGAGCTTCCCCTCGTTCTCCCGGCACCCCGGCATCGGCACGACGCAGCCGAGGTCGATCATGAAGGCGCCTTCCCTCCAGTCGAGCAGCTCGGCCTGGTAGATCAGAAACCGGCCGTTCGGGGAGACGTGGAACGCCGTCTCGTTGGACTCGAACTTCCTGATGAACTCCCCCTCGATCCGCGTGATGCCTCTTCGAGCGACAATCTCGTCGTTCTGGAAGAGCGCCTGGTTCTCGGTGGGCGCGGCCCTCTCGACCTGGCAGAACCAGACGACGTCACCGCCATTCGAGATGAACAGGGGAGCCCTGTAGAAGCTCTGGATCGGGAAGTCTCCGATGGCGGGGATCGGATCCCCTTCCTGCACGAACTTCTCGTCGTTCCTGACGATCAAGGCGGCAGTGGCGCTGTCACCGGCGATGTCCCCCATGAGCACGTAGTCTCCGTAGTCGTTCAGGTCGACGGCGACGTAGCTGAACACCTCCCACGGCCGGCCGGGAACGGGTGAGGGGTCGCCCTCCTGAGCGATCTCGATCATCTCGCCGTCCGCGATGAAGTAGATCGACCCATCCACGTCGTACGGAGCATCCGTGTCGACGAAGGTGATGACGTCTCCTCGACCGTTGAAGGCCATGAATCGGGGCGTCGTCGAGAACCTGGAGATCGAGTAGCTCCCGTCCGGGAGGAGGTCTCCTTCCTTGGCCAGACATTCCTCCGAGGCCAGATTCCCGTCCTCGTCCACCTGGATCCGCACGATCACATGATCCGTGGTGGAGGGGATGTTCGGGTCGTCGACCGCACCCAGGCAGAGGATCTGTCGAGCGTCGTTCGAGCGGAGGCACGAGAACGTCTTCCACTGGGAGCCCGGCGTGAGCTGGGGGGCCAGGCTCGGCCACGACTCCTGGATGAGCAGGTTGGCGCCGAAGTAGATACCGGAGTTCGTGGTGGCGCTGTAGCCCATGAACTCCAGCACCATGGACAGGTTGCCGGCCAAGTCCATCGCGAAAGGGCCGAAGTCGTCGATCTGGGCGCCCTCCGGGACACCCAGGAGGTTCCCGCCCTGCAGCGTGGGGATGCCGTTGCGGAGCAGGACCAGGTCGTAGGGATCCGATCCCTGCTGCATCTCGACGAAGACGAGCCACTCGCCGTTGTCAGCAACCCGCACGCCGTCGGTCGACTTGACGGGCCCCAGCGGGAACACGATGTCGTTCTCGAGGATCAACGCCCGGCTCGTCTGGGCGGAGGCGGAGGCGGTGAGGAGCAGCGTCGAGAGGAGAGCGGCGGCTCCGAGGGGAGAGAATCGTTCAGGCATGTGTCCTGCTCTCGGGGGGTCCGGGCCTTCGACCGAAGGCCCACCGGCACCCGGGCAGTGATTCTACACGGCGTTGCCGGCCGGGACGGGGGTCCGCTCGATACGTCGGTTTTCCAGCGGGCGAAGGAATACTCATAGGCGGGAATCTCCCATCGCGGGAGCGTCGGAGCCCGTTTACCGTGCCTTCACCTCCGAATCTCATCCCCGGAAGGACTCCTGGGCCGTTCGCGCGATCACCTCCTCCTGCAGATCCCGGCCCATGTCGACGAAGTAGTCGCTGTAGCCGGCGACGCGGACGAGCAGGTCGCGGTGCTCGTCGGGGCGCTCCTGAGCGGCCCGGAGGGTGGGGGTCCCGACCACGTTGAACTGGATGTGGTGGCCACCGAGGCGGAAATACGTTCGCACCAGACCGCCGAGCTTGTCGATGCCCGCTTCCCCCTCGAGGAGCTCGGGCAGGAAGCGCTGGTTCAGCAGGGTGCCGCCGGAGAGGACCTGGTCCATCTTGCCGAGGGACTTGCAGACGGCGGTGGGCCCCCGGCGATCCGCTCCGTGGGCGGGCGAGGTGCCGTCGGAGATCGGGAAGCCCGCTCGCCGCCCGTCCGGCAGGGCGCCCACCTTCGTGCCGAAGTACACGTGGCAGGTCGTGGAGAGCATGTTCAGGTGGTAGCGGCCCCCCTTCGTGTTCGGGCGCCCGTCGATGGTCCGGAACAGGGACTCGTAGACCCGCTGCATCAGGGAGTCCGCCTCGTCGAGGTCGTTGCCGAACTTGGGGGTCCGGTTGAGCAGCTTCTGGCGCAGGGCCTCGTCCCCCTCGAAGTCCGCGCGGAGACCGTCGAGCAGGTGGGGCATCGTCACGCTCCCGTCCTCGAAGACGTGCTTGCGGATGGCGGACAGGCCGTCCGTGATCGTGCCGATGCCGCAGCACTGGATGTAGGTCGTGTTGTACCGCGGCCCGCCGTCATAGTAGTCCCGTCCCCGCGCGATGCAGTCCTGGATGACCACCGAGAGGAAGGGGGCGGGGAAGTACCGCGCGAAGACCGATTCGATGTACTGGTTGACCTCGACCTTGACGTCGACGAAGTGGGCGAGCTGGCGCTCGAAGGCCGCGTACAGCTCGTCGAAGGTCGCGAGCTCGCGGGGATCGCCGGTCGGCGGGCCGACGCGCTTACCCGAGGCGGGATCGACGCCGTCGTTCAGGGTGATCTCGAGGATCTTCGGCACGTTGAGATAGCCGGTCAGCAGGTACGCCTCCTTGCCGAAGCAGCCGGTTTCGATGCAGCCGCTGGTCCCCCCGTCTCGCGCGTCCTCGACGCTCTTGCCCGCCCGGACCTGCTCGGCGATCACCGCGTCGGCGTTGAAGACCGCGGGATATCCGTAGCCCTTGCGGATGACGCGGCACGCCTCCTTCAGGAACCGGTCCGGCGTCCGGGCGCTGATCTGGACGTTCGCCTGGGGCTGCAGGAGGTGGATCTCGTCCACAACCTCGAGGAGCAGGTACGAGAGCTCGTTCACGGCGTCCGCTCCGTCGCGCGCCACGCCCCCGAGGTTGATGTTCGTGAAGTCGTTGTAGGTTCCGCTCTCCTGTGCGGTGACCCCGACCTTGGGCGGCGCCGGGTGGTTGTTGAACTTGATCCACAGGCAATGGAGCAGCTCCTTCGCGCCTTCCCGATCCAAAACCCCTCTCTCCACGTCCCGCTCGTAGAAGGGCAGCAGGTGCCGATCCAGGTGCCCGGGGTTCATCGCATCCCAGCCGTTCAACTCGGTGATCGTGCCCAGGTGCGCGAACCAGTACGTCTGGATCGCCTCCTGGAAGTCGCGCGGAGCGTGCGCGGGGACGTGGCGGCAGACCGAAGCGATGCGCTCGAGCTCGTCCCGCCGCTCGGGATCACGCGTGGAGGAGGCCATCTCCTCGGCGAGGGCCGCGTGGCGTTCCGCGAAGACGATCGCGGCCTCGCAGGCGATCGACATCGCCTCGAGCTGCTCCGCCTTCCGCGCGGCGTCGGGATCCTCGAGGTAGTCCAGCTCCTCGATCCGGGCCGCGATCTCTGCCTGGTAGTCGCGCATCCCCTTCCGGTAGATCTCCCCGTCGAGCGCGGTGTGGCCCGGGGCTCGCTGCTCCATGAACTCGGTGAAGATCCCGGCCTCGTAGGCGTCTCTCCACTGCTCGGGAACGTGCGCGAAGACGCGGTCCCGCATCGTGCGGCCGCTCCAGTAGGGGATGATCTCGCGCTCGTAGGTCTCGATCGCGGCCGGGCTCGTGCGGTAGCGCGTCTTCTCGCGTCCGTCGAGGACGCGAAGGTCCTCGGCGGTGTGACAGGTGAGCTCGGGAAAGGTGGGCACCGCCTTGGGGGCGGGACCGCGCTCGCCGACGATCAGCTCGTCGTCGCCGATCCAGATCGTCTTGTGCTCGCACAGGTACCGGAACGAGAGGGCGCGGAGGACGGGAACGGGGTGCTTCCCCTCGTTCTCGCGGTAGAAGCGCGTGAGGAGCTCCGCCCTCTCCGTCGACAGCGTGGGCTCGGCCCGGAAGCTCTGCTCGCGCAGGCGTGCGACTCGTTCGTTCATGTGCCTCAGTCTCCGATCTCGACCCGCAGGCCGTATTCCTCGAAGCGCGCGGAGATCTCGCGGACGCGTCCCTCGGGGATCTCCTCGACGTGGTTCAACCGCCAGGGCAGACCGAACCGTTCATGCTTGTCCTTCGCGGGGCGGTGGTAGGGCAGGAGCCCGATGGTCCGGATGCCGCCGAGCTCGCGCAGGAAGGCCCCCGTCCGGTCGACGTTCTCGTCGTCGTCGTTGACGCCGGGGATGAGCGGGACCCGCACGTGGATCGCGGCCCGCGTGGCGACGAGCCTCCCGAGGTTGGCGAGGATCCGCTCGTTGCGGTATCCGGTGGTCTCGCGGTGCCGGTCCGCGTCCATCATCTTGACGTCGTAGAGGAAGAGGTCCGTCTCCTCCGCCACGCGCAGCAAGGTCTCCTCGCTCGCCAGCCCGTGCGTGTCGACCGCGCGGTGGATGCCGCGTTCCCCGCACGCTCGCAGGAGGCCCAGCAGGAATTCCGGCTGCTGCAGGGGCTCGCCCCCGGAGATGGTGACCCCGCCGCCGGATTCGTCGTAGAAGAGCCGGTCCTTCTCCACATCCTCCATCACCTCGGCCACGGACATCGTCCGCCCCACGAGCTCGCGGGAGGTGGTGGGGCAGGCGTTGGCGCACTCGCCGCACCGCCGGCAGCGCGCGTCGATCGTCCGGATTCCCCGGGGGGTGAGCGAAAGGGCTTCCTCCGGGCACGTCTCGACGCAGGTCTCGCAGCCGATGCACCGGTCGGCCTGGTAGTGGAGGAGGGGAGTGCGGCTCTGGCTCTCCGGATTGTGGCACCACCAGCACGACAGCGAGCAGCCCTGCAGGAACACGGTGGTGCGGATGCCCGGTCCGTCGTGGACCGAGAACTTAGCGATGTCGAAGACGAGCCCGCTCTCCATCGGATCACTCCACGTCGGCCTCACCGGACCTCCGGAGGTGGTACTTGCGGATGAACGGCTCCTGCACCACGAAGGACCAGTGCACGTCCCGCACGAAGTCCGCGGCCCCCTCGACGTCTCCCGCGCCGATGAGCTCCACGATCCGCGCGTGCTCGCCGGTCGACGCCACCTCCCACTCCTTGATGAACCCCTTGTTGCGGGGGAAGTCGTACAGGCGCTGCTTCAGGGTGTGGACGGTGCGCCGGAGCTCGTCGTTCTCGGAGAGGTCCAGGTAGCAGTCGTGGAACTCGAGGTTGGCGGCGTAGAACCGCTCGAAGTCGTTCCCCTCGAGGGCCCGGTTCATCTCTTCGTTCAGATGCTCCATCCGCGCGACGAGCTCCGGCGTGATCCGGTCCGCGCCGCCGCGCAGGGCGGTGGCCTCGAGGGCTCCGAGGAGCTCGTACACGTCGCGGATCCGCTCGATGGTGAGCTCGACCACCCGCACCCCCCGGCGGGGGAGGATCTCGACGAAGCCCTCCGACGCGAGCTGGAGGAGGGCGTCCCGCAGCGGGGTGCGGCTGATCCCGATCTCCGCGGCGATCGCGTTCAGGTCGAGGTAGACGCCGGGCACGAGCCGGCCCTCGTTCATCCGCTCCTTCAGGTGGTCGTAGACCTGCTCGCGCAGGGATCGGGCGATGATCGTGGGCTCGGCCATGGGACTCCTCGTTCTCTCTGATATCTGATATATCAGATGCCTGGCTGGAGTCAATTCCCGGAGCGGGACGAGATCCGGCGAGCACGCCCCCCGAGGCCGGAGAGGCGGCTCCTCGCCCGCGCCGGCCCCCCGAAGGATCCCCGGGAGCCCCGATGGCGGGGATCGCTCCGGGCGCTCGTATGATCTGGCTCGTGCCTCTCCTCGCCTTCCTCTTCGGCGCGATCGGGCTCGCCGCCCAGATCGTGCTCTTCCGCGAAGCCCTCGTCCGGGCGGGGGGGGACGAGCTGGTCCTCGGGGCCCTGCTCGCCTCCTGGCTCGTGGCCGGGGCGGTGGGGGCCGTGCTGGCCCGGTGGCCTCGCCGCGGGGAGGTCTGGCTTCTGCTCCCGGGGCTCGCCGTCCTCGCCCTGGGCCTGGTGGGGGGCGTCCTGGCCTGGCGCGGGGCCGAGGGGCTCGCGGGAACCCTCCCCGGCGAGCGTCAGGGTGCCCTGCTGTTCGCGCTCCAGGCCTTCCTGTGGAACGGACCGACCGCGGTCGCGGCGGGGTGGCTGTTCGCGCGCCTGGCCCGCGGCGGAGCCCGCGCTCCCTCCCTCGTCGGCCTCGAAGCCCTCGGCGCCGCCCTCGCGGGCGTGCTGCTCGCCCTGCCCGCGGTGATCGCCCTGCTTCCCTCCGGCGAGGCGCTCGACACCCGGCACGGGCGGATCGAGGTCGTCACCCGCGGCGGCGAGCAGTGGCTCTCCCGGGACGGGCGGGACGCCTGGCTCCTGGAGGGCGAGACGCCCCGGGCGGGCCGGCGGGCTCTCGCGGCCCTGCTCCTGCAGGCGCCTCCGGGGGCGCGCGTCCTCATGGTGGGGGATCCGGACTTCCTGCCCGCGGTGCTCGAGCACGAGCCCGCCGCGGTGGACCTGCTCCTGGGGGATCCCGCGCTCCTCCCGCGCCTGGAGGAGTCCGCCGGACCTCGACTCGCCGCGGCCCTCGCCGATCCGCGGGTTCACGCGCGGAGCGGGGGCCTGCGCCGGTGGCTGCGCTCCGCTCCCGAGCCCTACGCGATCGTCTGGCTCGGCGACGTCGATCCGATCCGCGCGGAGGCATCCCGGTCGGTCAGCGTGGAAGGGCTCGAGCTCGCGAGGGAACGCCTCGAAGAGGGCGGTTTCCTCGGCCTGCGGCTCGGAGGCGTCGACGGGGTCAACGGCTCGCTGGGCATGCGACGGGCCGCTCTCGTGGCCGCGGGGATCGCGGAGGTGGGAGTCGAGCCGCTCCTGCTCTCCGACGGCACGCTGCTCGGCGCGCGGCCTCCGACCACCTGGATCCTCGAGGCGCCCCGCCTCGCCGCCGAGGCGCAACGGCGCGCTCTCCCGGCTCCCTTCCCTCTCGAGGCGGCGTGGCGCGACCTCCTGCTGCCCGCCACTCTCGAGTCGTGGAACCGTGCGCTGCGCCCCGGAGCCGAGGCGCTCGATCCCCTCGAGCTGCTCCTGACCACGGATTCCGTGGACCCCGGGGGCTGGCCACCCTTCGCCCCCGGACCGCGCCACACCGACCTCCGGCCGCGGGCCACCGCCCTGAGCGCGCTCCTCGCCGAGGAGCACGCCCGCGGCGGACGGCCCGGCTGGCTCGAGGCGGTCGCCGTGCCGGGCACCGGGGGCCTCGCCGTCCTCGCCCTGCTCCTGCTCCTGCTGGGCTCTCGCCTCGCCGCGCTCGGCGGGCCTCGGGGAACGACCGCCGCGGCTTTCGGGCTGACCACGAGCAGCCTGGCCGGCACCGTGGGTCTCCTCCTGGTCCTCGAGGGCTACCAGGCCGAGACCGGTCTGCTCTACGCCGACCTCGGGTGGATCGCGGCGACCTTCCTCCTGGGCTTCGCCGGGGGGAGCCGGGGCCACGCCCGTCTCGCGGGAGCCCGCGCCGACCTCGCCATGATCGTCGTCCTCGCCCTCGTCGGGCTCCTCCCCCTGGCGCTCCTTCCCTCGACCGCGAGCGCCGCGGCGTGCGCTCTCCTCCTCGGCGTCGCCACGGGGGCGCCGGTCGGCTCGGCGGCCGCGACCCGGGGGCTGGGCTGGGCCTGGGCCCTCGACCTGGCCGCGGCCGCGCCCGGTGCGCTCCTCGCGGGGGTGGTCCTGCTGCCCGTTTCGGGGTGGTTCGGGAGCCTCCTCCTGCTCGCGGGGCTGAAGGCGGCCGCGCTGCTCTCGCGGGCCCTCGGAAGGCCCTCCCGCGCCCCCGGGCCGTGAGGCGGCGAAAAACCGCTCCTCATGCAACTGCTGCCCTGCCGATGGGTTTATCGTCGCGGTACGGCAACCCAAGGGTCTAACGAGGATCCCATCATGCAGGCACTCCTGATCCTACCCCTGGTCTTCGGGGTATCGGCAGAATCCCCGGCCGTCGATCTCGAGGTCGTCGCCTCCGAGGCCCGGCTGCGGTCCTTCCAGGCCCTGGCCCGGCTCGACGACGAGCAGACGGAGGCCCTCGCCGGCATCGCGGAGCGGATGGCCGCGGACCGGGATCGCTACCTGGAGCACCGCCACTCCCTGCTGCAGATCCAGCGGGTGGCCTTCGAGAGCTTCCGCCAGGAGAACCTGGACGGCGGCGAGTTCCAGGACCTCACCTGGCGCAACACGAGCCGCGCGAACCGGCTCGGCGAGGAGTCGCGCAACGAGTTCGTGCGCTCCCTCGCGGTGTACGACACCCTCGCCCGGGAGGTGCTCGACCCCGGCCAGCGTCTGCTGCTCGGTCTTCTCGAGCCGGAGCAGTTCGTGCGCTGCGCCCTGGGCCCCAAGGAGCGCGCGCCCGGCGACCCCGTGCGCCGTCAGGCGTGGGGAGCCCTCGAGGCGGTCGCGGGCAAGAAGGACAAGGCCCTCGCGCGCGTGGCCGACGCGGAGGCCCGGCGGCTGCTCGACGTGGCCGAGCGAGAGGGATGCGCGGCCTGGAATCGTGACTCGGAGCTCGCCCGGATCACCGAGGTCCTGACGGGTGCGGGCTTCCTCCCCGAGAAGACGGCGGAGCGCTGCCGCGGAGTGCTGACCGCCGAGCTCCTGCCCATTACCGAGAAGCGCAACGCGCGCGAGGGGATCGACCGGGTTCACAAGGAGCGCTTCCCGGATCCGAGCACGCTCATGCGCCTCCTCCTGGCCGAGAACGCGGGGATGATCCTACGCGGCGGCGTGGGGGGAACCGGCTCCGCGGAGCGGCGCGCCGTGCAGCAGCTCGAGAGCGAGGTGATCGACCAGCGTGAGCAGATCAACCTGCTCAACCTGATGAACGGACTCCACCTGAGTCGCGAGCAACTGAGCGCCCTCGTCGACCTCGGCGATCGGGTAGGCGAGGACTCCGGCGATTACGTGACGCGAGCCCGGCCCTCGGCCTTCGCATCCCTCGGCGTCGGGCCGGTCTTCCTGGAGAGCGACGACGAGGACGGCGGGCAGCGGATCGCACAGGAAATGGAGCGCTTCCGAGCGGAGCTGGGGCGGGGGAGGCTCCCCGCCAAGAAGACCGTTCGGCGGATCGAGACCATCGCCGGCTCCACGCCGAGAAACGGACCGCCCCTCCCCAAGGAGAAGGTCGACGCCTACGCCCGGGAAGCCATCGAGATCCTGAGCCCCGCGCAGGAGAGGGTGCTGATCGAGTTCCGCGCCTGCCTCCTGCCGCCGAAGGAGCTCACGGATCCCGTTCGCGTCGGCCAGGCGGGCAACAGCGAGAAGTACCTGCGCGAGCTCCGGGCACTTCGCGAGCTCCCCGAGGATCGCTACCAGGAAAGCCGGGAGACGCTCGCGGAGAAGACCCTCTCGCGCATCGAGAAGGACAAGGGAAGCTGGCCGGAGGACAAGCGGGGGCAGGCGCTCGAGGAGCTGCTCGCAATCTTCGACGAGGTGCGAGAGCTCGACGACGCCGCGTTCACCATCCGCGCGCCCGACCTCTCGGGGCGCATGGAGCAGCTCGAGCTGAAGAGCCGGTTCCTGGCGGAGATGCGCGCCGATCACCAGGAGCTGCTGGTGGCCAGGGTGAGGAACCACCTCCTGAAGCCCTGCGTCCCGGAGCTCGCCCGCGAGATGATCGTGCGTCGCGACGCACGCGGCCTGCCGGATCCGGTGGACCTGGAGACGATCAACCCCGCCGATTCGTGCAAGGACGGCGACTGCGCGATCGACTGACCGCGATGGCGTGCCGCCGGAACGAAGGTCCCGTCGCGCGGATGCAGCGTCGGCAGTTCCTCGCCTCGATGGGCGGGGTGGCGGCCCTTCCGTTGCTACGCTCCACGAGCGCGGGGCGCGCGCTGCTCGCGATGGCGGATTCCGGCGCCGACGAGGGGCGCAAGGTTCTCACGGGACACTGGGAGCAGCTCCCGGGGGTTCGGACGCTGTGCAGGGTGTGCCCGCTCGACTGCGTCCTGGAGGACGGGCAGACCTGCTTCTGCCGCACGCGCACGAATCGAGGGGGACGCCTCTACACGACGGCCTACGAGAACCCCTGCATCATGGCCGCGGACCCGATCGAGAAGACCCCCCTGAACCACTTCATGCCGGGCGAGAAGGCGCTGGCCCTCGGCACGGGAGGCTGCAACCTGCGCTGTCTCTACTGCCAGAACTGGGAGCAGTCCCAGGAGAAGCCGATCGACCTGGACAATCACGACCTTCCCGTGGAGCGTGCCGCGGACTCGCTGGCGGGGAGCGACATCCGCACGCTCGCCTTCACGTACACCGAGCCCATCGCATTCCTCGAGTACCTCGTCGACGTCGCCGCCTACGCGAAGCGGAAGAAGGTGCGCTGCGTCGCGGCCACGGCGATGTACGCGCAGAAGAAGGCGGCGCGCGTTCTCGGCAGGCACCTCGACGCGGCCTGCGTCGCGATCAAGGCCTTCGACGAGGAATTCTACGACCGCGTGTGCGGCTCCCAGCTCGCGCCCGTCCTCGACGCCATCGTGGCCCTCGCCGAGGAGAAGGTCTGGATCGAGGTCACGACCCTCGTCGTTCCCGGCTACAACGACGACGAGAAGAAGCTCGGCGAGCTCGCGAAGTGGATCGCCAAGAACCTCGGCAAGGACACGCCGTGGCACATCGCGCGCTTCGTCCCCATGTATCGCCTCGGCACCGTGCCGCGCACGCCGCTGGAGACCATGGAGCGCCTGCGGGACATCGGCCACGACGCGGACCTGCGCTACGTGTACCTCTCCAACGTGGCGCCCCACGAGGGCAACCACACGCACTGCGGCAAGTGCGGGACGCGCGTCGTCGAGCGACTGGGCTTCGAGCTCCTCCGCAACGACCTCCGCAAGAACGGAGTTTGCCCGAAGTGCCGGAAACGCCTGCCGGGCGTCTGGTCGTAGAGAATTCGGTTCGGACTATCGCTCGGATTCGTGTCTCGGGACCGACCTCGCGAGCAAGCACCTGAGGGCGGCTCGCCGGAGGTCGTCCTCCAGCGCTTCGTTCGATCGCAAGTGATCGGCGACGTCCAGGGGATCGCCGAGCTCGTCGAGGAGTCGCTCGACCATCGGCTCTGCCTGGCGGCGCAAGGCCTGGTCGTGCCGGCGCTGGCGCCACCGTTCCGAGGGCAGAACCGAATCCCAGACGCGCACGGTGCGATCGCCGGACGCGGAGGCGATCATGGTTCCGTCGGGGCTGAAGCGAAGGGAATGGACGTAGCTGGCGTGTCCGGTCAGGACCATCACTCGTTCGTGGGTCTCGGCATCCCACAGCACGACGTTCCCGTCGTTTCCCCCGGAGGCGAGTCGGCTCTGATCCGGGCTGTAGCAGAGGGAGAAGATCTCCCCCACGTGCCCCTGCAGGGTGGCGATCTCCTCGCCGCTCTCCAGGTCCCAAACCGTGATAATCCCCTCGTGATCTCCCGAGGCGAGCATCGACGAGTCCGGACTGAACGCCAGCGACCAGAACGGGTCGTCGAGGGGACCGAAGCGGTGGATCGTCTCGCCCGTGGCCAGCCGCCGGACGTGCACCTCCTTCTCGTCGACGACCGTGGCGAGCAGCGTCCCGTCGTAGCTCGACACGAGCCGTTCACCTCCATTGGAACCGCATCTCCCGTTGGGGATCGCCCCAAGCAGGTTGGTAACCGTTCACGCGCCGGAGCGCTTCAGGCCGGAAGCAACGAGGGGGGAGGCT
>CAYRXS010000050.1:0-30913 GCA_964428225.1 uncultured Planctomycetaceae bacterium
GAGCGCCTCGGTCGACCGGTGGACGACGCACTGGATTCCCGCCGATCCCCTTCCCTATCCGACCCACTTCGCGAACCTGATCGTCTCCGACGACACGCTCGACGCCGGCGGGGCACCCCTGACCTCGGCCCGCGAGGCGTGGCGGATGCTCCGGCCCGAGGGTGGGGTGCTCATGGTGGCGAGCACGGACGAGAAGGCGCTTCGGGAGTGGGGGGCCGGCGTCCTGCCCGGCTGGGATCCGCAACCCGACGGAGACCTGTACTGGGGAGTCGCCCGCCGCGGTCCCCTCGAGGGCGCCGGCGAGTGGACGCACCAGTACGGCGAGCCCGGCAACACCGCGTCGAGCGGGGACACGCTCACCCGCGGGGCCATGGACCTCGCGTGGTTCGGCCGCCCGGGGCCGCGGGAGATGATCGACCGCCACCACAGAAACATCGCTCCGCTCGCCAAGGACGGCCGCTGCTTCATCCCCGGCAACCAGGTCGTGTTCTGCGCGGACGCGTACAACGGCACGATCCTGTGGAAGATCCGCCTGCCCGAATCGCGGCGGCTCGGGGCGTTCCTCGACGCGTCGAACCTGGCGTGCGACGCGGACCACCTCTACTGGGCCGCGGCGAACCGGGTCCACGCCTTCGACGTGGCCACCGGCGACGAGCGCCTCGCGCACGAGGCGCCCCAGCTCGCCGAAGACGGGGACCGCGTCTGGGGCTACCTCGCCGTCGAGGGCGACACCCTGTTCGGCAGCGGCTGCCGGCCGACCGCCGCGCACCAGGAGCACACGAAGGCCTCCGAGCAGATGCTCTGGCACCGCGGCATGAGCCTCGTGACGAGCGACTACCTCTTCGCCCTCCACCGCACGAGCGGGGGCACGCTCTGGACGTACCGCGGGGGCGTGATCGTGAACACGACGATCACCCTCGGCGACGGCTGCGTCTACTTCGTGGAGACGACGAGCCCGACCGCCCTCGCCGACACCGTGGGCCACATGCCCCTCGCGAAGCTGTTCGAGGGCGGCGCGCAATCCCTCGTGTGCCTCGACGCGAAGACCGGCGAGGTCGTCGGGAAGCGGGAGATCGACGCGAGCGCGCTCGAGGAGGTCTGCTACCTCGCGTACGCGAACGGAATCCTGCTCCTGAGCGGCTCGCGGAACGCGCAGGGGACGGTGGAGTACCACTACTACGCCTTCCGGGCCGAGACGGGCGAGGAGGTCTGGACCGCTAGCCACCTGACCGGCCTGCCCGAGGACGGCGGCCACGGCGAGTACAACCGCCACCCCACGATCGTCGGGGACACGGTCTTCGCGTGGCCCTTCGCCTACTCGCTCGCGACCGGCGAGCGCGACGAGAGCTGGCGGTTCGACCGCCACGGCCACGGCTGCGGCGGCATCTCCGCCTCCGCGTGCAGTCTCTTCTGGCGCGGCGGCAACCCATGGATGCAGGAGCTCGAGGGCGACCGCGCGGTCACCCGCCTGAGCTCCGTGGTGCGCGCCGGCTGCTGGATCAACGTGATCCCCGCGGGAGGGATGGTGCTCGTCCCCGAGGCCGGCTCGGGCTGTACCTGCGCCTTCTCGATCCAGGCATCGATGGCGTACCGGCCCACGCGCCCGAATCCTCGCATCCTGCCCGCGACGCCGCTCTACGTCGGCCCCTTCTCGCTGGAGGTGTCCGATCCCCTCGGCGAGGGGACGGTGCGCTATACCCTGGACGGCAGCGATCCCGATGCGCAAAGCCCCGTGGCCGACGGCCCGATCTCCATCGCGGGGACCGAATCGAGCGTGCACGTGAAGGCGCGCACCATGTGGCCCGATGGCCAGCGCAGCCGGCTCGTCGAGCGCACGTATTCCCGCGTCGAGATGCGTCCCGCCCTCGAGGTGGCGAAGCGCGAACCGGGACTGCGTTACCGCTGCTTCGAGGGAGCCAACCTCGCCCGCCTCGCCGACGTCGCGAGATGCGAGGAGGTCTCGTCCGGAATCCACGGGCGCTTCGACCTGACCATGCCTCACCGCGCCGAGCACTTCCTCGTCGTGTTCGAGGGTCTCGTCGAGATCCCGGCCGACGGCCTCTACGCCCTCCACCTGGCCTCCGACGACGGCTCGAGCCTCTCCATCGACGGCGAGCTCGTGATCGACCACGACGGCCCGCACGGCATGAGCGAGAAGACGGGCCAGGTCGCCCTCCAGGCGGGCCTGCACGCGATCGAGGTGCGCTTCTTCGAGGCGGGCGGCAGCGAGGGCTTGAAGGTCTCGTGGACCGGCCCCGACCTGCCCCGGCAGGAGATCCCCGCCGCCGCTCTCTTCCACGAGCCCTGATTCCCGAAGAGGTTCCGATGAGAATCCACTCGAGAGTACGTGATACCGGTCTCCTGCTCGGCCTCGCGCTTTGCGTGTTCGGGACGTCCGCGTCGGCGCAGGAACCCGTCGCCTGGTGGCGGTTCGAGGAGAGGACGGACGCCACGGTCCTCGACGAGGCCGCGGAAGTCGCGGACGAGCTGCGTGGCAACTGGTGGAAGTACGTCGACGGAACCCGGGGAACGGGCCTCCGCTTCGACGGATTCAGCACCGTCGTGACCCGCGGGGCGGCTCGCTCCCCGCTGCTCACCGGCGCCTTCACGATCGACGCCTGGATCGCGATCGGCGCCTATCCGTGGAGCTGGTGTCCGATCGTGGACCGGCAGGTGGACGAGACCCGCGGCTACACCTTCGGAATCGGGCCGGAGGGCCGGCTCGGGCTGCGACTCTTCGTCGACGGGATGTGGCGGATCGGCCGGGGCGACCGCGTCCTCGAGCGGAACCGCTGGTACCACGTCGCGGGGGTCTTCGATCCCGCCAGGGGAATCGCGCTCTTCGTCGACGGACGGCTCGCGGGAGAGCTCACGGTGACCGGCTCGCTCGTGCCCGCGGACGACGCGGACCTCCTGATCGGTCGCAACCGGACGCGGCTCACCCCCTCGAACGCGGTGCGCGACTACGCGACCTTCCCCTCGTGGTACTCGCTCGACGGGATCCTCGACGAGGTGCGCATCCACGATCGGGCGCTCTCCGTGGAGGAGATCCGGATCACGTCCGATCTGCGACCGCTCACGCCCCCCGATCTGCCGTCCCGTCGTTTCCCCCGCGGGCCCGAGGCAACCGGACGGTTCGGAGCGAGCTACGCGAAGCTCTCCTACTACGACGCGTGGGACGCCCTGTGGCGGGTCGGCGACCACCCCGACATCGCCGTGGAGTTCGACACGTCCCCCGTGCGCGTCATGTTCTGGCGCGGTACGCGCTTCTCGCCGTGCTGGGTCACCGAGAACGGCAAGTGGATGGCCGACCAGAGCCTGGAGACCGCAATGAACTGGGGTCGCGGCGACGGTCCCACCGCCGGTTGCTGCGAGCACATGTCCGACACGCACTGCCGCAGCTCGCACGTGCGCATCGTCGAGAACCACGACGCGCGAATCGTCGTGCACTGGCGCTACGCCCTGATGGACGTGCTCTTCCGCCAGCCCCACACCGATCCCGAGACCGGCTGGGCGGACTGGGGCGACGAGTACTACGCGATCTACCCCGACGGCGTGGCGGCGCGCAGCGTCATCTACCACACGATCCCCGGAGCGGCGGAGTGGTTCGGCTGGCAGGAGACGATCTTCCTGAACGAGCCGGGCACGCGGCCGGAGGACAACTGCGAGCTCGAAGCGGTCACGCTGGCGAACCTGGCCGGTGAGAGCCGGACGTACTCCTGGGAGCACGGCTACCCGAAGTTCGACCTGGACGAGGCCGTGATCCAGGTGGTCAACCTGAAGTCGAAGTGGCGCCCGTTCATGATCCTGCCGCGGGGATCGCGCCCCACGGTGTTTGGAGGGGACGTGCGGCCCGAGTACTCGCACTTCCCCTGGTGGAATCACTGGCCGGTGGCCCAGGCGATCTCCGACGGTCGCAACGCGATCGCGCCCGACCGCGCCTCGCACTCGTCGCTCCTGTGGGGCGTGCAGACGAAGGACGTGTCGCTCTACGGCATGACGTCGCGGCCCGCGGCCGAGCTCACGACCCTCGCGAAGTCGTGGATCGATCCGCCTCCCGCGTCGATCACGGGCGGGGCATTCTCCGGCGGGGCCTACGATGACAAGCAGCGGGCGTACGAGCTCGCGTGCGAGGAACCCGGCGCCACGCTGGAGCTACGCTTCGACGCGACGGAAGGATCGCCGTTGCTCAATCCCTGCCTCGTCGTCGAGGGCTGGGGCGAGGACGGGGCGGAGCTCACGGTGGGGGGGAAGACCGTGCCGCGCGGCCCCGCCTTCCGGGTCGGGCACCGCCACCGCCTCGAGGGATCCGACCTCGTCGTGTGGATCGAGATGGAAGAGACCACGAGCGTCGAGCTGTCGCTCGCTCCCGTTCCGAGGTGACCGTCATGCTCAATGCACACATTCTCAGGAAGCTCACTCCCGTGGCGATCCTGTCCCTCGCCCCGGTCCTCGCGAGCCAGGCGGCGATCGAGGAGAAGGACGTACCCGCCGGCGACCTCCTCTTCCCACAGGACCTCGTCGAGGGCGGGGCGAGCACCGTCGACTTCGGCGAGGACGAGTTCACGATCCTCGCCTGGATCGGCCCCACGGAGAAGGGGGGACCGATCCTGGCCAAGGCACCGCCCGCGGGGATCTGGGCGCCCGGGGGGAAGGTGCTCTACGTGAACGAGGCCGGCAACCTCGTCTACGACGTCGGCTGGGTGGGGGCCGTGCGGGCCGACGAGAAGGTGACGGGGGACGTGGGATTCTACGTCGCCGCCACCCACTCCCGGGATGACGTCATCGAGCTCTTCGTCGACGGCAAGCGAGAGGCACGGGGACGGCTCGAGGCCGAGCCGGATCGAGAGGATTTCGTCGTCAAGGCGGGCCGGTGCTCGACGAACTTCCCCGCTCCCGTGGAGTTCCGCGGATCCCTGACCGAGGTCCGCCTCCTGGACCGTGTCCTCACGGAGGCCGAGATCCGGCTCTTCGCGGTCGACTTCCTCCACGATGACAGCAAGTGCCCGGGGATCGTCACGCGCTGGACTGTGGACCGCGGGGCGTACCAGGTGCAACGGGCTCGCCAGGCGGTCCAGGCGGCGCACGAGGAGATCGACTACGTCGACGCCACTCCCGACCGCACCGATCCCCGGCTCGCGCCCGTCCGCGAGCGAGTGGCCGCGCTCGAGCGGCAAGTCGAGCGGCTGGTACCGGATGTGCTCCGCGGGGACGAGGAGTCGCTCGACCTGCTCCGGAACCCGGTGGCGGCGCTGGGGCGGATCGGGGAAACGCTCCCCCTTCGCCTCCCTTCCGGCCCTCCCGGTCCTGGACGCTTCGGCGCGTACTACACGAAGCTGCGCTACAGCCTCGCCTGGGACCGCGCGTGGCGCGTGACCGACCACCCGGACGTCGTCGTGCGCTTCGACCGCTTCCCCGATCGCTTCGTCTTCTGGCGCGGGACGAGCTACATCCCCTGCTGGGTGAACGACCGCGACGTCTGGTACACGAACGAGTTCCTCGAGCGCCGCGGGGGAAGCAATGGAACCGAGGGCTGCTGTGAGCCGATGTCCGACAAGCAGTGCCGCTTCTCGCACGTGCGCATCATCGAGAGCCACGATGCGCGGGTCGTCGTCCACTGGCGCTACTCGCCGGTCGACGTGGAGTACCGCCACCCCTACGTGGACGATCTGACCGGCTGGCCCGACTGGGTCGACGAGTACTACACGATCTATCCCGACGGCGTCGGCGTCCGCCAGGCCACGATCCAGACCTCCGCTCCCCACGACTGGACCGAGTGGCAGGAGGCCATCGTTCTCAATCAGCCCGGCACGAAGCCCGACGACAACATCGAGATCGGGGCGGTCAGCGTCGCGAACCTTGCCGGGGAGAGCCACACCTACGAATGGACGGAGGAGGGCGGCCCACCCTTCGACCGGAATCCCGAGGACGCCTGCATCCAGGTAGTCAACCTGAAGGGCGAACGACGTCCCTTCGCCATCGTCGATCCCACGGACGTCTCGATCACCCCGTACCGCGGCCACGCCCCGGGCTACCGCTTCAACTTCTGGAACCACTGGCCGGTCGCGCAGGAGAAGTCCTGGACCACGGTGGCCGAGAATGAGGCGAAACCGTCGCACACGTCGCTCTCCCACATGCACTGGGAGCACCACGTCGCGGACGGGAACGTCCGCACCAAGCTCCTCCTGCACGGGATGACGGACGGCGAGGTGGGCGGTCTCGTGCCCCTCGCGCTCTCCTGGCTGCGGCCGGCCCCCCTGCTGGTGCTCCCTTCCCGGGTGGAGGCGCTCTACGACTCGAGCCAGAGGGCCTACGTCGTCGAGGTCACGGAGGGCGAGCCGCTCGAGCTCGTCCTTGGTCTCCCCTCTTCGGACACTCCCGTTCACAACCCGGCGTTCGTGCTTCTCGGGTGGGGGCGAGCCGGAGTCGCCGTGAAGGTCGATGACGTGGAGGTGGAGCGCAGCGACCGGTTCCGCTACGGGCATCGGAGCTCGGACGGAAGCACCGATCTCGTGGTCTGGCTCGAGCTGACCTCCGAACAGCCGGTGCGCATCACATTCCGACCGCTGGATCAGCCGTAGCTCTCGCGCAGGATCCCCTTCATGTCCGCGAGGGTCGCGACCCGCGGGTTGTTCTGGTAGTCGGGGAGCACGAGGCATGCTTCCGCGAGCTCGTCCAGCTCGTTCTCCGGAACATCGAGGGCGCGCAGGCTGAGGCGAAGCCCGATGGCGTCCAGCAGGCCCGTCACCGCGGCCTCCGCGCCGCGGGCGGCCTCCTCGTCGGACGCCTTGCGCAGCTCCGCGTCGAAGAGGCGGCCGAGGGTGGCGAACTTCGGCACCGCCGCCTCCCACGTGTAGCGCACGAAGGCCGGGTAGAGGACCGCCAGCGCCTCGCCGTGCGCGACGTGCGGGTACATCCCGCCGATCGCCATGCCCATCCCGTGGGGGAGGGTGACTCCCGCGTTGGCGATGCACAGCCCGGCGAGGGTGTCCGCCCAGGCCAATCCGTCGCGAGCCTCCGCATTCGCGCCGTCGCGCACCGCGACCGCGAGGTGTCGGGCGACGAGCCGGATCGCCTCTCTCGCGAGGATCTCCACGTAGGGCGAGGTGCCGGCGTGGATGTAGGCCTCGAAGGCGTGGGTGAAGGCATCGAAGCCGGTGGGAGCGGTGATGTTCGGGGGCAGGGTCGCCATCAGGTCGGGATCGACGATCGCGACCTTCGGAAAGAGGAGCGGGTGGTAGAGCGCGGACTTGCAGCGCTCGAGCGTGCTGGTCACCACGGAGACCTGCGTCACGTGCGAGCCGGTCCCCGACGTCGTGGTCACCGCCACCACGGGCAGGGTCGCCTCGGTGGGCTGCACGTCGCGGAACCAGAGACGGTCCCAGCACGAGCCCTCGTGCGTCGCCTCCACCGCGATCGCCTTCGCGGTGTCCATGCTCGAGCCGCCGCCGAGGCCGACGACGACGTCGGCTCCGTGCTCGCGAGCCATCTCCGAGCCCGCGGAGACGACCTCCGTCGTGGGGTTGGGCACGACGCCGTCGAAGTGCGCGACTGCGACGCCCGCCGCCTCCAGCGACGCGACGACCTTAGCGTAGACCGGCTCGAGCTCCGCAACCGCAGGCGTGGTGACGAGCAGGGCGCGTCGTCCGAGGCACGCCGTCGCCTCCCCCGTGTCCTCGACCTTTCCGCGGCCGAACCGGATCTCCGTGGGCTGGTGGTACTGGAAGGGATCCATGGCGTCTCCTCTCGAGCGCGGGTTCAGTGCACGTCGATCATGACCTTCAGGCTGCGGTCGCCCTCGCGATCGATGTACTCGTAGGCCTTCGGATACTCCTCGAACGGGAAGTGCCTCGTCACCAGGGGCTCGAGCACTACCTTCTCCTCGGCGACGAGCACAACAGCCTGAGCGTAGTCCTCGTGGCGGTACATGAGCGTGCCGACGAGGCTCAGCTCGCGGTCGCCCACGACGGACATGTCGACGCGCGGCTTCTCGCCGAACACCCCGAGCACGACGATCGTGCCTCCCTTCTCGATGTGCTCGACGGCGGCGTCCAGCGTGGCCTGGGCGCCGGCGGCCTCGAACCCGATCGAGAAGCCCTCGTCGCCGAAGACGCGCCGGGCGGCGTCCTCGAGGGGCTCGTCGGCGGCGTTGGACGTGTGCTCGATGCCGCACTCGCGCGCGACGTCGAGCCGGAACTCGCTCAGGTCCGTGAGCAGGACCCGCCGGGCGCCGCGACAGCGCGCGACCTGGGCGACGAGGTTGCCGATCGGGCCCGCTCCGAGGACGACGACGTTCTCGCCCTCGATGTCGCCGGCCCGGCCGGTGGAGTGCACTCCGACCGAGAGCGGCTCGATCATCGCTCCCTGCTCGAAGGTGAAGGAATCCGGCAGGGGGACGAGGCGATCCGGGGTGGTGACGAAGAGATCCTGCGCGCACCCGGGGGCCTGGAAGCCCTGGACCCGCAGGACGTCGCAGATGTGGTAGTCCCCGCGCCGGCAGGGTCCGCACTCGCCGCAGACGAGCTGGGGCCGGGCGGTGGCCTTCGCGCCGGGCGCGATGCCGGTCACGCCCGCTCCGACCGCCTCCACGACTCCCGAGAACTCGTGCCCCTGGACCACGGGGTAGGACGTGAACGGATGGCGGCCGTGGTTCACGTGAACGTCGCTGCCGCACACGCCGATGCGCTGGACGCGCAGCAGGATCTCGCCGTCGTCGATCGTCGGCTCGGGGACGTTCCGGAGCTCGATGCTCCCGGGCTCGGTCATGATCGCCTGACGCATGAGTAGGGCCTCCGCTCAGCGGAGCCAGGTGTAGAGAACGATCATGGTGACCAGCAGCAGCCCCGCGCACACGCGCGGATCCGTGATTCCGGTGATCCGTCCGCTGGTGATCGTCCTGAGAGGATTCCCCCAGCACAGGTCCTTCAGGTCCGCGTCGTCGTGTCTCGGGGTGAGGAGGCTCGTTACGACGTAGATGACGCTGCACATGCAGAAGAACCACCAGGCCTGTTGCATGAAGGGGATGCCGAGGGTCTCCGTCGTGAACATCTCGTCGCCGATCAGGGGAACGTCGAAGACGAAGTTGACCGCCCCGATGAGGAACCCGACCGTGAGCGTGACGAGCGAGGCCTGCTTCGTGCCCCGTCGCCAGAACACGCCCCAGACGAACACGCAGGTGATCGCCGGCGCGAACATGACGGGGATCTTGTTGATGGCCTCGAAGATGCTCCCGAAGCGATGTCCCTGCGTGGACCACGCCATGGCCACGAGCATGACCACGACGGCGCTGACGCGGCCCACGGTGACCTGGGTTCGATCCGACGTCGCGGGATTCACGCGCTTCACGATGTCGACGGCGATCAGGGTGGCGCAGCTGTTGAGCGCTCCGGCGATCGTGCTCATCAGGGCCGCGAGCAGGCCCGCGGAGATCAGTCCCTTCAGCCCCGTGGGCACGAGCTGGTCGATGAGAACGGGCAGGGTCTGCTTCGCGTCGCCGCCGATCTTGTCGTGGAAGAGGACGTAGGCCACCACCCCGGGCAGGACCATGAGGAACACGGGCAGGATCTTCAGGAACCCGGCGAAGACCGGCCCGATCTGGGCGTCGCGCATGGTCTTGGCGCCGAGCACCCTCTGCACGATGGTCTGGTCGGAGCACCAGTACCACACGCCGAGGATCGGGTATCCCAAGAGGACGGACAGCCACGAGTACTTGGCCAGGTTCCCATCGGCGTCCCGGATGGGCTGGAGCATGCTGAGCTGATCCGGCTTGATCCGCTCCTTGAACTGGGCGAGGTTCTCCACCCCGTGCTCGGGCAGGGCCATGATCGCGAGCGCGGTGACGATCACCGCGCCGAGCAGCAGGATCACGGTCTGGATCGACTCCGTTACGACGACCGCCTTCAGCCCCCCGAGGACGGTGTAGACCGCGGTGACCACGGAGATGATCAGGATCGACAGGTAGACGTCGATGCCGAAGAACTGCTCGAACACCGCCGCTCCCGCATACAGGCTGATGCCGATGTGGATGAGCAGGGCCCCGATGACCGCGATGAACGCGAGGAACGTCCGCGATCCCGGGCTGTAGCGTCGCTCGAGATACTCCGGCAGGGTCGAGATCCGGTTGCGGAAGTAGAACGGCGCGAAGACGAGACCGAGCAGGATCAGGCAAAACGCCGCCATCCACTCGAAGTTCCCGATGACCAGCCCGCTCTTGAACCCCTCCTCGGCGAGCCCGACGAGGTGGATCGTCGAGATGTTCGTCGCGAACAGCGCCGCCCCCACGAGCGGCCAGCGCAGCGACCGGCCCGCGAGGAAGTACTCGCTGCTCGTGATCCCCTTCTTGTGCGACACGAGGATCCCGAGGGCCAGGATCCCGACCAGGTAGACAACGATGATCGTCACGTCCAGCATGGAGCTCCTCCGGGAGGGGCAGCTTCCTGGATTCGCTACCGGTTGTCCAGGGCGACCGGTGTCTTCGGATCGCGCTCGAAGAGCTCCAGGGTAAGCAGCGCGTAGAGCAGACAGCCGACGCCGTCCATCGCCTCGTAGTACGGCTTGGCGGGATGCCCGCGGAAGAGGCCGTCGTGCCAGAGCTTCGCGATCGCCTCGTCGGCGAGCACCTTCGCATCGTCGAGATACCTCGACTCCTCGGTAACTCGAGAGAGGTGGACGAGGAAGGAGATCGCGCGACCGTACTTGCCGGCGTGGGTGCCGTACCGGGCGTAGGATCGGGCGTACTCGCCGTACCAGCTCTCCTCCATGCAGCCCGACTTCGGAGGCATCACCGTGATCCAGTCCGCGAACCGACGGGCGGTCTTCAGGAGCTCGGGGTCCTTCGTCTGCGCGTAGGCGTGGACGTAGGCCTGCGCGGTGTAGATCGGGAACTGGTAGCCGGCGGCGTAGGGCTCCCACAGGTCGAGGTGGCCGCGGGGCTCGTACATCGCGTAGCCGTCGAGCAAGCGAGGCCCGCGGATAGGGGAGCCGTCCAGGCGCAGGGCGCCCCAGAAGCGCCCGGTTCCCTCGTCCCAGCCATGGCGGGCGTAGGCCTTCAGGTAGGCGACGGCGTACTCGAGGAAGACCGCCTCGCCCGTGATCTCGAAGGCCTTCAGCAGCGAGTGGCAGTGGCAGCCCGTGATGCTCGTGACGAAGCTTCCCCCGTCGAAGCGATCCCGGCCCGCGTTCGGGCGATCGGGGAAGAGGTTCGTCCTCTCGTCGCGCCGGTCCCAGTAGTACCTCGCGAGCAGCTTCGCGCGATCGAGCCAAACCTCCTCCTTCGTCTTCGTGTGCAGGAACGCGAAGGCCTCGATGAACGCCCCCGCGCTCATGCTGAAGTCGCAGCCGCGCGCGTCGGTGTCGTGGCGGTCGATCTCGCCCGTCTCCTCGTCGACGACGTGCCAGCGCCAGATCGCCTCGATCTCCGCGCGGACGGCCTCGGGGCCCACCTCCCACAGCTCGTCCCAGAGGATCGAGTGGATCGCGTGGATCTCGTGGTGGTTGCCCGCGTGCCCGCTCATCCGCTCCTCGAACACGTCGTAGTGGCGGTGCCAACCCCACCAGAAGAGCCCCTTCTCGTCGACGAGGTGGTCCATCGACCAGCCGGCATACGCGCGCGCGAACGCGGCATACTGCTCGTCTCCGGTCACCCGCGACAGCAGGAACATCGTCCGCAGGAGCGGCTGATCCGTCAGGAGGTTCGCCCCCGCGGGATTGCGCCGCTCGCGCCGGGACACCCGCCAGGCCTCGTCGAGCGCGGCCGGATCGCGGGGACAATCGCGCGACTCGACGTCGAGGATGCTGACGAGGATCGGAGCGTTCGTCTCGCCGTAGCGGTCCGTGCCGTGCTCCATCAGCGTCTCGACGCACCGCTGGACGTAGTCGCCGTAGGACGACGGCACCGGCACGGCGAGCGGCGGCATGCGCATCGCATCGAGCTCGGAGAGGTCGAGGTCGTCGACGCTCGCCTCCTCGAGGAACTCCCGCTCGATCCGCGTCACGACGGATCCGCTCACTCCGTGCGCTCCGGGAACGGTCAGGTGCAGGCCGTTCGGCAGGTGGCTCGCCGCCTCCTCGCCCCAGCACGGCGGAGACACCGGATCGTGCGTGCCCGACCACAACAGGACCGGCACGTCCACCGCCACTCCCTCGGCGTAGTCCGCGGGGACCTCGCCGCGGGGCCAGATCTCGGCCACCGCCATCTGGCTCCTGACGCGGACGTCGCCCAGGAACGTGTTCTCACACACATCGTCGATCTCCGCGGGATCGATGCGCGGGATGTCCTCGCTGCCGGTCACGCACATGAGCATGCCCATGCACAGCAGATTCCGCAGCGCCCGGTTGCTCTCCAGGCCGCGCTGCGCGAAGGGCGCGAAGTCGCCCTCGTGCGCGCGCGAGACGAGGAGTGGCACCTGCCGGTTCGTCGGCGTGTAGTACATCATCACCCGCAACGCCTCCGCGAAGGCGTCGCGGGTCAGCGTGACCTCCACGTCCTCGCCGGAGGCGGGGTGCTTCACGGTGACCGGGGCGGGCTTCTCCTCCAGCCGCGCGAGGATCTCGTGCAGCTCCGCGTCCAGGTCGCCGAACGTCTCGCGGTAGCGCGGCTCGGCCTTGCACTCCTCGACGATGCGGTCCCACCCCTGCTGGGCCGCGGCCGCGTGGTACAGAGGATTGCGGAAGGCGACGGGCGCGATGCCGTTCAGGGTTGCGGTGCGCACGGTCTCGGGGTGGCGGCGCAGGTACTCCAGGCCCATCCGCGATCCGTAGGAGCCTCCGCGCACGTTGATCTCGTCGTAGCCGAGCGCCTCGCGGACCTCGTCGAAGTCGTCGGCCGCGATCGGCGTGGTGTACTTCGTGAGGTCCGCGACCTCGCGCAGGCGGGGGAGCGCGGCCGCGTACACCTCGGGGCGGAACATCGGATCGAGGTACGCCTGCAGATCGCGATCGCCGCCGGGCAGCGGAACGCGAAGGGGATTCGAGCGTCCCGTCCCGCGCTGGTCCACGAGCACGATGTCCCGCCGCAAGCGCAGCCAGGACGTTGCCAGCCCCCCGAGATACCCCGTGGCGGGCGCGCCCGGGCCTCCGTGGAACACGAACACCGGATCCGGCGCGGGGTCGTCCCCCAGGGCGGGCAGCACGAGCAGGTACAGGTCGATCGTCCGGCCGTCGCTCACCCCGCGGTCCTCCCGCACCCGGAAGGTGCCGTGCAGGACCTCGGTGTCCGACGGCGGGTGACGTCCCACCTCGAGCTGCAGGTGCGGATCCTCCGCGGCGCGCGCCAGGAGCCGGTCGCGCGTCTCTTCCTGCGCGAGCGAGGACCCGGCGAGGAGCGAAACCGCCGCCGCGGCCGCGAGGATCGCCATCGCCCCGCGGAGGGCTCTCGGTCGAGAGCGATCCGTATCCCTTGCGTTCATTCCTTGCCTCCGACGGCTCGTGTTCGTCTCGTGGGTTCCCGCGAGCCCGGTCAGATGCTAACCGAAGGCCGGAGAGCGACTTCCACGAACATCCCCGCCCCGCCGGCGTATTCGCCGCCGACCGCCCCGGACCTCCTGCCCGATTCCTCCCATGTCTACGAAGCGCCGCCTGACGTCCGCCCTGTTCCTGCTCGCCACCCTCGCGATCCCGATCGCCGCCCAGGAGAAGGTGATCTCCGCCGAGCGGCTCGACCGGCTCGTCGGACGGCTGGAGGCCGAGCGCGTGTCGAACCACATCCCCGGCATGGCCATCGCCGTCGTGTCCGCGGACGAGGTGCTCCTGACGCACGGCTTCGGGTTCGCCGACCTGGAGAACGAGAGGCCGGTCACTCCCGAGACAATCTTCGCGATCGGCTCCACGACGAAGGCGTTCACCGCGACGCTCGTGGGCATGATGATCGACGACGGGCTCATGGACTGGGACGATCCGGTCACGAAGCACCTGCCCTGGTTCGAGCTCGCCATCGACAGCGCGGACGAGGGCGACGTGGTCACCGTCCGTGATCTCCTGAGCCACCGGACGGGCTTCTCCCGGATGAGCGTCCTGTGGGCCGCGGGGACGACCTCGCGCGAGACGGTGCTCCGCACGGCCACGAAGGCCGAGCCCTGGGACGCGTTCCGCAAGAAGTTCTACTACTGCAACGTGACGTTCATGGCCGCCGGCGAGGCGGCGGGCGAGGCGTGCGGCGCGGGCTGGGACGAGGCAATGCGCGTGCGCCTGCTCGAGCCGCTGGGCATGAAGAGCTCCGTGCTCTCGGTCGACGAGGCGAAGCAGAGCCCGCACCTCTCCCTCGGCTATCAGTGGGATCTCGATCGCGAGGAGTACGAGCTCCAGGAGATGAGACAGCTCGGCTCCATCGCTCCCGCCGGCTCGATCAACTCGAACGTGATCGACATGGCCCGATGGGTCCGCTTCCAGCTCCGGCGCGGAGAGATCGATGGCGAGCAACTGATCAGCAAGGCGCGATTGGCGGATACGTGGAAGCCGCAGATCGAGGTCGGGGGCGGCGTTCGCTACGGGCTGGGCTGGATGCTGCGCAACTGGAAGGGGCGCAAGCTCGTGGAGCACGGCGGCAACATCGACGGCTTCGCGGCCCAGGTCGCCCTGCTGCCCGACGAGGGGCTGGGCTTCGTGCTCCTGACCAACATGACGGTCTCTTCCCTGCAGGCGTCGTCTTTGCACATCGTCTTCGAGACGTTGCTCGGGGAGCCCGTCGAGCCGGACGAAGCTCCCGCGGACGAGGACTTCGGCCCGTACCTCGGCACCTATCTCGCGAGCTTCGGCTCCTTCGACGAGGCCGAGTTCGAGGTCCTCGTGCAGAACGACCGGCTCGCGCTCCGCATTCCCGGCCAGGGGGTCGTCGAGTTCAAGAGCCCGGGCGAGGACGGTCGCCGCGTCTCGACGGTCAAGGACGACCTGGCCTTGTCCTTCGAGCGGAACGCGGCGGGAGAGGTGGCCTGGATGATCCTCCACGATGGCCGGGCGAACCTGGACCTCCCGCGAACCGACGTGAAGATCGATCCCGAGGTGCCGCTCGAAGAGCTGCGCAAGTACGTCGGCGCCTATCACGACGAGATGCTGGATGCGGACCTCCGAGTCCTCGTCCGTCACCAGCGCCTGGCCCTCGACGTCCCCGACCAGATGGTCTTCTACCTGCGCCCGCCGAACGAGGAGGGGGTGTGGGACTTCCGGTTCATGGCTGACCTGGGTGTGGAGTTCCACGAGGACGAGAGCGGTCGCATCACGAGCCTGACCATGCACGAGCGGGGCACCACCCGGATCTGTTCCCGCGTCGCCGCGGGCAGTCCGGAGGCGAACCTCACGATCGAGGAAGTGCTCGAGTCGCTCGATCTGAATGAGCGCGAGCGCCGGCTGAACGCGCTCGGCACCTTCCGGTTGACGGGAGCGATGCGCTATCCCCAGGCGGGAGTCTCCGGGACGGTGGTCACCACCGCGCGGGGAACGACCCACCTGCGCGAGAAGGCGGACCTCACCCCCTTCGGCTGGTCGGATCGAGCGATCCACGAGGGCCGGAGCCGGACCCACTCGCCGTTCAAGCCCTTCGAGGAGCCGGAGGGGCAGCGCCTGGAGCAGGCCCTGCTCAACCAGCCCGGGGTGGCCATCGGCGACTGGCGCAAGGTATTCGACGTGATCGAGCTCGAGGGCGTCGAGGAGCTCGACGATCGCGAGGTCTACGTCCTGAGCCTGCGCAAGGGCGAGCTACCGCCCTCCCGGGTCCTCGTCGACGTGGAGACCGGCGACTTCCTCCGCCTGGAGATGGCGATGCTCGGCATGAGCGGAATGCAGATCCCCATGACCGTGGTCTTCGAGGACTACCGCGAGGTCGACGGCGTGCGCCTGCCGATGCGCCAGACCTCCTCGACCGTGCAGACCGGCGAGACGGTCCTGGAGTTCACCGAGATCGAGACCGGCCTGGACGTTCCCGAGAGCTTCTTCGTGCTCGAGCGTCCGAAGGACGACTGAGCGTTTCCGGCTAGAATCGGCGGCCCCATGACCCGCTACACCGGCATCAACCACCTCGCTCTCGTGACCGGCGACATGGACGCGACGATCCGCTTCTGGCGCGACCTGCTGGGGATGCGGCTCGTCGCGGGCATCGGGGAGCCGGGTTTTCGCCACTACTTCTTCGAGATCTCCGAGCACGACCTGGTCGCCTTCTTCGAGTGGCCCGGCGTCGAGCCGATGGAGGAGCGCGACCACGGAGCCCCCACGCGAGGCCCCGTCGGCTTCGACCACGTGGCCATCGGGGTGGCGGAGCGCGAGGACCTGTGGAACCTGAAGGACGCGCTCGAGGCCGCCGGCTTCTGGGTTTCCGAGGCGGTCGACCACGGCTTCATCCACTCCGTCTACACCTTCGATCCCAACAACATCCCCATCGAGCTCAGCTACGTCGTGCCCGAGCGGGACGTGCGGTGCTCGCCGGCCATGGCCGACCGGTCGCCCAGCGCGATCGCGAGGGAGGGCGACCGACCCCAGCCCGGTAAGTGGCCGCCGGTCGAGCGTCCCACTCCCCCCGAGGAACGCCGCCTGTATCCGGGAGCGGGCAGCGACCTGAACCGGGACACGACCACCTGAGCGGCGGACGCCGGCTCGCGGTCATTCCACGATCGGCAGCACGATGTGCGAGGGCGCGTCCGCCGTGCAATGGATCGTGTTCACGGCCGGGTTCAGGTGGGTGTGCTGGCGGAAGGGCTCGCCGGTGTTGGGATTGGGATCGTAGCGCGGGTCGTTGCTCGAGGTGACGCTGACGCGGATGCGGTGGCCGGCGTTGAAGACGATGCTGGTGCTCCACAGATCGACCTCGAGCGGGTAGACCTCGCCGGGCTGCAGGAGGTTCTCGGTCCGGTAGCCCTCCCGGTGCCTCGCCCTCGCCGCTCCTTCCTGGATGAGCATGGAGCGGCCGTCGGGGTAGACGTCGCACAGCTTGACCATGAAGTCGGTGTCCGGAGCGGTGGAGGAGATGAACAGCTTGGCGACGACGTGGCCGGTGACCTCGAGCGGAGCGGTCAGCGGGGCCGTGGTGAAGACCACGACGTCGGAGCGCTGCTCGACCGCCTGCTGGTCGTAGGGGCCCGCGGGCAGGATCAAGTTGGCGCCGCCCACCGTGGGCGCGGTATCGGCGGGATCGTAGAGATAGCTGACGGTGCCCCCGTCGACGCGGCGCGGATGCATGACCTGTCCGGTGCGCAGTCGTCGCAGCCCGCCGTTCGCCTGCAGGAAGAACGGCATCTCGGTCGACGAGGGGGGCCAGTCGTCGGCGTCGCGCCACTCGTTGCCGGGCGCGCTCGGATCGTCCACGTCTCCCATCATGTAGTAGCGGACCGCGGGGAGGTCGTAGAAGCCGTTGTCGATCCCCTTGAGCCAGTAGTCGAAGAAGGCGAGCGAGTTGGAGAAGTCGTCGTCCCACGTGGCGTTCGGGGGGAAGACGAGCTCGCCCTGCTGCTGCAGGAAGACGCCGCCGTGGGTCCACGGACCGATCAGCATCTTCTGCGTGCCCCTCGCTCCGGGCGCCCCGTGGTGCTGGAGATCGTGGAAGCCGCGCGTCGCGCCCTCCTGGAGGATGTCGAACCAACCTCCGAAGTGGAAGAAGGGCACCTGGATCTGCGAGATGCGGTTCACGATGTCGACCTCGTCCCACCAGGCGTCCAGGTTCGGGTGCGCCACGAGCTCGGGCAGGAAGTGCAGGCTGCCCTGTCCCTGCAGCCAGCCCTCCATCATGTGCTTGCGGAAGACGCCGCCGGTGAACGCCAGGCCGTCGTAGAGGTTCCCGCTCGCGACCACCGCGTAGCAGCACTCGAGGCTGGGAGGCACGGCACCGGAGGCGAGGTACTGCGTGATGCCGAGCGCGGATCCGCCGTACATGCCGACCTTGCCGTCGGACCATGGCCGATCGGCGATCCACTCGATCGTGTCGTAGCCGTCCTGATTGGCGCCCCACGCGTCGTCGCGGAAGACGGGATCGATGCCGTCCGAGTCGAACCTCCCCCGGCTGTCCTGCACGACGACGTTGTATCCGTACCAGGTGAGCCACGCCGAGTCCGCCGACCCGTCCTTGTCGTAGACGGTGCGCACGAGGATCGTCGGATCCTCGCCGATCAGGCGGGGCCGGTAGATGTCCGTCGCGAGGCGGGTCACGCCGTCGCGCATCAGGATCCGCTGCGTGCCCTTGCTCGAATACAGGGAGAAGTCGACGTCCGGATTCGACTGGCGTCCGTCCAGCGAGACCACGCCCGGCTGCGCGAAGTCCTCCTTGTAGGGCAGGGTGTACGTGCCGTGGATCCCGGCGTGGATCTGGTCGTAGTGGAACGGGCTCATCGTGAAGACGTAGAGCTCGTGGAACCTCGGATCGCCGTCGTCCACGACGAACGAGTAGTCGCCGTCGCCGTCCGTCTCGACGAGCAGGTCGGGCCAGATGCTCGTGCCCGGAGGATAGGCGTCGATCGTCGAGCGGCTCACGAGCCCGACGTAGGCCCAGGCCGGCGGTTGCCCGTCGTTCGCCCCGAGGATGCGCCCCGACGTGACGGTGTCGGCCGCCACGTCGGGGACCAGGAACGCGAGGAGGGCGAGGGCGACGAGGGAGAGGGAACGCGGCATGGTGGGCTCCGGGGGGGGAACGACTCGAGTATCGAGGAGTACCCCAGCTTCGTGAAACCGTCAACCTATCGGTCCGTCGGACGGCGCCTTCCTCAGGCGCGCGCCGTCAGCCGGTGCGATGAGCGGCCTCGGCGTCGGGGCTCCGGGGCCGCAAGAAGTTCGCGATGCGGACCGCGTCGTCGACGAGATCCCCGAGCTGCGCGGGCTCGACCCTGACGTCCGGGCGGTAGACGGCGATCCAGCCACCTCCCGCATCGATGGAGAGGCCCTCGCTCACCCCGAGGAGCTCGCCCAGCTCCGGAGGCAGCACGGCGAGGATGTCCTCCCCTCGCTCGCCGCGGAGAAGGTACTCGCGACCCACGCGGAGCTCCGCGGGGATCTCGATGTCCTCCCACCCTCGGAAGCAGGCGGTCTTCGCGTGCAGGGTGTCCGCGGCCCGAAGCTCGAAGCGTGGTAGGCTCGCTCCATCCACCCGCAGCAGGACGATGGTCTGCTCATAAACGTCTCGCCCGCCCGAATGAGGGAAACCGAATCCCATGGTCGGTCGGTTGTCGGCGTGCACGTAGCGAAAGTCGAAGACCAAGAGGTCGATTCCGTCCGGCTCCGCGCGCAGCACGTTCCGTATGGTTCGATCCGAGCCCCCACGCCGGCCGATCGCGAGGTTCGCGCGCGCGTCCTCGGGCCACGAGGACTGCCGGACGGCCGGGTTCAGTCCCACCTTCCTTCCGGCCCGGGCGAGCGCGTTCCATCGTCTCCGGGAGACGAGCTCGAAGACGTAGAGAGCCGCGAAGAGGATGGCGACCAGGGCGGCGATACAGCCCGCGATGACGAGTGCCGGGTGTTCGAGCATGACGGCCCTCCGAGACGGTATCCGAGAGGTCCCCCAGGGTACGTCCGGCGCGGAGAGGATTTCGCGCAAAGACCGGGTTAGCCACCCTCGTCCCGGGGCCCGACCACGGTCGTCCACTCGTCCCCGCGAGAGTCGGTATTCCGGGAGAGCGTGTCAGGGCAACCGCACGGTCACCCGCTCGCCCGCGGGGAGCTCGACGGTGGCCACGGTGGGCCAGCGGGAGGGATCGGGCTCGGGCTGGCTGAGCTCGGCGAGGCCCAGGCGGCACACGCGGAGATGGCCGGCGGGGACCTGCGGGACGGTGCAGCGGCGGGTCTCGTCGCCTCCGATCGGGACGATGGCGCGAACGCCGTCGCGCTCCCAGACCAGGAAGTGCAGCCGGCGGACCGAGGGCTCGTCGTCGTTGCCGGGCCAGGGGTCGACGTTCTCGATCGTGACGGTGCCCGTGGTGAGGTCGAGCGAGAAGTCGCGCTCCCCGCGGTCGAGCTCGATGGGGGCCATCAGCCGCGTGACCTCGCCCTCGTCACCGGGGGCGGCGAACAGGAGGTCGTAGGCGCCCGGCTTCCGCGTGCGCAGGGTGAACCTCCCGTCGAGGCCGAGGGTGGTCGAGGGGTGATCCCCCGTGTTCCAGCGCGTCGCGCCGGAGGGCAGGAGGGTCACCTTCCAGGGCCCGGGAGCGCCGCCGTCGAGGCGCAGCGATCCGTTCACGACGCACGCCTCCTCCCCGCCTCCGAGATCGAGGTCGTACCAGGTCGTCCGGCCCGTGCTCACCACGCAGTCTCCCTCGATCACATGGGGCGACTTGTGGCTGTTGGTCGAGGTGTGGTAGCCGTTCGGATTGATCTCCTCGTCGGTGACCTGCACCTCGTAGACGCCGGGGGTCAAGAGCTCGAAGCGGAAGCGGCCGTCCGCGCCCACGCGCAGGGTCCGAGCGTGCGCGTCGCCGCGGTTGATCGCGACGATCGTGCCCGCGGGCTCGCTCCCCGCGGGGGCGAGGACGAAGCCCTCGATCGCGCCGCCGGTGTCGAGCTCGACCTCGAGGTCGAACAGGCCGACCTCGGGATCGATCGTGAAGGGCCCGAGCTCGGTGGCCGCGAAGCCGTCCGCCTCCGCCCGCAGGAGGAAGGTCCCCTCCCGGCGGAGGGTAAGGTCGAAGCGGCCGTCCTCGTCGCTCCTACCTCGGGCTCTCGAAGACGGATCGACGGTGACCGGGAAGTCGTTGTGCTCGATGCGGTCGTCGGCGAGCTCGTAGAGCTCGACGCGCGCGCCCGCCACCTTCGCGCCTGCCGCCCGCACGACGCCCCGCACTCCCGGCAGGGACACGAGCGAGGCGCGCAGCTCGGCGGGCACGTCCTCGCCTTCGTAGGGGCCGAGCACCGCGATCTCGTGCGCCTCCGCGAAGACCTCCACGACGAACTCGGCGCGCGGCACGTGGAGCTCGAGGCCCTCCTCCGAGGGAACAAGATCGGATACCCACTCGTACGTGTCCCCGTGGTCGGGGGCGCGCACCGAGACGTCGAACGTCTCGAAGCGCTCGTCGGACGAGGTGACGAACAGCCGGGTCGTGATCGGCTCGGTGAGCTGCAGCACGATGTCGTGGGACCCGGGCTCGACGTCCTCGAGCACGGCGTCGCCCCAGCGGTTCAGGTCATCGCGGGCGCACAGGTCGTATTCGGCGCGGTCGCGGACGTCGATTTCGAAGCGTCCGTCCCGGTCGACGCTGGTCGAGCCCCCGCCCTTCGACAGGAAGCTCCGGTGCTCGTAGTGGACGTCCGCGCCGGGAACCGGGTTTCCCTCGGGGTCCACGACGATTCCCGCGATCCAGTCGCGCGGATCTCGCTCCTCGAGCACGAGCTCGATCCCGTAGCTCTCCGAGCCGGCCCGCACCTCGATGGGGGCGGACCAGGAGGCGAGGTACTCGTCGGCTCCCGCGCACATCCGGGCGAAGCCCACGGGCACTCCCGCGAGGGAGAACTCTCCCGCGGCGTCGGTGTACGTGGCGGGGAGCCCGTTCTCGCCGGTCCAGTCCCGCTCGGAGCGCCGCTGTCGGTCGATCGACCGCGGGTCGGGCAGCTCGTTGGTGAGCTTGACCCAGGCCCCCTCGAGCGGAGCTCCCGCCCCGTCGACGACGCGCCCGTGGATCGCGCCGCCGGAACCTAGGCGAACGTCGCCGAGGTGGACGTCCTCTCCGACGTGCCACAGCGCCGTTCGGTACGCGCTCTCGTAGCCCGACTTCGAGACGAGGAGCTCCAGGCTCTCGTCATCGCCGAGGCGCCGGGCCGCCGCGGAAGTCGCGAGGAGCGCGCGTCCGTCCGGTCCGCTGGTCGTGGTCTTCGTCCCCGGGCGCCACCGCCGATCGACGTGACGGAGCTCGGCACCGGCGAGGGGCGAGCCCGTGTCGTCGAGGATGCGCGCGTGCACCTGGTTCGTGACCGTGTCCGACGTCGTCGCGGCCGCGGTCTCCGGGGTCGTGCGCTCCGTCTCCTCGACCGTCACCGCCGTTCGTTCCCCCTCGATCTCGGTCGCGGGGGGCGGGGTCAGCTCCCGGAAGGAGACCTCCGCGGGGGCGGAGGGGATGACGTACTCGCCGGTGCTTGCACCGATGAAGGGCCAGCCGGCGACGCCGGCGGTAACGAGGAGAACGAGGGCGACACCGCCCGCCATGATCATGAGTAGCTTCACGCCGAGTGCTCCGTGCAGGAGGGTGAGGGACGAGGAGCCGGCCGGAGCGGAGGGGGCGACCGTGGTAGCCTCGGGTCCCCGGATCAGGGTCACCAGGGCCGCGCACCACGCGCGACGGTCTCCGTCGTGGTCGGCGTCCAGCCGTTCCCGCAGTTGCTCGAGAGCCTTGCTCAGTCGCCAGCGCACGGTCCCCGCGGGCACGTCGGTGCGGCGTGCGATCTCGGCGGAGGCGTGTCCCTCGTAGAAACGCCGGAGCAGGGTCGAGCGGTACGGCTCGTCCAGCTCCGTCACGAGGGCGGCGAGGCGTCGTTGCGTGTCGAGCTTGGCCGCCAGCTCGTCCGGCGTGGCGAGGGGAGGGGCGTCGGCGACTTCGCGTTCTCGTCGCGCGCGTCGTCCCTCGAAGCGCGCGCGCTGGAACGCGGCGTTCTTCAGGACCCTCCCGAGCCAGGCACGCAGGTTCCCGTGCTCTCGCGGGGGCCGTCGCAGGGCCGCGAGCCAGGTCTCCTGGACCAGGTCCTCGGCCGTCGCCACGTCGGCCACGAGCGAGCGCGCCAGCGCGCTGAGCCAGCTCGTGTGGGAGAGCAGCTCGCTCTCCAGGTTGCTTGCGGAATCGGCTTCCATCGGATTCACCCACCCAATGCCGCGGGGCACGGAGTGTTGGGTCCCCGGTGCGGGGTGAAGCTGCGAATCACCCTAACTCATTGCAGGGCGAGCGCTTGTGACGATCGCGGAATCCTGGCCCGGGGGTCGCTACCGGTCCGATTCCACCCGTTCGATCGCCTCGCGCACGGCCTGGGGATCGAGGTCGATCTCGAAGACTTGGCTCTCGGTCGTGTCGCGGACCTCCAGCCGGTAGGGGGTGAAGGCGCCGGCGAGGTCCTCTTCCCAGTAACCGTGGACCTCGACGCCGAGCTCGAGGGCGTAGGTGCCCGACTCGCCGACCCGGAACCCGACCTGCCCGGTGGGGCCGAAGCCGCGGCGCAGGGAATGGTAGTAGGAGGGCCCTCGCTCCTTCTCCAGGCGAGCGACCAGGAAATGCGGCAGGTCGGGGGCGGATCGCGGGTTCTTCAAGGTGATCCACAGGAGGATGCCGTCCTCGAGGACGACGGTGGTCCGGGAGCACACGCCCCGCACCTCCTTCGTGCGATACCCCTCGGCAGCAACGACGACGTCGACCACATCGTGGGTCGTGACGATGGCCCCTCCCCCCGAGTGCACCGGGAGGGGGCGCTCCACGTCGGGGCTCCAGTACCGCTTCTCGAAGTGCTCGATGGGCTCACCGTCCGTGTCCACGACGTCGAGCACGAACGTGTTCACTCGTCCCCGTACATCGAACCGTAGTCGGTGATCCTCCGCCGTCGTGCCGGGAGCCACGACCACGTCGTCCACTTGCTCCAGGGCCGGGTCCCCGAACGTTCCCGCCATGACGGAGTATCTTCCGGGGGGCATGCGGTCGATGGAGAAGGTGCCCTCCCGTTCGTCGATGTCGCCCGAGTAGTAATCGCCGCGAGGGTCGACCCCTCCGTTCGAGAACGGTCGCGCCCAGACGCTCAGGCTGTACAGCACTCCTTCGTCGGCGAGTATCTCGCCCCGGATCTCGCCGGTGCCGAACAGGACGAGCTCCACGTCTGTCGCGCCGACCGGCACCCGCGCGATCGCGGGCCTCGGCTCGACCGAATCATCTGCGATGAGGACGACCTCGCCGTCCACCGGCCATCCATGAAGGGTGAAGCGCCCTTGAATGTCCACGTTGGCCAGGAAGCCGTCGCCCTGGCGTATCTCGAGGTTGTCGCTCTCGTGATCCACGGGCCTCCCTCCGTCGAAGAATCTGACCGTGGCGCCGCGTGCCGGCATGCCGTCCCAGGTGAGCACCTGCCCCGACGCGACGAGCTTCGGCACGCGACAGACGACCACTCCCAGGTCGACAAGGCCCGGGACGAGCTTCTCGGGGAGATCCACGGAGGCGTGGAAGGGTGGGTGCCCGCGCGTGTCGAGTCCGAGCAAGACGAGGGTGTGGTGCGGAGCGGGCTCGTAGTCGTCGTCGAGGGGGATCCGGAGGGTGCCCGACTCGTCCGTGCCGTACCGCCCGATGGTGTCGTCGTCCCACGCGAGATCCAGTGATATCCCGGACCGCGGCAGTTCTTCGGCCTCCGTTCGTCGGATCCGAGCCAGGATGGACCGATCGGCGAACGGCCGATTCCGATCGTCGAGGAGGCTCGCGACGAGAACAGTGGGGGTGGGAGCACGCAACTCGACCTGAAGTCTCTGGCCCGGCGTGCGCGGCCCTGCCGTCTCGCGGATCAGCAGCTCTTCGTCCGGGTCGGTGGTCCTCCCCGCGACCAGGGCCATCCCCTCGGCGAGCGCCACGTGCTCGAAGAGGACCCGTCCCATCGCATCGGTTCGTCGCGAATCGGGGAGGAAGAGGCCGTAGTACGGGGGCTCGGCCTCCCGGAACCGCCCTTCCTCGTCGTATCGCGCGGGTCGTCCCTTCCGAAGGGTCTGGATGTTCACGTAGTACGGTACGAGTGGAGCTCGGCCGCTCTCGTCGAACACGCGGACCTCGACGGAGGCCGTGGCAGGAATCGTCAGGTCGAGAACGTCGGCGGAGCTCCACTCGTCGGGAATGTTCTGTCCGATGGGTGAGGCCAGGGGAACGCAGGCGTTTGCTCGGAGGTCAGCAACATCCAGCAATCGTGCGGTTCCGCGCAGGTGTGGGAACTCGGCGATTCCTTCGGGTGAGCTCGTCTCCATGAACACCCAGCTCCACCGATCTGCTCCCAGGCCGACCCGCACGCGGGCGACCGCGTTGCCATCCTCGTCGCGTACCCGGACTCGCAGGGGATCGTCGGATTCCACGTGGATGGTGATGGGAACCTCCACGCCAGGCTCTGCGAACAGGCATCCCCATGCCCCGGTGCCCGTGGCCAGGAGAAAGACGAAGTCCTTGAAGCCCGGGACTCTGAGCCTTCCGTCCGAATCGGCCCGGAAGTGTCTGGCCCTCCGCCTCACGATCGACTCCCAGGCGATCCAATCCCGTGTGCTCTCGTACCAATCGGCCTCCAGGTATTCCGCTCCGTCGAGGAACCACACCTCGGCGTAGGGAACGGATTCATCGCTTCCCTCGTGGATCACGATCACCTCGACGCCATCCTCCGGGCATCTCTCGAACCCGCGAGTCGTGTCCGCGGTCGTTCCCTCGAGCTCGCCGCGATCGTCCGGCTCCTCCTCTGCGACGATCGGCGGAGGTGCCGACTCGATCGCGTCCCCGGGGCTCGCCTCCTCGACCGCCGGGCGATTCCCCGGCCCCGCGAGCCCCTCGTCGTCTTCCTCGCCCGTCGAGACCAGCATCCAGAGCCCCACCGCGACGAGTAGCAGTGCGGTAATGATCGAGGCCGAGGTTCTCATCGCGAGGCGTCTCTTTCGAAGCGCGGGAGCGCATTCTACTGCAATCCCCCTCCCGCCCCCCGTCGCTCGTCGCCGCGCTCAGTCCGCCGAGTACGTGACGCTCCGGCCCGCCACGGGTCCCCCGGGGTGGCGCAGGACGATGCGCGAAGCCTCGGTCGCGGTGCCGTCCCGGCGGCGGTTCAGCTCCAGCTCGACGGACGTTCCCCGGGCGAGGGGGTCGGCGGAGTGGATCTCGGTCGCCGCTTCGTCGAAGCGCATCAGGAGCAGGACGGGGGCGTTCACCGCGACGCGTAGCGGCAGACCGTCGGCCGCGGCGACGTCGGGGGGCAGCTCCAGGACTCCCGCTTCCCGGAAGACGATGCCCAGGCGCGAGGTGGGGGAGTGCCAGGCCGCCTGCACCTGGGGCCGGTTGGCGACGAGTCGCACGGTGGGCTGCTCCGCGCGGACGGCCGTCTCCTCCGCGCTGGCGTCGGGCAGCAGGTGGTAGGCCGCGACCGCCTGGCGAGGGGAGGCCCCGTGGGAGATCCACAGGTCGAACAGGTCACGGGTCGTCTCCGAGGGGGGGTAGACGTGGTTGATGCGGTGCCAGTCTTCCCGCCTCGCCCCGGTCTCGAGGTACACGTCCGACCCCGGGGAGAAGACGTAGCCGATTCCGTCGTGGTGGATCCAGCGCGCCTCTCCGAGGTCGTGGCGACCGGACGCGGCGAGCGGGGTGGCGCCTCCCGCCCGGCCCACCGTCACGATCCCCCGTGCGAGGCGCTGGTCGACCGCGGTGACCACCGGATTCGCGGAGGGGCAATGGATGCCCGCGGCGAGGCAGAGCACCTCGTCGTCGAAGCAGAACCATGCCTTGCGCGCCTCGAGCTCTCCCAGGACCAGGTCGAAGGCCGCGACGCCGCATCGACCGTCGCTCACGCCGCCCGCGAAGGGCGAGGTTCCCGTGCGCCTCGGCGTTCCCCGGAGCCCCTGGCGCTCGATGGTGGCGCCGGGTATGCGCTCCCAGTCCCAGGCTCCAAAAACGTCTCGATATTCGTCGCCGGAGCGATACAGGAAGGTCACTCCGTCCGCGATGTGGTGGGACAGGAGCCCCTCCGAGTTGCAGGGGTCGTCGGTATTGTCGATGCGGTTGGAGCAGGTGCGGATCGAGACGAGGAAGCCCGGGCGGTGATGGACCATCAGCTCGCCGCGGTAGAAGTGACGGTTGCCCGAGAGGACGGGATCGCCCGGCTCCGGCTTTGCCTCGATGCGGCGGACCAGGGCCTCGAGCTCGTCGCGGCGCTGAGTGTCGAGCAGGGCCAGCCATCGGCCGGCTTCCGCCATGGCCCGGCCGTTCTTGCCCTTGCGTGAGATCTCCCTGCCCACGGCGCCCCAGTCGAAGGTCTGGCCGCGCATCATCCACTGCTGTCCGTCCAGGACGTAGCGCGTGAGGAGATCGGTCTTCTCGGCCGAGAAGGCGAGGCGGGTGTCCCGCGTCAGAGCGGCGAGGCGAGCCATGTCCGCGGCGAAGCTCAGGCCGTAGCCGCCCGAATACAGGCAACGTCCGTGCTGAAAGAAGCTCAGGTCCGCCTGGATCCCTTCAGCGCCCCCGATGCTCAGGGTGGAGGCGGCGGAGGAGACGGCTCGTTTCGCCAGCTCGGCGTCACCGGTGAGGCAGGCTCGCGCCAGGGTGATGTCCGAGACCCAAACCCGGTTCTGTCCCGTCATCCCCAGCTTGGCGCGCGACAGGATGGCCACGGCCCGTGCTCGCGTTTCCTCGTCGAGCTCGTCCCACAGGAGCAGGAGAGGGCCGAGGAGCCGACGCGGGACGCCGATCTGGTTGCACCACCAGTTCGGATTGATGAAGTCGTGCTCGAGCCAGAAGGAGAGGGCTCGACCTGCGGCGTCGTGTAGCGCGGGATCGGCGTCCGAGGCGCTCGCGGCCCGCGCCAGGACCTCGAGGTTGTTCAGGTGCGCCGGCGTTCGCCAGCCGGATCGGTTCTGGTCCGCGTAGTCGACATCCGGCCAGCTCCCTCGCGCCTCGAGGCCGTCCACCAGCTCCCGCACGCGCGTCGGGTCCGGTGCGCCGCCGCCCCGTGCTCGTTCGACGAGCCTGGCCTTCACGACCTCCAGGTCCCCCGTGTCGCCCGCGCGCTCGTCCTGCCCGCTCGCGAGAGTGGCCGAGAGCGAGAGCCAAGCGAGGACGATCGGCAGCGCCGTATGACGCAAGAGGCGCGAGAAGTCCCGTGACGGGATCGGACCGGAGGTGTGACTGGCTCTCATTCTCTCCTGGAAGCCTCCCTGGGCCCTCTTTGTATTTCGCCTCACGCCCCATTGCCAGCGTGGAGCACCCTCGCACTGCTCTTGCCTCCGCGCGCGATCCCCGGCGGCCTTCGCGGTCGTCGTTCGGGACGGAGCGCCCGCCTCCCTACTTCATGATCGCCCGGGCGGGACGGACGCCGATCATCTGGACTGCGAGCTCGGGCACGGTCTCCTGCCGACCCGCGCAGCGCGCGGCCACGGGATAGGAGTAGAAGTCACCGCCCCGCGACACGTGCAGAGGATTCGCGAGAATCGCGGTGCACACGGGGTCCCGCCTCGGGCTGCGGGCGTAGAAGCCCGGATCGTACACGTCCTGGCACCACTCCCATACGTTGCCGTGCACGTCGTGGAGTCCGAAGGGATTGGCGCGGAAGCGGCCCACGGGAGCGTGGAGAACGAAACCGTCGTCGTATGTCCAGGTCTCCGGTTCCAGGCTCTTGAACATCCCGATCCGGACCACCGCCTGATCCCGCACGTTGGCGACTCCCCGCAGGTCGTCCCAGCGATCCCCGGACCAGAACACGGTCGTCGTGTCACCCCGCGCCGCGTACTCCCACTGCGCTTCGCTCGGCAAGTGCAGGCCCAGCCACCGCAAGACCTCTGCGCAGTCGTACCAGCTCACGTACTCCACCGGATGGGTCCGGTCGTGCAGGTGTCCCAGCACGGCGAAGCCTCGCTCGTATTGGCTGGGATCCCGTCCGGTGATGCGGGCCCACTGTCCCTGGGTCATCTCGTACTTCGACAGGAAGAACGCGGACAGCTCCACCTCGTGGGGTGTCTCGTCGGGCTCGGCCCCCTCGTCGTACTGGTCGGCGTCCTTCATCCCGCCCTGCGCGCCCATGGCGAAGGTGCCTCCGGGGATCAGGACGAGCACCAGACCGGTCTCTTCGGTCACGATCCACCGACCGTCCGGGCCGCGCGTCGGCTCCTTCCCGGTCTGGAGGTGCCAGAACTCCCAGAGTTGCGATTCGGGATCCTGGCCGAGAGGCAAGAGCCCCACCTGAGCCGTGAGGTCCAGGTCGCGATACACATCGAGCTCGGCGATTCGTGACCGGGCATCCGCCCACCGCCTCCTCGCCTCGGAACCCTCCAGACTGTGCTCCTCGATCGTGCTCGCGAAGGCGCGCCGGCGCGCGATCCCCCAGCCGTACGCGGGAGAGATGCCGGTGAGGAGCCCGGTCTCCGGATCGGAGAAGGAGCGGATCTCCTCCGTCAGCTTCTCGAGCTGGTAGTGCCACCAGCGGTCGTGTTCCCGGTCGAAGCGCCAGTCGTGCCGCTGCTCGCCCTCCACGCGGAGCACGTCGAGTCGCGCCTCGAGCTCCGCGATGATCCTGCGGATTCCTCCGGCTCGCGCGTCGGCGACGGCGGCCACGAGCCGTCGGCGATCCGCGTCGTAGGCCTCGGCCTCGGTCTCCGATGCATGGTTCAGGGCCTCCTCGCTCGCGGCGAGCGCCTGTTCATCGAGCCCGTTTGCGAACAGGGCCCAGGCGAGTCGCTGAGAGGCGATGCACACCTCGTCGTCCTCTGCACAATCCCGTGCGAACCGGGCGTACGCGAGTCCCTCGGGTTCCTGGCCGTAGATGCTGCGGTCGGGATCCACCATGTGCCAGATCTGCTCGGTCAGAGCGGCAGCGATGCGGGGAATGCTCTCGGTGTCGAGCGGATAGGGCTCGAATTCGGCCTCTCCCGAGCGAACGGCCTCCGCTTGCCGGAGGGCGCTCGCCTTGCGTCCCAGGAGCTCGACCTCGCGCTCCCACGAATGAGGAGGGCGGTCCGCTTCGAGCTCCGCCGCGGTCTGGGGTCGAGCCCGGGCCCTCAGGTTCTCCAGCCGCTCCTCGTGGTCGACGTCGTCCCGGCCGGGGGTGGAGTCCAGGCCCGCGACCAGCTCCTCGGCGTCCTCGAGCCACATGTCGTACTCCGACAGCAGATCGGGAGTAGCCGGCCAGAGCGCGTCGGCGCGTGCGCGCAGGTCCTCGAGGTCCTGCAGGGCAGAGAGCCGCATCACGTTGTCCTTCTCCCGCACGGTCCGCGCCCACAGGACCAGGCTCGTGGTCAGTCCGATCGCGAGCAGGACGATCAGCGCCACCAACGACCTCGCCAGACCGGGGTTGCGCTTCACCCACTTCTTCGTCTCGGCCCACACTCCGGTCTGGTACGCACGCACGACGCGGCCATCGAGGTAGGCCGTGAGGTCGCGGGCGAGCTCGTGCATGCTCGCGTACCGCTCCTCCGGCTCGCGCGCCATGGCCTTGTCGCAGATGGCCGCGATCTCCGCCGAGGCGTTGGGGGCCTCGACGTGCAGCGAGGCCGGCGGACCTTCCTGCACGCGATTCCAGACCGCGAAGTTGTTGAGAACGGCGCCCTCGGGCACGTAGGGCATGTGCCCCGCGAGCAGGTGGTAGAACATGGCGCCCACCGCGTAGACGTCGGACTGGGGGCCCATTGTCGACAGCTGCCCCATCGCCTGTTCGGGGGACATGTAGGGAGGGGTCCCCATCACGTCGCCGTCGGAAGTCTTGATGGGGGAGTCGGCCTCCTCGGCCTCGTGATCGCGTCGCTCGCTGTGGATCGAGCTGGTGGCCGTGCTCTCGGCCACGCGGTCACCGCGGGGATCGTCGCGGTCCAGGAGCCGCGCCAGCCCCCAGTCCATCACGAACACCTCTCCGTAGCGCCCCACCATGATGTTGGCGGGCTTGAGGTCCCGGTGGATGACCCGCTTCGCGTGCGCGTAGGACATGGCCTCGCAGATCTTGATCAGCAGGACCAGGACGCGCATCTTCGTCCAGCCCTCCTTCTCCTCCCGCGCGAGGTCGAGGATCTCCTTCAGGGTGCGGCCCCGCACCAGCTTCATCGTGAAGTAGACGCGACCCTCGGAGTCCAGACCCAGCTCGTGGACGGGCACGATGCCCGGGTGGTCGAGCTGGCTCGTCACCTGCGCCTCCTCGAGGAAGCGTGCCAGCCGGCGAGGCGGGATCCGGGGAGCGCCCGTCTTCCCCGGCACCACTCCGTCCTCGAGGACCACCTTCATGGCCAGGCTGCGGCGGAGGTCCTCGTCCCACACGCGCAGGATCACGCCCATGCCGCCACGTGCCAGCT
>CAYRXS010000051.1:0-30531 GCA_964428225.1 uncultured Planctomycetaceae bacterium
CGGCCGTCGAGCATGCAGGTGACGATATCAGCAGGCCCTCATGAATATGGCGGGGAGACATCCCGGGGTGGATCGCGGGAGGTGTGAAAGCCGAACCGGTGCGCTATCGTGCGCGCATGAAGATCTACGTCACCGCGGACATCGAGGGGATCGTCGGCATCTCGCACTGGGACGAAGCGGACCCGGCGAGGCCGGAGTACACGCCGCTCGGGGAGCGCATGACCTCGCAGGTCGCGGCGGCCTGCGAAGGGGCGGTGGAAGCGGGCGCCGACGAGATCCTGCTGCGGGACGCCCACGCTCACGCGCGCAATCTGGACGTGACGTGCATGCCGGAGTGCGTGCGCATCGTCCGAGGCTGGAGCGGCCACCCCCTGATGATGGCGCAGGAGCTGGACGAGAGATTCGATGCCATGGCCATGGTCGGCTACCACGCCCGCGCGAGCTCGGGGGGCAACCCCCTGGCGCACACGCTGTCGAGCTCTCAGATCACGTGGCTCACCCTGAACGGCGCCCCGGTCTCGGAGTTCCACCTCTTCGCCTGGGCGGGCGCGCTGTTCGACGTGCCGACGGTGTTCGTGTCGGGGGACGAGGCGCTCTGCGAGGAGGTGCAGGAGCTGAATCCGAGCATCCGGACCTGTCCGGTGCTCCGAGGGGTGGGCGCGTCCACGATCAGCATCCATCCGGAGGTCGCCCGGCGCCGCATCCGGGAGGGCATGACGGAAGCCCTGCGCGGCGACCTCTCGGCCTGCCGCCTCTCCCTTCCCGAGCAGTTCGAGCTGGAGATCCGCTACCGCGAGGCGGCGCGGGCCTACGCGAAGAGCTTCTACCCGCACGCTCGGCGCGTCGACGACCACCGCGTGGCCTTTGCGTCCGAGGATTACTTCGAGGTCCTGCGAGCGATCGCGTTCCTGACGTAACTCCCTACCGAGGCGTCGCTCGCGTCAGTCGAACTGCAGGATCCCGAAGCGCTCGGGGGTGTGGAACGTCGCGCGCAGGACCGCGCGCCAGGACAGGAACGCGTCGTTCGCCCGGTCACAGCGGTACAGGTTCATGCGCCACCGGGTGCCGGGCTCGGGGAGGGGCGCGTCGAAGGAGGCGAGGGGAATGCGCAGAACCGCGATCCATCGCTTCGCCGCATCGTCCACCTCGACCGCGCTCACGAATCCGCTGGACCATTCGAGGTCCTTGTCGGGGAGATCGATCTTCAGGTCGAGCTGCTCACCGTTCGGGGCGACCTCGAACTCGAGGTAACGCGGGGGTCGATCGGGATGCGCGCCGATGAAGGCCTCCACGACGTCGCGGTCCCACAGCCCCGGACGCTCTTCCTTTCGCGGTGGATCGAACACCGTCAGCTCGGTGAACGGGCACGTGTAGCGCAGGTAGAGGTGCTCCCGGGTCCACAGCAGGCGGACCTCGGTCGCCATCTCCGGCCGAGCGGTCGCGTCGAGCGAGGAGTATTCGAGCCTCACCGGAGACGCGCTCTCCCACGCCGGATGCAGGGCGTTCGGCTCGAAGTCCTCGTCGATCCGCGCGGCGTGAGCGACCGGCGGGGGGAGCGACCGCGCGATCAGCCGGATCGAGTTGTCGAAGTAGATCTTGCGGAGCACGTCGTCGGGAAGGCCGATGGCGTCGATCGTCCAGTTCCCCTGGATCGGCGTCATGTGCTCGAAGTCGCGATCGTTCGTCTCCATCCACCGCCACTGCTTGGTGAAGAAGGAGATCGCGTCATCCTGCGAGGGCGGCGGTCCCTTGCCGCCGGAGCCGAGTGTGTAGCTGTCGTAGGACATGAAGTCGGTGCCGAAGAAGATGCGGTCGGCGTGCTTCGTGAACACCTCCCGCACGACCTTCGGATCGTGGCGGCCCAGCTCCGGCACCCGCGCCGCGAGGTCCGCCATCATGTTGGGATAGCGATCGAGCCACTTGCCGACCTGCACGACGTCCTCGGGGTTGTTGGCGAAGTGGACGCAGACGAAGGTCGTCTCCGGATGCCGCTCGATCACGCGGTTTCGGGCCTCGAGCAGCGCCTCACGCGAGGGGTACTTCTCCGGATCGCCGAACCACCAGTTCGGGTGGTCGCCCAGCTCCTCCCAGCGCTCGTTCGAAGGATCGTAGGGAGCCCAGAAGGCCTTGGGGTCCGATACGTGGATCGAGACGGGCATGTCGAGCTCGCCGCATCGCTTCCACACTGGATCGAGCTTTGGATCGTCGACCTCGATCAGCTCTCCCGAACCGTCTCGCAGGTAGAGGCCGAGCCGCTTGTACTCCTTCAGCCCCGCGGCGCCGAGGCGGTAACCCTCCTCGATCTGCCGGACGGCGCCTGCGGACCAGCCCTCGTCGTCCCAGCCCGCGTAGTCCAGGATCATGTAGTGCACGAACCGCCCGGGCGCGTGCGCGTCGAAGAAGGCCTGGTTGCGCTCGAACTCCGAGGGCTCGTCGCCCTTCCGGGTCACGGAACCGGTACTGAGGTTCGCGCCGATGCCGACCCCGGCGGCGTCCATCACGACCAGGGCTCGATCCGCCCAATCCTCGCGCGCTCCGATGTGCTGGTGCAGGTCGATCGTGCGCCTCTCGGCCCGCCACTGCTCCGCGGCCGGGGAGAGGGGGCTGCCCTCGTCTGGAGCGGCCGGCTCCTGCGAAACGGCGAACGGCGGGACGAAGAGAAGCGGAACGGCAACGAGCAGGAAGGAGTACTTCATCAGAACAGGAAGTATAGCCCCACTTGCACCACGGCGAGCGGCACCACCCACCACCGCAGGTCCCGCCACCAGGCGCGATCGGGGGCGTCCTCGAGCACATCCGCCACGGGACGGCGCCATACCCAGACGAGGAGCAGGGCCCAGGCGAGGGCGTGGAGCACGGCCCCCCACCGGGGATCCACCGATTCGAGCCACTCGAAGTTCATGACCTCGCCTCCCCCGCGCCTCGCGGGAAGAGCCGGCCGCCCGCCACGAGCAGGACGACGGAGACCACGAACGACCACCAGGCGACGTGCAGGAAGTGGATGTCACCGACGAGGTGCAGGACGACCGAAGTTCCGATTCCTCCCCCCAGGCACAGGATTCCTCCCACGGGGTTGGCGCGACGCCACAGGACCGCTCCGAGCAGCAGGGCGAGTGTCGGCCCCTGGAAGTAGCTGACGTAGGTCTGGAACGCTTCGTAGATCGTCCGGAAGTTGCTGACCACCGGCACCATCGCGACCCCGAAGAAGATGATGCCGAGCGAGCCGAGGCGGCCGACGAGCAGGTAGTGCTTCTCCGACCGGTTGCGCCCGATGGATCGAGCGTAGAGGTCCTTCGTCAGGATCGTGGCCGCCGAATTCGTGTAGGAGTCCACGCTCGACATCAAGGCGGCGAGGAAGGCGGCGTAGAGCACTCCCCGCAATCCCACCGGCGCGTAGCTGCGGATCAGACTCGGATACACGTCGTTCGCGTCGTCCACCGACTGGTCGGCGAGCAACACGACTCCAAGGAGCCCGGGCAGCACGAAGGCCAGCGGCACGATGATCTTGAGGCCCGCCCCGAAGATCACCGAGGCCCGCGCGTTCCACGCATCCTTCGCCCCGAGCGTGCGCTGCACGATCGCCTGGTTGCCGATCCAGTACGCGGGCGAGAGGACGAGTCCGAGCCCGAGCAGCACGCCGGTCCACGGGATTCCCCACGACTCTCCCGCATCGTCCACGATCCCTCCGGGCTGCATCAGATCGAGGTGGTGCTGCGTGCGATCGCCCAGGCTCGCGAGCCCCTCGGCGAGACCACCGAAGCCCCCGACCTCCGCCAGAGCGATCGCGGCGACCGCGATCCCCCCGATGAAGAGAATGACGCACTGAATCACGTCGGTGACCACTACCGCGCCGAGCCCCCCGCCGACGGTGTACGCCGCGACGATGACCGCGGTGACCCCGATCGACACCCAGCGAGGCCACCCGAGAACGTCATCGAACATCGAGGCGGACGCCTGGAAGAACACGCCGAGGGCCGCCGACATGAAGATCACCGCCACCACCGCGAGCAGGCCTCGCACGGTCGGTCCGTAGGTGCGACCCAGGAACTCCGGGATCGAGTGGATGCCGAGCTTCCAGTACAGCGGGATGAAGAGCAGCCCCCCCACCACCATCGCGGGCACGCACCCGATCCACTCGTAGTTCGCCTGGGTGATCCCGTAGCTGAACGCGTTCCCCGTCCCCCCCACCATCTCCAGGGCTCCGATGTCGGAGACCACCAGCGACATCCCGATCGCCCAGAAGGGTAGCTTTCGACCGGCGAGGAAGAAGTCGCCCGTGTTCCTCACCCGCCGTGCGAGCCAGAGACCGAGGCCGAGGGTTCCGGCGAGGTAGAGGACGACGACGCTCGTGTCGATCCAGTGCACGAGCCAGAGGATACACAGTATGCTCTCCGATCCACGCACTCGTCGGAAACCGAGGTCCGTGCCATGCATCCCCTGCTCTCTTTCGCCCTCACTCTCCTGGCCGGTGCATCGGCCGGGGACTGGCTCGTCGACGGAATCGACCATCCCGCCACGGTCGTCCGTGGCGAGGAGGATCACGAGCTCGTCCTCGACAACGGGCTGCTCCGTCGCACCTTCCGAACGTTCCCGGGATTCGCGACGACGAGCCTGTACAACGTCTCCAGCGGCGAGGAGCTCCTACGCGCCGCCAAGCCCGAGGCGGTGATCACGATCGACGGCGAGCGCTTCGAGATCGGCGGGCTCGCGGGGCAGCCGGACCTCGGATACCTCGACCCGGACTGGCTCGACGATCTGGCCGCACCGGAGGGCGCGTTTCGGTCCACCGGCTACGAGGTCGGCGAGATCGAGGCGCCGTTTCCGTGGACCCCCGCCCGTCACGCCCCCGCGGCGGCCTGGCCTCCGGAGGGTGTGTCGCTCACCGTGCACTTCGAACCGCCGGCGACCGCCCCGGAGTCCGTGCGGAGCCTGCGCGTCGCCGTGCGCTACGAGCTGTACCGGGGGATGCCGGTGCTCTCCAAGCAGATCGTCGTCGAGAACCGCGCCGGGCACACCGTCACGATCGACGAGATGGAGGTCGAGGTGCTCGCGGCGACCGAGCAGAGCCGTCACCGCCTACAGGTGGAGAGCGACTTCTCCTTCGGAGACTTCGCGAACGCGGGTTTTCTGACGACGCACTGGGGTCCGGATCTCGCGTACACGTCGCAGATCGACTATCGCTACCAGCTCCCGGTGCTCATGACCTCGCGGTATCCCCTCGGGCCGGGGATCGTCCTGGGACCGGGCGAGGAGTTCCGCTCCTTCCGCTCGCTCGTGCTGCTCCACGACGACGACGATCGCGAGCGGCAAGGGCTCGCGCGGCGGCGGATGTACCGGGCGCTCGCTCCGCAGGCGATGGAGAATCCGATCCTGATGCACGTGCGCAGCTCCGATTCGGAATCCGTGCGCCTCGCGATCGACCAGTGCGCGGAGGTGGGCTTCGAGATGGTCATCATGACCTTCTGGAGCGGCTTCAACATCGAGAGCACGGACCCCGAGTACATCGCGCGCGTGAAGGCCGACGTCGACTACGCCCACGCGAAGGGGATCGAGCTCGGCGGCTACACCCTGATGTGCGCTTCCCGTGGCGTCGGCGCGGAGCACGACGTGATCGATCCGGCGACCGGCAAGCCGGGCAGCCGCTTCGGCCAGAGCGCGTGCTTCGCGAGCGCGTGGTCCGACGGCTACGTCGAGCGGGTCCTCGACTTCATGGACGAGACCGGGCTCGACGTGGTCGAGACGGACGGCCCGTACCACGGCGACGTGTGTGCCTCGACCGACCACGCCTACCACGCCGGTCTCGCCGACTCCCAGGTCGCCCAGTGGGAGCGTTGCTCCGAGTTCTACCACGCGTGCCGCGAGCGGGGCATCTACGTGAATACGCCCGATTGGTACTACCTGCAGGGCAGCAACAAGTGCGCGATGGGCTACCGCGAGACGAACTGGAGCCTCCCCCGCGACCGCCAGATCGTCCTCGGCCGCCAGAACATCTACGACGGCACCTACCGCATGACGCCGAGCATGGGGTGGATGTTCGTGCCCCTGGTCGAGTATCACGGCGGCGGCCCGGCCGCGACCCTCGAGCCTCTCTCCGAGCACCTCGTCGAGTACGAGTGGCACCTCGCCCAGAACTTCGGCAGCGGCGTCCAGGCCTGCTACCGCGGCCCGCGGCTGTTCGACGCCGAGGAGACGAAGGCGGTCGTGAAGAAGTGGGTCGACTTCTACAAGGCTCACCGCGCCATCCTCGACTCCGACGTGATTCACGTCCGCCGCCCCGACGGCCGCCGCATCGACGCGATCCTCCACGTGAACCCGCGGCTCGAGGAGCGCGGCCTCGCCATGGTCTACAACTCGACCGGCCACCCCCGGGAGGAGCTCCTCACCCTTCCCCTCTACTACACCGGGTTGACCGATTCCGCATCGATCCGCGAGCGCGACGGCAGGCCGAGGGAGTACGAGCTCGATCGCGAGTACCGCGTGCAGGTCCCGATCTCCCTCGCTCCTCGCAGCCTGACCTGGTTCGTGATCGGAGAATGATCGGGTTCCCGGAGCCCGTCACTCACGATTCGCCGTCCTTGGTATCCTGGCGTGGAGACCTTTCGGGCTGCCGACTGACGAGGAGGCGATATCATGAGCAGGAGCGGCTACGGAGCATTCGACGCCCCGAGGCAGCGCGCCCGTGAGAGGCTCACCGGTCTACGATCCGGCTTACTGCTCGCCCTCGTCGGCGGCGCTCTGGGCCAGAGCTCCGCAGCCAAGAATTGGAGCCTGGGCCAGATCCTGGCCGGTCAGGTCAACGACCCCCGGGCGGTCTTCAGCGCGGACCTCGACGGGGACGGCGATCGGGACGTGCTCTCGGCATCGGCGTACGACGACAAGATCGCCTGGTACGAGAACACGGATGGGCTGGGGTCCTTCGGTCCTCAGCAGATCATCTGCGATTGGGCCGACGTCGCCATGGCCGTCTTCGCCGCGGACCTGGACGGTGACGGAGACCAGGACGTGCTCTCCGCATCGGAGCTCGACGACAAGATCGTGTGGTACGAGAACTCCACAGGGCTGGGAACCAGCTGGATCCGCCACGTGATCATGGCCTCCGCCAACGGTGCCTGCTGCGTCATCGCGGAGGACGTGGACGGAGATGGGGACGAGGACGTGATCTCCGCCGCGAGCAATGACGGCATCATCGGCTGGAACGAGAATCTCGACGGCCTGGGGAGCTTTGGAGCGAAGCAGATCATCACCGCCACGGCGGAAGGTGCCACGTCGATCTTCGCGGCGGACCTGGACGGGGATGGCGACCGGGATCTGCTCTCGGCCTCGGAGTGGGATAACCGGGTCGTGTGGTTCCGCAACGTGATCCACGATGCGACGGCGAGGTTCCGCAATGCCGGCTCGAACCCCGCGAGCTACGTGACGACCCTGCCCCTGCTCGGAGAAACCCTGGTCGGAACGGTGGACCTCGCGGGGACGTCGGGTCACAACATCGCGTGGCTCGTGGGCTATGCGGCTCCCCTCTCGATGACTCTGCCGGGAGGGCAGGTGCTCCTCGTGGACATCTTCCACTCTTGGGGCGAGCTACTGGGCCAGCCCGCCCTGTACGGTCCGACCGCGACCTTCTACTTCGACATTCCGGGCGACCCCGCCTTGTACGGCTTCCCGTTCAGCGCCCAGGCGCTGCAGATCGGGGGCGTCGTCCCCTGGGTCCTGTCGAACGCCTGGGACTTCGTGATCGGGAACTGACGGAGCGAGGGATCGCTACTTCGGCACGGACGCGCGGACGTCGGAGAGGTGGTGGCCGTCCGCCGAGCGGATTCGGCAGCTCGCTCTCCAGTCGCCGCCGCCCTGGGTGATCTTCAGGAGGAGCGTGTTCTCGCCCTCCTTCAGGTCCACGGTGACCACGTCCGAGCCGAGGGACAGGCCGCGCATCGCGTTGTTCGCGTGGACGACCTCGCCGTTCAGCCAGACCTTGATGCCGTCGTCGCTGCCGAGCTCGAGCCGCACCTTCTGGGCCTTGCCCGAGGTGAGGACGGTCTCGAGGTAGCAGCAACACTCGCTCGCCCCCGCGAACTTCATGAAGTCCACGTAGCCGGGTGCGACGAGAGCGCTGGCGGGGATCTCCTTCCACTCGATCTCGCCCTCCGGACCTCCGGGCTCGGGCGGGAAGGCCACGTCGAACAGGGCGCCGCCGCCGACCTCGTCCTTCTTGAAGGGCCCGGCGAACCGCCACGCGGTGACGTAGTCGACGTTGCGCTCGAGGTGGTCGAGCGCGGCGCCCGCTTCCTTGCGAACGGCCCCGTCCTCCGGACACGCCTCCACCGCGCTCTTTACCGCGGCGAGTGAAGCGTCGTAGTTCCCGTCGCCGGTGGCCTTGGCGATGGCGATCATCGCGAGGGCAGCGTTTTGACGCACCTTCTCGTTCTCGAGGTGCGCTCGGGCCAGCTCGAGAGCATCGGGGTGCGCGACCTTGGCGACGCCGTGCAGGGTGTCGCGCCGCATCTTGTCGTTCTCCGCGATCTCGAAGGCCCTACGATAAAGGGCCACTCTAGCCTCCGGAGACCGTTCGCCAGGCATGGCCGCGGTGCGCAGGAAACCGTAGAACGCCGCCGACCGGAAGGTGGGATCGTCGGTGCTCTTCGCGATCTCCAGGAGCTCCTCGGCGGCCGTCGCGTCGGTCCACTTTTCGAGAGCGATGGAGGCCGCCGCTGCGACTTCGCCGCCCTCGGCCAATCCGTCTCGCACGGCGCCGAGCGCCGATTCCCCGCCTAGCCGGCCCAGCACGCGCAGGAGTGATGCCTTACCCGCTCCCTCCGCGAAGGCGAGAGCGGAGACGACGGGCTTCGCGCGCTCCTCCGCATTCCCGACCGTGCGCCGACAGGTAGTGACGATGCAGTCGATCCCCGCCGTCTTCTCCGCGTCGTCCGTCGCCTGGGCGAGGAGCTGCGCCATCACGTAGATGTGCTCCCGGCCGGCGACGATCCCCGCGGACTCGAACGCCGCGGTGCGCAACGCCGGATCCTCGGCTCGCGCCATCAGGGCGAGCAGGGTGGGAGCCTGCTCGTACGCCTGGCGAGCGCCGAGGGCGCGGGCGAGCTCGATGCGGACGGGAGTGTCGGCCGTGAGGAGAAGGCCGGCGATCGCCTCGTTCACCCTGTCGGCCTTCATCGCGGCGAGGCTGATGCGCGCCGCCCCGCTGCCCGTGGCCGCGAGCTGGGCGATCATGGGAACGTGCGACTCGTTCCCGACCTCGCCGAGCGCTGCCACCGCCGCGGCTTGCACGGCCGGAAGGGCGCTCACGACCTGCTCGGCGATGGCGTCCGCAGCCCGGGGATCGCCGCGCTCGGCGAGGGCAAGGATCAACTGCATGCGAACGTCGTCGGGCGGAGAGTACACGTGCTCCGCATAAGCCAGCGTCACCTCTTCTCCCGGCACCTCCGCGATCAGGCGGGCGGCGGTGCCGCGCCAGACGGGATCTTCGGAGCCCAGGAGCCCGACGACCTCGCCGGCCGTCTCGACGGGCTGCAGGTGCACGAGCCCGAGGAGCCCGGCGATCTGGACGTGCCGCGGGTGATCCGGACGGTGGTAGATCGTACTGTAGAGCGACGCCGCGAGTCCGGGGTTCACGTCAGCCGCGAGCTGGTCCGCGCAGCGAAGCACGGCGTCCGGCAGCGGTCCGAGGTCCGGGAACGTGGCATCCTCGGCGATGGCGCCGGCCATCGCGTCCACGAGGACGTCCGCGGCCTGCTCGTTGCCGACCTTGCCGAGCATCTCGATCGTGGCGGCCCAGGCGTCACCCTTCAGCTCGGAGAGCATCGTGCCCAGGATGGCGGCCGCCGCCGCGTCGCGCCGCTCGCCGAGCGAGTTGATCACTCCGACGAGCTGCTCGCCCTCCAGGTCGTGCAGCGCACCGCGCAGGGCCTTGCCCGCGGCGTCGCCGGAAACCCGCTGCAGGGCGTAGCGCGCCATGTGCGAGAGCGCCTCGTCGCGCAGTAGCGTCTCGAGGACGGGCACCGATCCGTCATCCCCGATCCGCGCGAGCTGGCGACACGCGAAGGCACGACCGGCGAAAGTCGCTCCCTCGTCACCGGCCAGCGCGAGCAGTCTTCCGACCAGGGGAGCGCGTTCGATCTCCCCGGCGAGGACCTTGCGCACCCGCTCCTGGATCTCGGAGAGCGGTTCGCGGCTCGCCCCCTGCTCGAAGCTCGCCGCCGCCTCCCAGATGCCGCCCGGCTCCGCGTCCGCCACGACCGCGCTCGCCAGGGCGCCGCTGGGCGTCGTGTCCGCCTCGAGGTCGCCCAGTGCGAACTGGATGCCGTCGAGGTAGTGCCGCAGGACGGTGGGATTCCAGAAGATGTCGTTGCGGTGGCCGAGCGAGCAGTAGAACACGCGGCCTTCGCCCCACGAGCGCACCCACGAGACCGCGAAGTCGCGGTCATCGCGCCGAATCCCGCCCTTCTCCATGTTCGTGCGGTTGACGTCCAGGCTGAGCAGGACGCGCAGGTTCTCGCGCGAGTAAGGATCCTTGAACTGGTAGATCTCGTCGGCGACGGCGAAGGCGCGACCCACGAAGGCCGAGTTCACCGGGTGATCGGGATCCTCGACGCGAATCGTGACCTGCTCGTTCCACGGGTGACCGTGGAACCACCCCCCCATCATCTCGCCGAACTCGGGCCAGTCGTAGAAGCAGTCGGTGGCGGCGTGGATGCCGACGACGCCCTTGCCGCTCTTCACCCACTCCATGAAGCCTTTGCGGAGCTCGGCGTTCTCGAACAACGTCCCCGTCGAGTTGTCGAAGACGATGGCGTCGAAGCGGTCGAGGTTCTCCCTCTCGAACATCGACACGTCGTCGCTCACCTCCGCCTCGAAGGCCCCGGTGGCCTTGCCCATGCGCACGATGGTCTCGGCACAGTACGGGATCGAGCCGTGCTTGAAGCCCTTGGCGAGGGTGCAGACGAGGAGCTTGCGCGACGCCTTCGGCTTCGCGGAGGCCTCCTTGGGGAGCGCCCTCTCGATGCGCTGGATCGCGTCCTGCGGCACGTCCGAGGCGGCTGCCGCCGGGGCGAGGAATCCGGCCGCCGCGGCGGCCGCCAGGAGAGTCCTTGTCATCGTTGCCTTCATCACAGCCTCCAGGGCTCACGCATCGCCCGGTCACGCATCCGCTCGGCCTGCGGGTCGTCGATGAAACGCTCGGTGTCGGGGTTCCATCGCACCTTGCGGCCGAGCTGCATGGCGATGTTGCCCAGGTGAGCGACGGTGATCGTCCGGTGAGCCTGCTCGATGGGCGCGATCGGTTCGCGCCGGCTCCGGACCGCGTCGATGAAGTTGCGGCGGTGTCCGCCGGATGAACGAGGCAAGTGGACCTCGCCGGGTCCGATCTCCTCCTGCAAGAGCGACTTGGGATGGGCGTCGATGCGCCCGCGGCTGACGAAGACCCAGCCGTGCTCGCCCTCCCACTTCACGCCGTTCTCGAAGGCGTTCGTCATGGTGATCTCGACGCCGGTGCGGTACTTGGCCATGAACCGGTAGTTGGTCGCCGCGTTCCATAAGCCCTCGGTCGGGAACTCGCCCTCACCCTCGACCTCGATCGGTCCCGTTTCCTGGAGGCCGAGGCCCCAGTGGGCGATGTCGATGTGGTGCGCGCCCCAGTCCGTCACCTGGCCCCCGGAGTAGTCGAGGATCCAGCGGAAGTTCCAGTGCGTGCGGCCGTCGCAGTACGGAACGGCGGGCGCGGGGCCGAGCCACATGTCGTACACGAAGCCGTCGGGCACGGGAAGCGGAGGCTTGGCATCGGTCGTGGGCCCGGTGGGAAGCCCGCAGGTCACCTTGTGCACCTTCCCGATGCGCCCGTTGCGGACGAGCTCGCACGCGAAGCGGAATCGCCCGTCGGAGCGCTGCTGGCTGCCGGTCTGGAACACGCGGCCGTAACGGGCGACGGAGTCGCTCATCACGCGCCCCTGCTGGATGGTCAGGCTGAGCGGCTTCTCGCCGTAGATGTCCTTCCCCGACCGCGCGGCATTCACGACGACCAGCGCGTGCCAGTGATCGGGCGTGGCCTGGATGATCGTGTCGATGTCGTCGCGCGCGAGCAGCTCGCGGAAGTCGACGTAGGAATCACATCCCTTGTAGGAGCCGCTCTCGGTCTCCTTCGCGTAGCGCTGCTCGACCGAGTTCTTCGCCGCGTTGCGCTGCACGGTGTCGGGATCGCAGACCGCGAGCACCTGCACGTCGGGCATCCCGAGGAAGCCGTTCAGGTTTCCGCGCCCCATACCGCCGCAGCCGATCAATCCCATGGTGATCCGCTCGCTCGGCGCGGGCCGCGGGAGTCCACTCGCGGCTCGGGCGAGGGAAGGCAGGACGTACGGCGCCGCGATCGCCGCTCCCGCTCGTTTCACGAACTGTCGTCGGGTGACTTGCTTGCCTCTGGCCATGGCGCCGCCTCCGCTGGGGTGGTCTTCGGGGCTCCACAGGATACGCGGAGGAGGGACCGCGGGGGCACGCTTTCACGAAGCCCGAAACCGGCTGCGGTTCGGGAATCGGCAACCGCGGTGTGGAGTTTATAGTCAGTGCATGAAGCACCTCACGATCTCCTGGGCCGCGGCGATCCACCTGGCGATCGTCGCCGCGATGTGTGGGCCGATCTCGTCGCAGACGGTGCTCGTCGAAGCCGAGAGGTTCGCCGACGTCGGCGGATGGGTCCGGGATTCCCAGTTCATGGACCAGATGGGCTCCTCGTACCTCCTGGCGCACGGGCTGGGCGTGCCGGTCGAGGACGCGACCACGACCGTGGAGCTCCCCGCCGCGGGCACCTACCGAGTCTGGGTGCGGACGCGAGACTGGGTAGCGCCCTGGAAAGCCTGGGGAGCACCCGGGAGGTTCAAGCTCGTGATCGACGGAACGCCGCAGCCCACTCTCTTCGGCACGGAAGGTGCGGAGTGGCACTGGCAGAAGGGAGGACAGATCGCGATCGAGGAGCCGCGCGAGATCACCCTCTCCCTGCACGACCTGACGGGCTTCGAGGGGCGCTGTGACGCGATCGTGCTCTCCGCGGACGCCGACTTCGTTCCTCCCGAGGCCCGTGCCGAGCTGGAGGCCTTCCGTCGCGTGCACCTCGGCTCGCTCAGAACCCCGCAAGAGGGGGGCCACTTCGACCTCGTCGTCGTCGGGGGAGGCATGGCCGGCACCTGCGCGGCGCTGTCCGCGGCGCGGCTGGGGCTCACGGTCGCGCTGATCCAGGACCGACCCGTGCTCGGCGGCAACAACAGCTCCGAGGTCCGCGTGTGGCTCGGAGGAGCACGCAACGTCGCCCCCCACCCGCGCGTGGGCGACATCGTGGCGGAGCTCGAGCAGGAGCGTCGCGCGCACTACGGCCCCGAGAACACGGCCGAGCTGTACGAGGACGATCGCAAGCGCGGCCTCGTCGAGGCCGAGGAGAACATCGAGCTCCTCCTCCTCCATCGCGCCGACCGGGTGGAGACGAGCGAGGGACGAATCCGGGCGGTGGGCGCGCGACACACGATCACCGGGCAGCGTATCCGCGTGGCCGGCCGGTGGTTCGCCGACTGCACCGGCGACGGTTGCGTCGGCTTCCTCGCGGGCGCCGACTACGACATGACCCGTGAGGGGCACATGGGGCGCTGCAACCTGTGGAACGTCGCCGAGATGGACGAGCCGCAGCCGTTCCCGCGCTGCCCGTGGGCACTCGATCTGAGCGACAAGCCCTTTCCCGGGCGCTCCGAGGAAAATCCCCAGCCCGAGAGGCTCGGCGTGTGGTTCTGGGAGAGCGGCTTCGACCGCGACCCGTTCGAAGAGGGAGAGTACATCCGCGACTGGAACTTTCGCGCGATGTACGGGGCGTGGGACGCGATGAAGAACGTCGACGGCGTGCTGCCCAACCACCGGATCAACTGGGCGGCGTTCGTCTCGGGGAAGCGGGAATCGCGTCGGCTGCTCGGGGACGTGATCCTGACGAAGGAGGACGTGCTCGGCGGGAAGGAGTACCCCGACGGCTGCGTGCCCACGGGCTGGCCGATCGACCTTCACCTGCCCGACGCGCGATACGAGGCCGGCTTCGAGGGCGACGCGTTCATCTCGGAGGCGCTGTACGACCACTACGAGCAGCCGTACTGGATTCCGTACCGCTGCCTCTACTCGCGCAACGTCGCGAACCTGTTCATGGCGGGCCGGGACATCAGCGTGACGCACGAGGCGCTCGGCGCCGTGCGCGTCATGCGAACGTGTGGATGCATGGGCGAGGTCGTCGGCATGGCGGCCGCGGTGTGCAAGGAGCACGACACGGATCCCCGCGGCGTCTTTGCCGACCACCTCGACGTCCTGATGGCGCGCGTGAGCCGCGGCGCGGGCAAGCCCGTGCCCCCTCCCCCTCCTACGCTCGAGAACCTGGGGCGGAACGTCGCGTTGACCGCCAGTGTCACGACCTCCGGCGATCGCGACGCCTCGGCCCCGCCCTCGCTCGTGAACGATCACCGCGCCTCGTGGAAGCGAAACGACCTGCGCTGGCTCAGCCACGCCGCGGTGCCCAACTGGATCGAGCTGCGGTGGGACACGCCCCAGACGATCGTCGCGGGGCGGATCCTGTCCGGATTCTGGTCCGACGGGAAGGTCAGTGCCCCGCTGGGCTCGTTCGTCCTCCAGCACCACGATGGGAAGCGATGGTGCGCCGTGTCGCAGACGGAGACGACCGGGAACACGAACGTCGACTGGCAGCAGACCTTCGAGCCCGTGACCACGAGCCGCGTGCGTCTTTACGTGCGCGAGACACCGAGCGACGTCAGCCGGATCTGGGAGATCGAGCTCTACGAGGCTCCCGAACGCTGAGCACGTAGCGTTGCGGCCGAGGTTCACCCTGCTCGAAAGAAATCGCGATATCCTGGACAGACTCCGGGAATCTCCGTCTCAGGGTGTTGTTATGACCCTCCTCAGAACCCTGCGCATTGTGGTCGTGCTCTCCGGCACGGCGTCGTTCACATCCCTCCAGGCGCGGCCTCAGACCGAGGTGGACCCTGTCCGCGAGCCTGGGAAGCTCCTTCTGGACCTGCACGAGATGCTGGCCGAGCCGTCCGCCGAGATCGGCGTGATCGCCCTGGGCGACGTGGACGGCGACGGCGATCTCGACGCGTTCCAGGGTTGCTCCGAGTCGTACCCGGATGGCTACCTCTCGGAACCCAACGGATTCTGGATCAACGACGGCACCGGGCGATTCGTCCTGGCGAACGAGCTGCTGCCGGACTTCTCGGACATCACCAAGGCCTCGCTTCTCGTCGAGCTGAATGGGGACGGCGCGCCAGATCTCCTGCTGAGCAGTGACCATCCCTGGGGTACCGGAGAGGACCGGCTCCTCCTCAACAACGGCCACGGCCGCTTCACCGTGTCCGCCGGCGCCCTGCCCACCGCCGGAGCGACGAACGTCTTCGCGGCGGCAGATGTGGACGGCGATCTCGACCTGGATCTCGTGTGCGGGCGCGACGACCAGGACCTCCTGTACATCAATGACGGATCGGGCGTCTTCACGGACATGACGCTCTGGCTGCCCACCGATCCGCGAGCGACCTACGACCTCGCCTTCTGCGACGTCGAGGGAAACGGCACCGTCGACTTGCTCGTGGCGAGACTCTCGGAGATCCAGCTCTACGTATCCGATGGAATGGGACACTTCATGGAGGTCCCGGGAGCCGTCCCGGCCGGGTCCCAGAGCATCTCCACCGGCGACGTCGACAACGACGGGGATACGGACCTGCTCTGCAGCGGTCACGTCCTGTTGAACGACGGATTCGGGACGTTCGCGGACGCGGGCATCGTGGCTTACGGGGAGCTGATCGACGTCACCGGCGATGGCTACGTCGACATCATGAGCCCGACCGTGCTCTTCCTGAACGACGGGGCGGGCAACTTCACGGATGCCAGCGGGCAGATCCCCGACTTCGAGGGTTCTCCTCGAGGCTGGGCGGTCGGTGATCTGGACGGCGACGGAGACCGGGACTACCTGGTGGAGATGGTCGAGATCATGTGGCCGTTCTATCCCGAGATGCACTCGCATCTCGTGCTGAACGACGGCACCGGGATGTTCGCGGACGGGACCGGCTGGTCGGCCGAGCTCCCCCGCCGGGACGGCTACTGCGGCGCCATGGCCGACATGGACGGGGATGGCGATCTCGACATCGTGACCGGGGCTCGCCTGGACGCTCCCTGGGGTTCGTGGGAGCACAAGTTTTTCCTGTTCCTCAACGACGGCTTCGGCCGGTTCACGGATCGAACGGACCTCGTTCCGTGGGAGTGGACCCTGATCTACTCGGTGGCTCTCGGGGACGTGGACGGGGATCTGGACAACGACATCGTGCTCGGAGGCTGGGACAACTATGACGGGGAAGGAGGCGGGTGTCGCCTGTTCCTCAACCAGGGGGCGAGCGGCTTCACGGATGCCACGAACCAGCTCCCGCCCACTTTCACCAACGCCACCAACGACGTCGAGCTCGGAGACGTCGACGGGGACAATGACCTCGACATTCTGCAGCTCAATGACATGTGGCCCCCCTTCGGCGATCAGATCATGCTCAACGACGGGTTCGGTAACTTCACGCTGTCGACGACCTTCCCCACGGTGGCGGAGTACACGGGCGAGGGAACGCTGGTCGACGTCGACGGGGACAAGGACCTCGACGTGCTCACCTCCGGCGCGAACCTCAGGCTGTTCCGCAACGAGGGTCTCGGCGTATTCACCGACGTCTCCTCGAACATCCCGGCGGGCGACGGGACGTCGCTCGGGACCGCGGACGTGGAGGGCGACGGGGACGTGGATCTCCTGATCGGACGCAAGGGGACGGACCAGCTCTACCTGAACGACGGGTCGGGCGTCTTCACCTCCGCGGGCGGATATGCGCCGGAATCCTGGTGGACGGAGGACACCGAGCTCATCGACCTCGACGACGACGGCGACCCGGACGTCCTGGCGGTGGGTCAGGAGGACTACTACGGCTCGCCCTATGGAGCGAAGCTGTTCCTGAACGACGGGAGCGGTGTCTTCCAGAGCGCGCCCCACCGGCTGGCCCGCGGAATGGTCGGATCGCGCATGGCTTTCGGCGACGTCGACGAAGACGGGGATCCCGATCTCTTGACGTGCGATCCCGGGTGGGGGTACGGCCGGCTCCACTCGAACCTACGGCGGCACGTGGCGTGGCGCTCGCTCCCGCGGATCGGGTGGACGATGAACATGGATCTCCACGGAGCGCCGGACGACTCCTGGCTCCTCGCCAGCGCCCTGGGTACGACGCGCATCCCCCTGGGGATCGGCGTCCTGTTCCTCGATCCGGCGACCTTGACGGTCGTCGGCTCCGGCCAGCTCGACGGCGCGGGGAAGGGAACGATGCCGGTTCCCGTGCCGAACGATCCCGCGCTGGTCGGCACCTCCGTCTACTGGCAGGCGGCGATCGGCTCGCCGATGCGGCTGACTAACCTCGAGACGTCGACGTTCACGTCCCTCTGACCGGCGGCGCGCTCACCAGCGGATCACCTGCTCGTCCTCGTCGGGATCGAGGCGGACGGGGAAGCGCTCCACCTCCTCGCCGTCCTTGCGCAGCACGATCGTGCGCGCGCGCTCGTCGCTGGTGACGACCTCCGACCGCCCGCCCTTCAGGTCGACGGTCGCGCCGAGGTACATCGTCGTGTCGAGAGTGATCGTGGGCATGAGCAGCTCCCCGGCCTCGTCGAGGATCCAAAAGGAGTCCGCCGACTCCGGATCGCGCTGCAGCACGAGCTGGAAGGAGCACAGCTTGGGCATCCGGATCTCGAGGTCGTCCAGCTCCATGCTCTCGTCGAGCGCGAGGGACTCGCCCGTGGGGATGCTCGCCCCCGCCATCAGCAGGGTGACGCCCCTACAGCAGAGATCCCCGAGATCGAATCGTCCCTCGGCGTCGGTGATGGTCGAGAAGCGGTTGATCACGGGCGCGATGTAGTCCGTACCCTGGACGTCGCTCCACCGCGTCAGCACGAAGGTCACATCGGGGATGGGATCCCCGGAATACGAGACCACGCGGCCCGCGACGCGACGCGCCCGCTCGCTGCCCCCGAGAACGAAGACGACTTCGGTGCTGCCGGCCTCGATCCCGCCGAGGGTGACCGTCTCCAGGGTGTCGGGATGGAGCGCGAACACCGTGTAGGCACGGGGAAGGAGGCCGCTCAGCTCGAAGATGCCGTCCTCCCGGGTCTGGCGATGGCGAGCCGATCCCTCCCAGGTCCCCATCCCGCCGACGGCCTCCTCCAGCGTCGACGGCTCGTCCTGCCCGTCGTGGGGAACCGGGGTTCCGTCGCGCGTCCAGACGTGCGCCCCCTCGACGGGAGCACCTGCGAGGTCGACGACCTTTCCGGAGATGGAGAGCGGGGTGTCGCGCAGGGTCAGGACGACGGGTTCGAGCGCGACCGGGACGGCATCATCGCTCGCGTCGAGCTCGAGGCTCGCGGGCAGATAGCCCTCCTTGGCCGCGATGAGGGTGCCGCCGCCGGCGGGGCGCTCCAGGACGAAGCGACCGTCTCGGTCCGTTTGCGTGGACAGCTCCTCCAGGTACACCCACGCGCCTTCCGTGGGCTCCCCCGCCTCGGTGATCACGCGTCCGTGTACCGAGCCCAGCCCCACCGCGGGCCGTTCGAACTGGATCAGGAGATCGGAGCGCGAGACGGGAGGAAGGTTCAGCTCGACGCTCTCGTATCCGACCAGCTCCGCCACCAGGCGGCTGCCCGCGCTCCAGCCGACGGCGTCGAGCGCGAAGCGACCGTCCGCGTCGGCCGTCGCGGTCCACTCGGGCGTCCCGGTGCGTTGCACGCCGGGGCGCAGGCTTCTCAGCCGGGCGATGTCCCACGCCACGGCGAGGCTCGCTCCCGGGACCGGCGCCCCGCTCTCGTCGAGGACGACGCCCGCGTAGTCGCAGCGGGGGGCGACGACCACGACGACCTCCGAGGAGGGCGGCTCGATACCGAGGCGCGCGTCGAGCATCGTCACCAGCGAGTCGCTTTCCGCGACCAAGCGGCCGTGTTCGGCGAAGAAGACCATCGCGAACTCGCCGCGCTCGTCGGTGACGGCGACGCGCTCGTCCTCGATCGAGATCCCGGGCGGCTCTTCGCTCTTCCGGTCGGGATGGAACCGTACGGCGACGTCGGAAACCGGCCTGCCGTCCGTGTCCTCCACGTGGCCCATGACGGAAGGGAGCTCGGGCGCGGGGTCCGTCTTGCCGGCGGGAACCTCGCCCCGCTCGCCGGTTGCCTCGGGCGCGAGAGCGGAGACGGGCGGAGGTTCGGAGGGCTCCGGGGGGACGACGGGTGCGGCGACGCCGGAGGGCGATTGATCCTGCGAGGTCGAGGTTTCGCCGCCGGTGACCGCCCACCAGATCGTGGTGCCCCCACCAATGACGGCCGCGAGCACGATCGCGGCCTTCGTCTTTGCGTTCATGGCTGCCGTACCGAGGGGAATGGAGGTCGTCCGCTTCGGAACGACCGCCAGGGGAAGGAGGGCTTTCAGCCACGCTCGTCCATCGCCCTCGTACCGTCGATCGAGGCGCGTGCGCAGGACGGCCAGCGCGCGGGAGAGCCGGGACCGCACCGCACTGCCGGTCGACTCCAGGCGCCGGGCGATCTCGCGGGGGGGAAGCTCCTCGAAATAGCGCAGGACGACGACCTCGCGGTGGGCGGGCTCGAGCGCCATCACCGCCTCCATCAGCACGTGCTGCGTCTCCGCGGCCTGGAGGGATTCCTCGACCGAAGGCCGGCCTTCCGGCCGCGCGGCGCGAAGCTCCCGTCCCCTCCGTCGTCCTTCGCCGCGCCGGGAGAGCAGGGCCAGGTTGCGCAACACCGCGGCCAGCCACGCGCGAAGACGGCCCTCCTCCTTCCACTCCCGGGGCGGACTCCGCAGGGCCGCGAGCCAGGTCTCCTGCAGCACGTCCTCCGCCCGGTGCGCGTCCCCCACGAGCTCCACCGCGAGGACGCGCAACCAGCTCGTGTGCTGCAGGAGGACTTCGGGATCGATCGAGCGAGTCATGGCCTCGCGGAGGAAGTTACCGCGGCTCGCCCATTGTCGCGCGGAATCCCGAAAACCGCCGACGTGGACCGGGACATCCCGGCCGGTGCCCCGATCAGGACGGGAGAGACTGTCCGGAGACGTGCAGGAGGCGCTTCTGCGTCTCGACCGCCTGGCGGACCTGATCCCAGGTCACTGCCCCCATCTCGACGAGCGCCTCGCCCAGGCGCAGGCCGGTGGCGCGCTGGACGGCCAGGGCGCTCTCGATCTTCTCGGGGGTGACGAGGCCGAGCTGCACGAAGACCTCCCCGATGAGCGTCTCGCTCGCGAGAGCCAGGTCCGGGTCCTTCGTCGGTCCGAGGTCGACGGACTCGTCGGGTGTCGCCGGAGCCGGCGGTTCGGGGGCCGGCTTCGAGACCCTTCGCATGGTCCCGTAGCGCAGGTGGTATTGGATCTTGAGCGCCCTCTGGACCTGCTTCGGGGTGGCCGCCCCTGTCCGCACCAGGGCTTCGCCGATGCGCAGGCTTTCCTTGCTCTGCAGCTCGACCGCTCGGGTGACCTGATCCTTTTCGACGACGCCGAGGTTCTCGAGGATCTCCCCGAGGATGGCGTCGTTGTTGACCGGCAGGTCGTCGAGCGTGGACTTCTTGGCGACGAGCGTGGAGAGCGGGGGATCCTCGAGCTTCAGCTCCGTCGGCCGGGCGGGCTCGACCGCCTCGCAGGTGATCCGCTGCTCGACGCTCCTCACCAGCTTCCCGACGAGGTCGAAGGCCACGTCCGGCGCGACGGGCTCCACCTCGATGTCCTCGCCGAGGAGGCACTCGAGGAGCAGGGCTCCGGCGTCCAGGCGGCGCGCCAGGGAGCCCACCTTGGCGCGCTCCAGCACGTCGCGGAGCTCGCGAAGCTGATACAGGATGGCGCGCTGTTCGTAGCCATCGTCGACGATGGCCTCGGCAACTCTGCGCGAGAGGGCGGCGATCTCGGGAATGGTCATGGCGCTGGGGACGCGAGTGGACAATCGTCGAATCGCCCGGCGAACCTTAGCCGAATTGCCGATTCGCGCCCGGGGACCAACGGCCACGGCCGAGATCCGGGAACCAACTCCGGGCGTCCCCGAAGGCGAGGAAAACCCTTCGCGCCGGTCAGCGGCGGCGCGATCGCCCGACAGCCCCGAGAATGCGTTGCTGGGCTTCGACGGCGTGCTTGACCTGATCCCAGGACACCACGCCCATCTGGACCAGGGCCTCACCGAGGCGCACCCCCGCGGCGCGCTGGATGGACAGGGCGATCTCGATCTCCTCGGGCCTGGCATAGCCGAGCTGGACGAAGATCTCGCCGATGAGCGTGTCGGAGGTCAGCCGCAGACCGCTTCCCGAGTCTGGTTCCGTCCCCATGACGAATGCACCGGGCGCCTCGGGGATGGGGGCTCGGGGGCTTGGCGGCGGCCCCTTCGGCATCGTCCCGTGCCGCAGGTGATGCTGGACCCGCAGGCCACGCTGGATCTGCTTGGGGGTGGTCGCACCGATCCGCAGGAGGGCCTCTCCGATGCGTATCCCCTCCCGACGCTGCAGCCGGGTCGCCTCCTCGATCTGAGCCGAGGTCACGATACCCAGGTTCTTCAGGATCTGGCCGAGCAGGCTCTCGTCGGATTGGGGCGCGTTCTCCGCACCCTCCTCCGCGCGCTGCAGGTCGGAGGGCCGCGGTTCGGCGGGCTCCGGCTCTGACGGGCGTGCGGCCTCCACCGACTCGCTGTTGATCTGCGCCTCGACGCTCACCACGAGCTCGTGGAGGATGCGAAAGACCACGTTTGCCGAGGCCGACTCCATGGTTTCCGCGCTCTCGAGGAGCACGGCCGCCGCGTCCAGGCGCCGAGCCAGCGCGTCCCCCCCTACCTGTCGTAGCTCGTCCGCCTGCGCCAGGAGTTGATCGAGAATGGCCTGGTGCTCGTAGCCGTCGTCTACGAGCGCATCGGCTATCCGGCGCGAGAGCGCAGATTCTCGGGGGGGGGACATGGGAGGAGTGGGACGCTGCTCCTTCTTCGAGCGGCGCCCCCCTGGAGCCTTAGGGCAATTCACCCGACGTGTGTGGCGGGCGCCCGGTCGCCGTAGAATGGCGCTCCGGAGGCGGCTTCCGCCCTCGCGAGGAGACGAGTTGCAGGCATGAAACCCAAGGAGCGGATGATCCTCGCTCTCGAGCGAGGCAAGCCCGATCGCGTGCCGTTCACCGTCCACCAGTGGCAGCGCTACCACCTGGACACGTACCTGAACGGCATGAGCGAGCTGGAGGCGATGGAGCACTTCGGGATGGATCCCGCGGTGCAGCACTCGCAGCCGATGGGGCAGTTCTGGCTCTCCGACCCGGACTTCTCGCCCTACTGCACCCCCGAGTGGCGCGACACGGTGGAGGTGATCAAGGACGAGCCCGCCGATCGCAAGTACCTCCACACCGTGGAGACGCCCGGGGGCGTCCTGAGCTACCGCACCGCCGGCGATCACGCGACGAACTGGATCACCGAGCCCATGATCCGGCGGGACGAGGACGTCGAGCTCATCGAGAGGTACATGCCGGTGTTCCCGCTCGACAAGGAATCGGTGGCGAGGCTGTACGACGAGATCGGAGACCGGGGCATCCTGCGCGGCTTCGTGTGGGGAGACCAGGCGGGTTGCTGGCAGCACGCGTGTTGCCTGATGGAGCCCAGCGAGCTCATCTTGGCCACCTACGACAAGCCGGACTGGGTGCACCGGCTCCTGGGGGCCCTGCTCGACAAGAAGATGCGGTTCATCGAGTCGATGGCGGGCGCAAAGTACGACCTGGTCGAGACCGGCGGCGGCTCCGCCTCGACGACGCTCATCTCACCGAAGATCCACGAGGAGTTCTGTCTCCCCTACGACCGCCGGATGCACGACGCGTTGCACGAGCTCGGCTTCAAGACCACTTATCACACCTGCGGCGGCACGCGGGGCATCGAGGAGATGATCGTGGCCAACGGCACGGACGCCTCCGAGACCCTGGCCGCGCCGAGCATCGGCGGCAACTCCGAGCCCTGGGAGTTTCGCGAGAAGGTCGGCGACCGCCTCGCCCTGATCGGCGGCCTCGACCAGGTCAACGTCCTGACCAAGGGCACTCCGGACGCGATCCGGGAGCACGTCCACACCCTGTTCGAGCGCGTCGGGCGAGACGGCGGCTACATCCTCTCCTGCTCCGATCACTTCTTCGACACCCCTCCCGAGAACCTCCTCGCCTACGCGGAAGCGGCGAGGGAGTGCGTGTACTGATCAGGTGTCGCCGGCCTCGCCGGGCGGTCCGGAATACTCCAGCACGGATTCCAGCCTGCATCCCACGAGATCGGGATGGGCGCGGGCCGGCGAGTCGACTTGCACACAGGCGCAGCCGATCAGGACCGCGCCGCGCGATTCGAGGAGGCGCTTCGCGAGGGCGAGCTGCTCTCCCGTCTCGGACCAGTCGTCGACGACGAGGATCCTGTCCGAGGGGCGAACGACGTCCTCCGCCAGCTCGAACCGCTTCTCCTCGCCCGAGTAGTCGCGACACGTCTCCCCCACCGCGTTCCAGACGACCTTGCCGGGCCGACGAAGCAGGACGAGCCCCGCCCCCAGCCGGAGCGCGGCGCCGGCCGCGAAGGGAAGCCCCGCCGCATCGAGGCCGGCGACGACCTGGATCCGGTCTCCCTCGAACGGCCGGGCGAGACGATCGCAGATCGCGGCGAGGGCGGTCGCGTCCCGCAGCAGGGGGGAGAGATCGCAGCGCCCCTTGCCCGGCATCTCGCGGATGAGGGACGTCAGCTTGCGCACATCGTCCCTGGGGAATCGCTCGTGCATCAGACGTTCGCCGTAGCCGGTCTACGCGACCACCTCAATCGTGGCCGCCCTCTTCTCCGCCGTGACCGTGCTCGCCGCTTCCGACCTCCGGATGGGCGGTCCACCCGTCGAAATCCCGGCTGGTGGTCGACAGCACGACGTCTCTCTTCTCGCCGGGCTCGAGGTCCGCGGGAACGGTCGGGCCGAGCTCTCGGCCGTTGGAGAGGTGGACTTCCACGCGTACTCGCTCCAGGGGCTCGTCGGTGGTGTTCTCGACCGTGCCGACGAAGCAGCCGGTCTTCGGGTCGTACTCCAGGATCAGCCGGGCGCCGCTACGAACCTCGTCGTAGCGCGCGTCCAGGGTGAGCTCGGTCCCGGACTCCTCCCCCTCCTCGCGATGTCCGTCGCGGTCGTGCTCGCCGCCATCGCGGTCGTGCTCGCCCCGAGCCGCGTGCTCGCCGGCACCGGAATCGCTCGAGCACGCGCCGAGCCCGGCGGCGATCAAAACGACCAAGACGCTCTCGATCATCTTCATGTGTTCCCGTCTCCCGGAGTCGTCGTCTGCGGACAGCTCGCCCGCCGGATGCATGGCGCTACCCGGCCCGCCCGGACGCCGCGGTCATCGAGGGGAGCGCATTCTAGCGCGAATGCGAAAGCCGCCGCGGAGCCGGAGGCGGGAACCGAGGTTCCGGAACGGTATCCTGGGGGCATGGCCTCGTCGCTCCGCCTTCGCTTCCTGGGTTGGGATCGCTCGCCGCTCAAGGCGGCTGCGGAGTGGCTGCGCGACGAGGTCGGGAAGGACATGTCGGGGTGGCTCGTGGCCCTGCCCGGGGCGCGGGCGGGCCGGAGGCTGCGGGAGAGGCTGGCGGTAGAGCTCGAGGCGGGGTGGACTCCGCCGCGAATTCTCACCGCGGGAGCCCTGGTGGACGAGCTGCTGCGCGTCGAGGGGCGGCCGGCGGGACGGCTCGTGCGGACGCTGGCGTGGGAGCGGGCGCTGCGGGCGCTCACCCCGGCCGAGCGAGGGCGCATCGTGGCCCGGGCCCCGGGGGCAGAGGACGTCGCGGGGTGGACGCGGCTCGCCGAGCAGGTGCGGGGACTCTTCGGAGAGCTGGCCGCCGAGGGCCTCGACTTCCGGCATCTGGCCGAGCACCCGCCGCGGCCGCAGATCCTCGGCGAAACCGCGCGCTGGGACGCCCTCGCCCGCGCGCAGGAGCTCATGGTCGATGCGCTCGCGAAGGCCGGGCTCGTCGATCCCCACCTCGCGCGGATCGCAGCCATCGACGCGCAACGCGTGAAGACCGACGCGCGCGTCGTGCTCGTGGGCGTCGTCGACATGAACCGGCTCCTGCGCCGGACCCTCGCGCAGATGCCGGAGCGCGTTACCGCCCTCGTGCCCGCGCCGGACGAGCACGCCGCGGATTTCGACGAGCTCGGCTGTCTGCGCGTGAAGGAGTGGAAGGAGCGCGACGTGGACCTGCCGCGAGATCGCTGGCTCATCGCCGACAAACCGGACGGCCAGGCGGAGGAGACGATCCGGGCCTTGAGCCAGTGGAGCGGATGCTTTCCCGCCGAGCAGATCACCATCGGCGTGGCGGACGCCGAGGTCGTCCCCTACCTGCGACAGCGGCTGGCTCACGCGGGGATCACCGCCCGCGACGCCGCGGGTCTGCCGCTGCCCCGCACCGAGCCGGCGCGGCTCCTCGAGGCGTGCGCGCGGTTCCTCGCCCGAGGGACGTTCGCGGACTACGCGGCCCTCGTGCGCCATCCCGACCTCGAGACGGCTCTGCGCACGCGCGAGGGGCTCGAGGAGACGGAGCCGGCGGAGATCCTCGACAAGTACCAACGCAAGCACCTCCCCGCCGGAGTCGGCGGTCTCTGGCCCGGCGGGAAGAGGGACCGAGAGCCGATCGAGACGCTTCACCGCGGCGTGCAGGAGGTCCTCGGCGAGCTCGCGGGCTCCGACCGACGCCCCCTTCCCGCGTGGGCCCCCGCGATTCGCGAGCTCCTGATCACCGCGTACGGTGGGCGCGACCTCGATCCCGACGTCGAGGACGATCGCGTGCTCGGGGCGGCCCTGAGCGAGATCGCTTCGGCCCTCGCGGAGATCGAGGACGCGCCCGAGACTCTCGCTCCGCCGACGCCCGCGAGCGACGCCCTCGAGATGCTGCTCCGGATCCTGCGCCCCCGCGCCATCCCGCCGCGCGCGCCTCGCCCCGGGGAGCCGACCATCGAGCTCCTCGGCTGGCTCGAGCTCGCGCTCGACGACGCCCCCGCGCTCGTCGTCACCGGTTTCGAGGAGGGCCACGTTCCCGAGGCGGTCCACGGCGACGCCTTCCTCCCCGATCGCCTGCGCGGTGAGCTGGGGCTCGTGGACAACGAACGGCGCCTCGCCCGCGACGTCTTCGCCACCCACCTGCTGCGCGAGTGCCGCGAGGAGGCAATCTTCGTCACCGGTCGCCGCACGGCCGCCGGCGATCCCCTCCTCCCCAGCCGCATCGCCTTCCACCGTCCGCCCGAGAAGATCGTCGCGCGCGTCCGGCACTGGCTGCCCGAGGAGGAGGGCGAGCGCCCCACCCCCCCCACCGCGGAGGCGGAGCCCCGCCGCGAAGTGAACGCGTTGCCGCGCCTTCCCGAGGCGTTGCTGCCGGAGCGGCTCACCGTAACCTCGTTCCGCGATTGGTTCGAATCGCCTTATGGCTTTTACCTGCGCCACGTCCTGGAGATCAAGACCCTCGACGATCGCGCGCGCGAGATGGACCCGCTGGGCTTCGGGAAGCTCGCCCACCGGATCCTGGACGACTTCGGCAAGAGCGAGCTTCGGGATTCGCTTGACGCCGGAGACATCGCGCGGTACCTGCGCGAGACCTTGCAGCGCCGGAGCGAGCTCCGCTTCGGCAAGACACCCCTGCCCGCGGTCGCCTTGCAGATCGCACAGCTCGCGCACCGCCTTTCGATCTTCGCGGAGCGTCAGGCGGAGCGCGTGCGGGACGGCTGGCGCATCGTGCACTCCGAGTGGCAGCCCGCGAACGAGTGCGTGCCCCTCGACGTGGACGGCGGGGCGATGCCGATCAAGGGTCGCATCGACCGCATCGATCGGCACGAGGACGGGCGCTACGCGATCTTCGACTACAAGACCGGCGAGAAGGTCAAGTCGCCGGAGTCGGAGCACGGCGGCGTGAGAGCGTCCTGGAAGGACCTGCAGCTCCCGCTCTACACGCTGCTCGCAAGGGAGGTGACCGGTGACGACCTGCCCGAGCTGGGCTACGTCGGCCTGGGCAAGGAGGAGGCCAACGTCGGCTTCCTGGTCGCGAGGAAGTGGAAACCGGGCTACGTCGACGAAGCCCTGGATCAGGCGAGGGACGTGGTCCGCGCCGTCCGCCGCGGCGAGTTCTTCGATCTCGGCCGCCGCGGGCCGCGCGAGGAGATCCTGCAGGCGATCGCCGGCATCGGGCTGATCTCCGACGAGGAAGGCGAGGAGGAGGAGCCGTGAGCGGGTCGCCCCACTGCATCCTGCTCGCCGCGGCGGGCACCGGGAAGACGTACCGGCTGACGGGTCACTTCCTCGACCTGCTCTTCCGGGACGTCCCGCCCGAGCGCATCCTCGCCACGACGTTCACGCGCAAGGCGGCGGGGGAGATCCTCGCGCGCGTCCTCCGCTGGCTGGTGGACGCGGCCGAGAAACCGAAGGTGCTCGCGGAGCTCAACGGGTTGATCCATGGCCGTGAGGCAACCGTCGAGTCGTGCGAGCAACGCCTCGCGGACCTGACGCGCAAGCTGGACCGCTTCCAGGTCCGGACCCTCGACTCCTTCTTCGTGCACCTCGCGCGCGTCTTCGCCCTCGACCTGGCCCTGCCCCCGGAGTGGAACATCGCCGACGAGCGCGTCGCCGGCGAGCTGCGGGACGAGGCGATCGCTCGCGTGCTCGCGGAGGCGGATCCCCTCGAGCGGGTGGAGCTCCTGCGCGCGCTGCAGAAGGAAGCGGCGTCCCGCTCCGTCCACGACGCCCTGGTGGACCTCGTGGATCGCGCCCGGGCGGCATGGCTGGAGAGCGAGGCGGGCGCGTGGGAGCGCGTGCAACCCGGCCCGGGATTGAGTGAAGCTGAACTGGGCGCCGTGCTCGAGCGCCTCGAGGCTCTCGAGACGCCGCGCACCAAGGCCGGCAAGCCCGACGGCAACTGGCAGAAGGCGCTGGACAAGGCACGCCGGCAAGCCGCGGCCGACGAGTGGGAAGCCCTCCTGGATGGGGGCATCGGGGAGAAGGTCGCCACCGGTCAGGAGAGGTACGCGAAGAAGGACATCACCGGCGAGACCCTCGCCGTCTTCACCGACCTCGTCCGACAGGCGGGGCACGTCCTGATCTCCCGCCTCGCCCACCAGAACGACGCCACTCGCCGCTTCCTCGATCGCTACGAGCGGGTCCGACACGAGCTCGTGCGCGAGCGCGGAACGCTTCGCTTCGAGGATCTGCCCGCGGCGCTCGCCCCTCGTCACGGCGAGGATGCGCGGTTCTTCGACGAGCGGGACCTCGATCTGTGGTTCCGGCTCGACGGGCGAATCGATCACCTCCTGCTCGACGAGTTCCAGGACACCGCCCCCATCCAGTGGCGCGTCCTGGCTCCCCTCGCCGAGGAGGTGGTGGCGGACGGCTTGGGGGAGCGCAGCTTCTTCTGCGTCGGGGACGTGAAGCAGTCGATCTACGGCTGGCGACAGGCCGAACCGCGGCTGTTGCTCGCGCTGCCCGATCGCCTGCCCGGGATGCCCGAGCCGGAGACCATGGCGAAGAGCTACCGCTCCGCCTCGATGGTGCTGGATGCGGTGAACCGGGTCTTCGCGGGGATCGACGGCAATCCGATGCTCGCTCAGGACGACCGCGCCGTGCTGCGCGACGCAGCGCGAGAGTGGCGGGCCGGCTTCGAGCAGCACGAGACGGCGAAGCCGCAGCTCCCCGGCGCGGTCGAGCTGCGCGAGGCGATCGATCCGGCCGACGGCGAGGACAAGGAAGCGCCGATCCTGCTCCTCGCCGCGGATCGCGTGGCCGAGCTGGCCCGTGAGGCCCCGGCGGCGACGATCGGCGTGCTCCTGCGGCGCAAGAAGTGGCTCCCGCGGCTGATCTACCTCCTGCGCGACCGCGGCATCCGGGCCAGCGGCGAGGGAGGCAATCCCCTGACGGACTCCGCGGCGGTGCTCGCGTTCCTCTCGCTCCTGCACCTCGCCGATCACCCGTCCGACACCGCAGCCGCCTTCCACGTGGCGACCTCGCCGCTCGGGGAGCACCTCGATCTCGCCGCCGATCCCCGTGACGGAGTCCCGGAGCAGCCCCGCCGCCGGCTCGCGCGCGAGGTGCGGACGCGGCTCGGGCGCGAAGGGTACGGCGGATTGTGCGCGTCGATCTTCGCGGCGAATGTCGACGGCAATCCCGCGTGGACGGGCTGGGACCATCGTCGGTTCGCGCAACTCGTCGAGGTGGCGCACGCCTTCGACGAGGCTGCGGGATTGCGGCCCGCCGAGTTCGCGGATCATGTGCGGCTGACCAAGGTCGAGGATCCCGCGGCGGCGCAGGTTCGCGTGATGACCATCCATGCCGCGAAGGGCCTCGAGTTCGATGCGGTGGTGCTACCCGAGCTCGATCAGGATGTCGATCGCCATTCCTCCGACGTCCTGACGAGTCGTCCCGAGCCCTTCGAGCCGATCGTGAGCGCCTCGCACAGCACCAAGAGGCTGCTGTACGGCCTGAACGAGGAGCTCGGGGCCCTCGCCGCGGAATCCCGAGGGCGGGGTTTCGAGGAAGCTCTCTCCGTGCTCTACGTCGCGATGACCCGCGCCGCCCGGCGGCTGGAGATGATCGTGCCGAAGAAGAGCCGGAAAGCGTGCACCTACGCGGGACTCCTGCGCCACGCCCTGGGCGCGGGCGAACCGGACGACGACGGGGTGATCTGGCGCCACCCCGACAACGCCGAGGATTGGGCGCGGGAGCTCGACGGAGAAGGCGGTGCGGGGCCGGCGCCGCGCGGGGAGGAGCCGGGTCTTGCGCCGACGCAGGAGCTTCGCTCCCTGCCCCTCCGTCGTCCGTCGGCGGAGGAGGGAGGAGGCCCGACGAGCGCGCACGAGATCCTGCGCCCGCGATCCCGGGCGGCGACCACGCGTGGCTCGCTGGTGCACCGGTGGCTCGAGGAGCTCGAGTGGATCGAGGGCTTCGACGCAACCGACGAGGAGCTGCTCGCGATCGGAGAGGCGATCGAGCCGGACCTCGAATCCCGGCGCGCGGCTCTCCGGAAGATGCGGGACGCGCTGGCCTCGCCCGAGGTTCGCGACGCGCTCGCCCGCCCGGCGAAGGGAGCATTCGAGGTGCGCTGCGAGCGCGCGTTCTCCGTCGTCCTCGCCGACGAGCACGGCGAGCGGCAGTTGTGGAACGGCTCCATCGACCGCCTCGTCCTCGAGAGGCGTGGCGGCAAGGTGATCGGGGCGGAGGTGCTCGACTACAAGACCGATCGCGTCAGCGACAACGAGATCGACCGCCGCGCCGAGTTCTACCGGCCGCAGATCGCCCGCTACCGCGCGGTGGTCGCCGAGATGACCGGCCTCCCGGTGGAGGACGTGAGGGGGAGTCTCCTCTTCCTCGCCACGAGCCGGCTCGTGGATCTCGACGGCTAGCCCAACTTGAAGGGCAGATTCTCTCGCCAAAGGACTTACGACGGTCGG
>CAYRXS010000052.1:0-12729 GCA_964428225.1 uncultured Planctomycetaceae bacterium
CGCGGCGAGGCGCGCCACCCCCCCCCGCGGCCCCACCCGCGCGCGCCCCGCCCGGGCCGCTCCGTTCCCGTCTCGCCGGTCCCCACGAGCGGACGTAACTTCCTTTTCCGGCCGGGATTAGGGAGTTCTTACCTTTGTCCAACGCGAGGGGTGAGCCCCCCTCAGGGGGCCGAGAAGGGGGGTCGGGCTCGAAAGTGCGGCTTGATCCCGTGGGCGGAATGTGGCTTCTAGGGAGGTCCGGCGGCCTCCGGGCCTCCTCCGTGGGGGCGAATCTGGCCCCTCGAACCACTTCCCATCCAGCCCAGAGCAGGCACAGCCATGACGCAGAACTACGAGAACCTCGTCGGCGCGGTCACGAACGTCCAGCCCGACGTCGAGAAGGCGATGAAGGGCAACAAGGCCGCGACCTCGCGCGTCCGCAAGGTGATGCAGGAGGTGAAGGCGATCGCCCAGGAGATCCGCAAGGAGATGCTCGAGTTGCGGGATTCCGGCGGCGTCCAGTAGTCCTCCCCGAAACCCTTCTCGCAACCAGTCACCGGGACCGTCCCGAGGCCCCCGAGCGGGCTCTCGGTCGGTCCCGGCCCTATTCTCCCCCCAGGACGACGAGAGGAGGGACCGCCGAGGGGAGATGCTCGCTCGCCCGCTCCTGGAGGAGGGAGAGGGCGCGCCGGCCCTCGGAGCCCAGGTCGAGGGTCCGTTCGTTCACGTAGAGCTCCATGTGCCGCCACAGCACGTCGTCCGCCTGCTCCTGGGCGTGGGCGCGCATCGTGGGGAGGCAGGCCTCGCGGTGCTCGAGGCCCCAGCGGATCGAGTCGCGCACGGCGTCCGCCACCCGGGAGAGCACCGCGGGGGAAAGGCCGAGGCGGGCCACGATCCCCCCCAGGGGCAGGGCGGTACCCGTGGCGTCCTCCCACGTCGTCCCGAGGTCCTCGACGAGGTGGAGCCCCTGGTCGGCCCAAGTGAAGCGGCCCTCGTGGATGCAGACGCCCCGGTCGGCCTCCCCGCGGGCGAGGGCGGGCATGATCTCGGAGAACACGCGCTGCTCGAGGCGCACGGGCTCGGGGTGGAAGATCCGCCAGAGCAGGGTGGCCGTGGTCCACTCGCCGGGGCAGAGAACGTGAAGCGGCTCGCGCCCGGGCTCGTCCGACGGCGCGAGCACGAGGGGACCCACGCCGAAACCGAGCGCCGAGCCCGCGGGAAGGACCGCCACCCGTTCGGCCATGGCCAGCGCGGCGTGGAAGCTCACCTTGGCCACGTCCCAGCGGCCCGCGAGCATGCCCTCGTTCAGCTCCTGCACGTCGAGCAGCTCGACGTCGAAGGCGAGACCGTGGAAATCCGATTCCCCCGCGAGCAGGGCGTGGAAGGCGAAGGTGTCGTTGGGGCAGGTGGAGATCCCCAGGTGGATCCGGTCCGTCACCGCTCGGCGCTCCGGAGGTCTTCCTCGAGGAGAGCGAGCGCGAGCTCGTGAGCCGCCGCCATCGCGTCCCCGATCCGCCAGGTCTTCGGCTCGCGATCGCCGACCACGTTCGAGATTCCCCGCACGATCGTGAGCGGAACTTCCGCCAACGCGCAGGACAGAGCCACCGCGAAGCCCTCCATGTCCTCCGCCACCGCCTCGGGATGACGACGCCGGCGGACGGCGGCCATCTCCTCGGAGACCGAGGCCGCGCAGACCGTCAGGAGCAGGCCCGTGTCGCCGTCGCGCGGCCGGACCGCCAGCTCCTCGACGATGGACGGTCGCGACGCCTCCGCGGGCGAGCTCCACTGGGCGAGCCCCAGCCTCGCGGGACCGAGCAGCTCCTCGCCCTCTCCCGCGCCCACCCCGTCGAGGGCCACGCGGGCGAAGGTCAGCGCGGAGCCGACGGGGTGGCGATCGGCGTCGAAGCTGCCCGCGATCCCCACCAGCAGCACGCGCCGCGGCCGCAGGCGGGCGACGAGCTCGGCGGCGCGAGCCGCGGCGGCGACGGGACCGAAGCCGCAGACCTCCACGAGGGCCCGGCCCGGGCCGAGCCCGCCGCGGTCCTCGAGGTGGCGGAGCTCCACGGCGGTGGGGACGAGGACCAGCCGGGGCGCTCCCGGAGACTCGTGCGAGAGGGAGGTCATGTTTTGGCAAGGTAGCGCAGCCGCCCGCCCCGCGGCAGCCGGTCCTTCCCTTTCCTTACAAACCGCCTCCGAGAGTCTGCTAGGGTCCGGTCCTCATCGCTCCTGTCGAACCCCCGTGCCCCGGTGCTGCCCATGAGAACCCTCCTGTCTCGTGCGGGACTCGCCGTCTCGCTCTGCGCTTCCCTGTTCCTCGCGCCCCCCGCGTCCGCCCTCCAGCAGGACGAGGTCGTCGACAAGGTGATCGAGCTCGGCCGCAGCGAGCCCCAGGTGATGGAGCACCTGCGCTACCTCTCCGAGCGGATCGGTCATCGTCTGACCGGCTCTTCCGACATCGAGCGCGCCTCCGAGTGGGCGCGCGCGCAGTTCGCCTCCTACGGGCTCGACGCGCGCCTGGAGAAGTGGGGCGAGTTCCCCGTGGGATTCGATCGGGGTCCTTCGAGCGGAGGAATGGTCTCGCCGGTCCACGTCGACTTCGTCTTCACGACCTACGCCTGGAGCGCAGGGACCCCCGGACCGGTGCGCGGCCCCGCCGTCGTCTATCCGGGCAGTCTGGACGCGCTCGCCGAGAACAAGGACCGGCTGGCCGGCGCCTGGGTCGTGATGCCCCCGCGGGGCGAGATGCCCGATCGTGAGGTCCGGGCCGAGATCGACGCGGCCCTGGACGAGCTGGGCATCGCGGGACGCATCTCGAACGCCGGGTCGCGCGTGCGTACCGGGGGCAACTCCCGGATCTCCTACGACGACCTGCCCACGGCGGTCACCGTCCGCGTGCGGCAGGAGTTCTACAACGACGTGCGGGCCCGCCTGGAGCGCGGGGAGGACGTCGAGCTCGAGTTCGACATCGACAACCGCTTCCTGCCCGGGCCGATGCCCCAGTACAACGTGATTGCCGACCTCGTCGGCTCGGAGCTCCCCGACGAGTACGTCGTCGTCGGCGGACACCTCGACAGCTGGGACGGCGCCCAGGGCGCTCAGGACAACGGCACCGGCGTGGCGACCACGATGGAGGCCGCCCGGCTACTCGCTCTCGCGGGGGCGAAGCCGAAGCGCACGATCCGCTTCATGCTGTGGGGCGGCGAGGAGCAGGGGCTGCTCGGCTCGCGCGGCTACGTGCGGGACCACCCCGAGGAGATGGACCGGATCAGCGCCGTGCTCGTCCACGACATGGGCACGAACTACCTCTCGGGCATCGCGGGGCCCAAGGCCCTCGTGGGTCAGCTGCGCGAGGCGATGGCGCCCATCATGGAGCTCGACTCGGCCATGCCCTTCACCATCCGGGAGGTCGAGGGGCTTTCCCGGGGCGGGGGCAGCGACCACGCGGCCTTCGTCGCGGCGGGCGTCCCCGGCTTCTTCTGGAACCAGTCCGGGCGCGCCAACTACGGGCTCATCCACCACACCGAGCGCGACAACCTCGACCTCGTGGTGCCCGAATACCAGCGCCACTCCGCGATGGTGGTCGCGCTGGGGGCCTACGGCATCGCGAACCTCGACGAGAAGCTCGACCGGACGAACCTGATCCGCGAGGGCGGCGGGAGCCGTCGGCGCGATCCGACGCGGCGGTACATGGGCATCTCGCTCGACGGCACGAAGGTCCAGGGGGTCATGGACGGGGGCATGGCCGCCGCCGCGAAGTGGAAGGCGGGGGACGTGATCCTCTCGGTCGACGGCGTCAAGGTGACGACCCGGGGCGCGGTGTCCGCCGAGCTGCAGAAGGGGGGACCGAAGAAGGTCTTCCAGCTCCGCCGGGGCGAGGCGACGGTCGAGTCCGTCCTCGACTACACGGGCACCGACAGCGAGAAGGCCCGCGAGGCGAAGCGCAAGAAGGAAGAAGCCGACAAGAAGGCCGAGAAGGAGTCCGCGGGCGGCTGAGCCCCCCTCGCGTCCGTTCCCTACAATCGCCGCCCCTCTCCCGTGCGGGGGAGGAGCGGCGATGATCTTTCCGGTGGTGAAGATGAGCGCCGAGGCGCTCGCGGCGAGCCTGCGCGAGCACTTCGGCTTCGACGGCTTCCTCGGTCGGCAGGCGGAGGCCGTCGAGGCCGTGCTCGCGGGCCGGGACGTGCTCGTCACGATGCCCACGGGGGCGGGCAAGTCGCTGGTGTACCAGCTCCCCGCGGTGCTGCTCGACGGGCAGGTGCTCGTGATCAGCCCGCTCATCGCCCTGATGAAGGACCAGGTCGACGACCTGCGGGACGAGCTGCTCGTGAAGAACCGAGGGGACAACCGGGTGGGGATCTCGCTCAAGTGGCTGGAGGTGCTCGGGGTGACCGGGGGCTCGTTCGAGACGAACGACCTGCGCCTCGCGGCGCCCCTCGATCCCGACGTGCTGCCGGACTTCGTGGGGAGCGAGGAGAAGCTGCGCGGGGACCTCGAGGCCCTGCTCGGCATGCTGCAGTTCGCGAAGGAGCGAGACGTCTGCCGCCGCGTCCTGCTTGCGCGCCACTTCGGTCTCGAGGAGCCGGCGGAGCCGTGCGGGGCCTGCGACGTCTGCGAGGACCGCGACGCGTGGCTCTCGGCCCGCGCGACGCCGCGAGCGTCCGTGGCGCCTCCCCCGGAGCGCGGCGACGGCTGGAGGCGCGGAGACTGGGTGCGCGTCGACGGCCGCCACCTCGGCCACGTGGTCCGGGTCGAGGGGGAGGGACGGCGCCTGCGCCTCGTCGTGGAGAGCGCGGGCGACCTCCGTCGCCGCACGATCGACCCCCGCCGCCGCCGGGTGGAGCGGGTGGAGGGGTGAAGAGGGGAAGAGGTCGGCGCGGCCGGTCGGTAAGATCCCACCCGGTGGCCCGCTGATCGTGAAGAGACCACGCCGCAAGGGATCGGACCGACTCTGGCAGAAGCCTCGTCGCCTCCTGAGACGAGGGCTGCAGCGCTTCCGGGCTCCGCCTCCGAGCACCATCGAGGGCGAGGTGCTGAAGACCTTCGCCCGGCAGATGGGGACCGCGGAGGGGCGACACCTGTGGGAGCGGTGGCGCAGCACGCTCCGGCTGCTCCGGCCGCTGGGCGACGTGTCCCGCGGGAACCGGCTCACTCCCCTGCACGACGGCGACGAGGCGTTCGAGGCGATGTGGGAGGCGATCGCGGACGCGCGGCATCGCGTCGTCTGCACGACCTACATCCTCGAGGACGACGAGGTCGGGCGCCGCACGCGTGACCGGCTCGCCGACGCCGCGGCGCGCGGCTGCGAGGTCGTCCTCCAGTGCGACGCGGTCGGCTCGAACGCGCTCGGCTCCTCCTTCACGAGGCCCATCACGCGTCACCGGGGCCGCGTCCTCTTCTACAACCCGCCCTTTCGACTCCGTGCGCGCACGTCCCGGCTCGTGCGCAACCATCGCAAGATCCTGATCGTGGACGATGAGATCGCGTTCTGCGGAGGGATGAACATCTCCGTCGACTACGCCGGCGAGCGGTACGGGACGGGGCAGTTTCGCGACGTGCACCTGCGGATCGAGGGGCCGTGCGTCGCGGACCTCGCGAAGCTCGTGCGGAGCTCGATCCGCAGCGGTGGCCACCGAGCGCCCGCGCCGGGCGAGCGCCCGTCGCGCCGCGCGGTGGGCTCCGTCGTCCAGATCCTCGAGTCGAACGTGCGCCGGCAGCGCCGGGCGATCCAAAAGGCGATCCGCTTCACGCTGCACCGCGCGGTGAAGCGGTGCCTGTTCACGTCACCCTACTTCGTGCCGCCCCGCCGCCTGATCGCGGACATGCGGAGCGCGGCGCGGCGGGGCGTCGACGTGCGCGTGCTGACCGCGGGCCGCTCCGACCTTCCGATGGTGCGCATGGCGAGCCGCCACCTCTACGGCCGCCTCCTGCGCGGCGGCGTGCGCATCTACGAGATGCAGGGGCGGATGCTGCACGCCAAGACGGTCACGATCGACGGGGTGTACGGCTCGGTGGGATCGTTCAACCTCGACCGCTGGTCGTACCGGCGCAACCTCGAGGTGACCGTGACGACCCTCGACGGGACGACGGCCCGGCGCCTCGAGGAGCGCTTCCAGGAGGATCTCGAGCTCTCCGAGGAGGTCCTGCTCGAGAAGTGGGGACGGCGCAACCTCCTCGAGCGTCTGCGCGACTGGGCCGCGTTCCAGATCGTGCGTCTGTAGGGGACTACCGACCCCGACCGGGGCGGTACCGCTTGCCCTTGGCGAGGGCCTTCGACGTATCCGTCTCGAAGTCGTCGCCCAGGAACCAGCGCATGGTCTCCTCCTGGTCCTCGGCCGACGGCTCGTAGCCGACGACCACGGACCACGATCCGTCGGTACGCCGTTCGATGCCCCGCAGGTTCTGGAGGACGCGGAAGTCCTCGAGGATCATCGGGAGGGCTCTCTCGTGCCGGCGGATCAGGTCCAGGGTGAAACCCCAGGCCAGGATGGCCCGCTCGTCGTCCCACTCGCCTCGCTTCCAGCGGGCGAGGGCGGTGATGTCGATCCCCGGATCCTTCGCCACGCGCTTGAGCTGCGAGGGCCACCCCGTGTGCTCGTTCCTGCCCACGAAGCCCGAGCGATAGGGGAAGCAGTACACGCCTCCACGCAGCTCGAGCTCGAAGTGCCAGGCCAGGCCGAGGGTCAGCCACCAGGGCTGGCGGCCGAACCGGCGCAGGGTCAGGAGGCGCGCGAGCCGATGGACGAGCTCGTTCTTCGCGTCGTACTCCTCCAGGTCCGCGGCGCCGTCGAGCCACACTCCGCAGAGGGGTCGCTCGAGGACGAAGCCGCTCGCGCGCTTGCCGGAGGCAGCCCAGGAGGCGAGGTACGGCTGGGCCGCGACGACGAGGTCGACCACCGTCTCGTAGTCTTCCTGGTTCCGGGCCTGCACGAGCACGATCGTGTCGGTGTCGGGAGGGCTCCCGTTCCGGATCCAGGTCCACGCCTCGCCCGGTCCGGTTCGCAGAGCAAGGGGATCCGATCCGTCCTCGGGCTGCGGCGCGGGCGAGCCGTCCTCCCGGCGCGGAGGGGCGGGGAGGATCGAGTCGAACAACTTCGTCGCGTCCTCGACCAGCTCGAGCTCCGCCCGGGGGCGCTTCCTCGACCGCACCAGGAGCAGCACGCGCCCGTCGTCGGAGAGCTCGATGCGGTAGCCACGGTCGGCGGCCCACGGCGCCCACGTCTCCAGGGCGGCTCGCGGTCCGGCGCCGAGCTCCGAGGGGAGCTCGACCACGGAGTGCGCGTCGTCGCGCCAGTGAACGAGAACGTCGTCCGCCGCACGTCGGTCCGGCGCGGGGGAGGCGCCGACGACCGAGGGGAAGGAGAGCACGGCGAGGGCGGCGATCAGGAGGGTCACGGGCCCTCGCGGGACAGACCGGTCCCGTCTCCCGACGGTGGGATTCTTCATCGAGCTTCCTGCCTTGGTGGTTGGGGGAGAACTCTCTCCCGGTCCTGCCGTTCTGACTGGGGACTAACTGCTGCGGCCGGCCCGGTAACGAAGCCCGTCACCTCCTTCTTGGATGCGCTTCGAGTATCCTGCGTTCGCCGCGGTTCGCGAACACGGACGAGCTCACCGGGCTTCTCTTCCGAAAGGAGCGGGGCCTTGACTCATTCCGAACGCCGCGAAGTACGCGCCTCGCGTTCGCGCATTCACTCCCCGATCGTCCCATGAGATACCCCCGAGCCATGCGCCGTCTCTTCCTCCTGTCGATGATCGCCGCCTTCGCCGGGATCGGCGGCCCGGCCTACGCCGGCGAACACACGTCTCCCGGATGCGATGCGGAGACCGAGATCGTGCCGAGCGAGTGGCTCGTGATCTCTCCCGTCGACGGGCGCGGTCGGCGGCCGTTCCGCCCCGACGCGGTGATCGCGAAGTACGTGCTCGATCCCGACGCTCCCGCGCCCGAAGCGGGGGAGAAGCTCACCGGCGAGCGCGGCGAGCAGGCCTGGGCGGAGCGCACGACCGACGAGAACGGACAGCTCGGCGGGGGACGCATCGGCTACGCGTACACGGAGGTCGACTCGCCCGTCGAGCGCGCGATGATCGCCGAGCTGCGCGGGGCCTCGACGCTCCTGATCGACGGCGTGCCCTACGCCGGCGACCTCTACGGCTTCGGCTGGCGCGGCGTGCCCGTGCGCCTCGCGAAGGGCGTGAACCGCATCCTCGTCACCGGCGTGCGCGGCTCGTTCCGCCTGCGGTTCTGGGAGCCGGAGACCCCGCTCGTGATCGGGACGTGGGATTGCACGATTCCGGACTACGTCGTCGGTCAGGAGCCGGAACTCTTGCTCGGCGTTCTCGCGATGAACGTCTCCCTGGAGAGCCCCTTCTCCTATCTCACGTGGGAGGAGACGGATGTGTTCTGGGGGCGGGGTCACGGGGATACGGAGCACCACGGGGACACGGTCCCGCCCTGCATCCGTCCGCTTCAGCTCGAGAAGTCGGTACTGCGGGTGAGGATCAAGGCCGAGCCATCGACTCTCGAGGGACTCGAGAAGCTGCCCCTCCCCGTTCGCTTCACCTCGTCCGGTGCGAAGGGAGAAGGGACGCGCCACGTTTTCGAGATCCCGGTTCGTCGTCCGGGGGAGCTGCATCGACGTACGTTCCTCTCCGCCATCGACGGCTCGGTGCAGGAGTACTGCGTCAAGCCACCGGGGGGAGAGCGGACCGGCGACGATCCGATGCGGCTCCTACTTAGCGTCCACGGGGCGGGCGTGCAGGCGTGGGGCCAGGCGGCGTGCTATCCCGCGCTGCCCGACTTCTGGCACGTGGCGGCGACGAACCGGAGGCCCTTCGGCTTCGACTGGCAGGACTGGGGTCGCACCGATGCCTACGAGGTGCTCGAGCACGCCCTCACCCTCTCCCAGGTCGATCGACGGCGCGTCTACCTCGGCGGACACTCGATGGGGGGGCACGGCGTGTGGCACCTCGCGGCGAACGATCCCGACGGCTGGGCGGCGATCGCCCCGAGCGCGGCGTGGCGCAGCTTCGACACCTACGGCGGCCGGCCCGAGGGCGAGCTGCGCGAGCTCTGGCACGCAGCGGATCGATCCTCCGACACCGAGTTCCTCGTCGACAACCTGCTGCGCATCCCCACGTACATCCTGCACGGGGAGAGCGACGACAACGTGCCCGCATCCGAGGCCTACGCGATGCGTGACCTCCTCACGGAGAAGGGCGCGCCGCCGCGGATGCACGTCGAGCCGGGCAAGGGCCACTGGTGGGACGCGAAGATCGGTCCCGGAACCGACTGCCTCGCCTGGCCCGGCTTCTACGAGATGTTCCGCGAGACGCAGATCCCACGCTCACCCCGGGAGATCGACTTCGTCACCGTGGATCCCTCCGTCGACGCCGACCACTTCTGGGTGCGTGTCGAGCAGCACCTCGTCTACGGCACCGAATCCCGCGTGCGGGGCCGGTGGATTCCCGAGGCGCGGAGCGTCGAGCTCGAGACCGACAACGTGCGACGCCTGGTCGTGACGACGCCGGGCTGGAACGGTCTGGAGACGATCACCCTCGACGGTGCGCCGCTCGAGGTTTCACGGGAGCAGGACGAGTTCGCGTTCGAGCGCTCCGGATCGGAGTGGAAGCCGGCCTCGAACCTGCCCGCGGCCCAGAAGAGCCCGCGGCGGGGCGGAACGCTCAAGCGCGCTTTCGATCGCCGGTTCCGCTTCGTCGTTCCCGGCGGCGGGGACGATCGGGAGAACGAGCTCGCGCTCCAGAGCGCCCGCTACCACGCCCAGGTCTGGCAGTACCGGGCCAACGGCTACGTCAAGATTGTCCGCGACCTGCGGGTCAGTCCGACCGCGGTGCGGGCCCCGAGCAATGCGATCCTCTTCGGCAACCGGGACACGAACCGGGACTGGGACGCGAACGTCCGAGCGGGATGCCCGATCTCCGTACGACGCGGCCGCGCCTCGGTGGGGGAGACGGTCTTCGAGGGCGACGACCTCGGCGTGTGGTTCGTCTATCCGCGAGCGGACGACACCGACCACCTCGTCGGCGTCCTCGCCACGACCGGGCCGCGGGCGGAGCGGCTCGCCACGACCCTCGCGCCCTTCGTCTCCGGCGTCGGCTATCCCGACTACGTCGTCTTCGACGCGAGCGTGCTCGAGAAGGGCGACGGGGGCGTGCTCGCCGCGGGGTGGTTCGACCACGAGTGGAAGCTGCAGACCGAAGGCGGCTTCCGGCGCTGAGCCCGGCTATTCGTCCTTGGGGAACCAGAGCCCGTCCAGGGCCGCGTTGAGGGTTTCGGACGCGGCGAGGAGGTCGGCTTCCGGCGGGCACGCGTCGAGCGGGAACTGCCAGTAGATCGACGCGATGTCCTGGCGCAACGCCACCTCGCGCCGGCCCGTGATCTTGCGCAGGATCTTCACGAGCGCGCCCGGCTCGCGCGTCGCCCCCGGCTTCTCGAGCCAGTGCACGACCCGGATGTGCTCCTCGTCGCGAACGAAGTGGCGCGACCAGATCCGGCGGGCGTCCGACTGGCGGAGGAGGTGCGCCTCGCTCTCCTTCCACCCCTCGAAGGCGAAGCAGATCTCCGGGGAGTGGGGGCGCCCGGTCCAGCGGCGTCCTCGCTCGAACCACGCCACGAAGAGCAGGCCCTCGTTGCCCGCGTCGTCCGCGACCCGGGCGAAGAGGAACCGCTCGGGAGGGAGATCGCCGAGCACCGCCGCGGCCACGTCGATGTCCTCGACCAGGTGCAGGAACCCCAGCTCGCGAGGGAGGCGGGAGAGCTCGGGGGCGTGGACCTCGGCGACGAGGCCGTGGCCCACGAGGAACGAGAGGAGCCCCGCGAGGAGCAGCGCCGTCCAGGCCAGGGCCCTCGTCACGACGCCCTCCTCGCCCGGAATCTCGCGTAGCGGTACACGCCCCAGGCCATGAGCGCGGCGCCCCCGATCACGACGCCCTGGCCGACGAGCTCGTGAGCGAAGCCCTGGCCCGCCTCCGGGCCGAACCGATCCAGGAGCAGCGCCGTGCCCCCGATGCGCAGACCGTTCACCACGAGGGCGAAGGGGACGCAGGCCACGAGCAACAGCCCCGCGGGAAGGACGCGGAGCCGGAAGAGGCCCGCGAGGAACAGGCCGAGCACGAGGAAGACCAGGAGGGTTCCCGAACCGCTGCAGGCCTGGGCGACCTCGAGGGTCCAGCCCCGGAAGTGCAGGTCCGGCACGGACCACGAGGCGTCGCCGTCGAAGGGCCGCACCAGGGCCACCGCCACACGACCCGTGGCCTCGGTCAGCGGCGGATTGACGCGATCGAACAAGGGGCTCGGCGGCGGCACGATCGCGAACGCGAGGATCGCCGCCCAGGGACGACGACGCAGGATTCCCCGCCCTCTCCAGGAGACGGCGAGGGCGAGCACCGCCACGGGGAAGGCCGCGATCGAGAGGGTGAAGATGCTCGCGAGGCTTCCCATGGCGAGCAGGAAGGCCGAGGCGAGGAGCAGGCCCGTCGCGATCCCCCGGTCGAGCCGGTCGGGCGAGACGCCCGCATCGCGAGACTCGCTCGAGGGGACGATCGCGAGCACTGCGACCAGGACGGGGACGAGCAGGACGTAGGAGAGCCGGGCGACGTGGACGGTGTATCCAGCCCACTCGACCAGGATCGTGAAGAAGACCGCCCCGACGGCGATCACCTCGAGGATCCGGGGCCAGCGCAGGGAGATGGCGCTCATGATCCGCGGGCTCGGAGCTCCGGTCCGATCACCCACTCACCCGTCTCGAGCGATACGGAGACGGTCATTCCGATCAGACGCCGTCCCGGTCCGTCGCGCGCCCCGCACGCCGAGAAGCTCAGTGCTTCTTCTTCCGCAACCGCATGGCCAACCCGCCGGCGAAGATCGCTCCTCCCGCGGCGACGAGCAGCGAAAACGGCTCGGGGTTCGAGGTGGGGACTGCCGGACTGGTGTCGGTCGAAACCTGGGCCAGGATCTGTCCCGAGAGGAGGGCAAGGGTGGCCAGCAAGTAGGTGGTGCGGGTGATCATCTTCATCGTTGCTCTTCTCCTCGGGGACGCCCCTCCCCAGGCTCCATTCGGGTGCCGAGTCGCGCGTCGTGACTCGCATGTACGATGGAGTCTCCGCCTCGGGGATAATCCATTGAAAAGCTACCATATCCCTTCTGCCCGAGGGACCTCCTCCGCCCAGAAATGACCGATCTCCCCTCCGAGCTCCCCGCCGCGCGCTCCTCTCCGCGCCTCCTTCCCGCCGCCCCCCGCGTGGCGGTGGTCGGCGCGACGGGGATGGTGGGGGAGGTGCTGCTCGCGGTTCTGGCCGAGCGGGGCTTCCCCGTCGGGAGGCTGCTCCCCCTCGCCAGCGGTCGCTCCGCGGGGCAGCGCATTTCTTTCCGGGGCGAGCCGATCGAGGTGCGCCCCGCGACTCCGGAGGCCTTCGAGGGCATCGACCTCGTGTTCTTCGCCGCCACCGGCGCGCTCTCCCGCGACCTCGCCCCCGCCGCGGTCGAGCGGGGCGCGATCGTCGTCGACAAGTCCGCCACCTGGAGGCTGGAGCCGTCTGTGCCGCTGGTCGTCCCCGAGATCAACGCGGCGCGGCTCGCCGGGCACCGGGGGCTCGTGGCCTGCCCCAACTGCACGACGATCGCCGTCGTCATGGCCCTGGAGCCGATTCGACGGGCCGCCGGGCTGCGGCGGGTGGTCGCGACCACCCTGCTGGCGGTCAGCGGGGTGGGGCGGGAGGGCCCCGAGGAGCTCGCCCGTC
>CAYRXS010000052.1:12739-29607 GCA_964428225.1 uncultured Planctomycetaceae bacterium
GGGGGGGGGGGGGGGGGGGGCCCCCCCCGGGCGGGGGTGGGGGGGGGGGGGGGGGGGGGCCCCCGTGTTGCGCGCCCGTCTGGCGGCGCCCGGGGCCGGGGGGGTGGAGGTGGCCGCCGCCGTTTTCCCCCGGCCCATCGCGGGGAACGTCGTGGCTTCCTGCGGCTCCCTCCTCGAGGACGGGGAGACGAGCGAGGAGCGCAAGCTCCGCGACGAGACCCGCAAGATCCTCGGCACGCCCGACCTCGAGGTCACGGCCACCTGCGTGCGCGTGCCGGTCGTCGTGGGGCACGCTGCGTCGGTGCTCCTCCACCCGGAGCGGTCCCTCGCGCCGGCCGAGGCGTCCGAGGCCCTCGCCGCCTTCCCGGGGATCCGCGTGGTCGACGACGCGGAGGGAGTTCCCATTCCCGAGGACGTCGCGGGATCCGACGACGTCCTCGTCGGGCGCGTGCGGCGCGAACCGGGCGGGGACGGACTCTGGCTGTGGGTCCTCGCGGACAACCTGCGCAAGGGCGCCGCGACGAACGCGGTACAGATCGCGGAAACCTTGCGCGATCCCGAGGGCTAGACGACCGGGCTACCGGCCCTTCTTGGGCGTCGCGTGCTTCTTGAACCAGCCGGTGACGCGGCGCAAGGCGCTCGTGTCATCGAGCAACGGCGGCTGCTCGAGATAGAACTCGAGGAAGGGATTGTCGAGAGTCTTCTCCTTCACCTTGTTCGCCATCGCTTCGGCTTCCTTCTCCCCGTTCCCCTTCGCGCCGACGATCCGGGTGGGAATTCCCTCGAGGTCGTAGAGATCCTTCTCTATGTCGAAGCCGTAGGCTTCCTTTGGCGGCTCGAGGAGAGTCACCGCGATCGCGTCATCCGCGTCCTTCATGTGGCGCGCCACGAGCGCGCAACCCTCGCGATAGCCCACCATGCAGAGGCGGTGCGGGTGCACGCTCTTCTGGGAGAGCACCCACTTCGTGGCGGCGTCCACGTCCTTCTGCGCGAAGGCCCATAGCGCCTTCTTCTCCTGTGCGTTGGCCTTCGTCCAGTCGCAGTCCTCCGACTTGCTCTGGCCATGACCTCGCAGGTCGATCGAAAGGACGGCGAAGCGACCCCTCGAGAGACTCTCCGCGAGCTTCTCCAGCTTCGCGCGATCTCCTCCCGCGTCATGGACGAGCACGATTCCGGGAACGCGCTTCGACGACCGGCGCGGCTCGTACCACGATCCTGAGATCTCGACGTTGTCCTCGGTCTTGATCTTGACGACGTCGTACTTCTCCTTCGCCACGGTGAGCGGCGAGGAGGCCGTCGCGATGCGCGTCGCGGAGATGGTCAGCTCGGAGCGAACGGCTGGGGCATCGTTCGGTGTCCCGGACCGCGGGTTCGCGGTCTGGGCCGTGATCGGGGCCACAAGACAAACACCCAGGATCAGGGCTTTTACCATGGGCTCGACGGAGGATGATCTAGGTGTGGTCCGCTCCCGACTGGTGGCGGGCCATGGAGAGAGACGAGGGGCTCCCGCGGCACTGGAGATGCACCGCAGGATGGAAAGGAACCGGGCCGAGGTCGTCGCCCGAGCGCGGGACCTAATCCCGGACTGTAGGGCTTGGACCGCTACCCGCAAGCCCCTATGCCCACTTCTGGAACGAGTTACGAAAGGATGCAGATTCCTTGATGGGTTCCCGGAGGGCCCTCCGGGGCCCTTCAGAGCCCTATCCGAGCTCGAGTTGCCGCCTGGCATCGACCTCCTCCCGGTTCATGGCATCGATGGCCCGGGAGAGCCCCTCGTGCAGGGAATCCCGGGGATCGAGTGTTCGGCGGACCACCCGCATCAGCTGTAGCGCCATCCGGAAACCGCGGCAGAGATCCCCTGAAGTGGCATCTACGAGACCCTCGATCTCCTCGAAGTCTGCCCCCCCGCACCAGGCCAGAACGGGTCCGGAGAGGCCCCATTCCGGCCGTTTCAGGGGGTTCGGGACGTCGAAATGGGCCTGCTGGGCGACCAGGCGGCCCACGATCCCGTCCACGTGGCGCCGGATCCCCCCAAAGATCCGGGACGGAACCCGGGGCGGAGGGCCCGGCCGACGGTTCTCGTGGATCATCCCGGTGAAGACCACCGCGAGGGCCTCGGGGGGGAGGTTCTCCAGGGCCCCCCGGAAGAGCATCTCCGTGAGCTGGAGCTCGTACCCGTAGAGCAGTCGGGCCGTCTCGCCCCGCGGGGTGAGCCGGTCCCCGGCCTCGATGTACCCGAGCTCCTCCAGGAAGGCGAGGTGGGCGTCGACCACCGCCTGCTGGCGCCGCCGGTTCCGCTCCCGGGCCTTGCGGCTCTTCGCGCGGTGCTGGAACTGGTTGAAGGACTTGGCCCAGGCCTCGTGGAGCCGCTCGCGTCCGAGCAAGGCGAGGAGGTGGAGGATCGTCGAGTAGGAGAGGCGGAACCGGCTCTCGATCGGCTCCGGGCGACCGGTGATCATCCGGTGCATGGGCGCCTCCTCGAGGTCGCGCTCGCCGAGGAAGGAGACGACCAGCCCCTGGCGGTCCAGCCCCTGGCGCCCCGCCCGCCCCGCCATCTGCAGGTAGTCGCGCGTCCGCAGGTAGTCGAAGCTCACCCCGTCGAACTTGCGCAGCTCCGCGAAGACCGCCGTGCGCGCGGGCATGTTGATCCCGAGGGCGAAGGTCTCCGTGGTGAAGAGCATCTTGATCAGCCCCGAGGTGAACATCCGCTCGACCACCTCCTTGTGCACGGGCAGCATCCCCGCGTGGTGGAAGCCGACGCCGCGCGAGGCGAGCTGGAACACCTCGCCGCGGAGCTCGCCCTCGTCCATCTGGAACAGCTCGACGAGCTCGCGCTGCAGGGCGCGCATGCACTCCTTCTCCTTCGCGTCGAGCAATTCGCGGTGCTGGCTCGCCGAGGCGAGGGCCTCGCAGGCCTTCCGGCTGAAGGAGAAGACGAGGGCGGGGAGCTCGTTCCCCTCCTGCAGGCGGTCGAACAGCTTCCGGGGACTGCGATCCTCCCGGTCCTGGTTCCGACCGCCGCGCCGGCGTTGCCATCCACTTCGGCGCCCGCCGCGCCCGCGGTCCTTCCCCCGGCCGCCCGGGCGACGCCCGAGCTCGTGGTGACGCACCCGCTCCAGCCTCCCCACGTCGAACGCCCGGCTCCCGTTCGTCCAGAGCAGGTGCTTCAGGGGCACGGGGCGCCGCGTGGAGTGGATCACCGCCAGCTCCTGCTCGCGGATCTCGGTGATCCAGGCCCCGAGCTGGTCCAGGTTCGCGATCGTCGCCGACAGGGAGATGAAGCGGATCGAGGGGGGCGCGAAGATCAGGCTCTCCTCCCACACCGAGCCCCGCTCGGGATCGTCCATGAAGTGGATCTCGTCCAGGATCACGTAGTCGACGTCCGCGAGCCCCTCCGGATTCTCGAAGATCGCGTTGCGCAGGATCTCCGTGGTCATGATCAGGACCTGCGCCGAGGGGTGGATCGTCACGTCGCCCGTCATGAGCCCGACGTCGATCTCCGGATCGTCCCGGAAGTCGCGGTACTTCTGGTTGGAGAGCGCCTTGATCGGGGCCGTGTAGACGCAGCGGCGCCCCCGGGCCACCGCGTCGGCGATGGCGTACTCCGCGACGAGGGTCTTGCCCGCCCCCGTGGGCGCGGCGACCAGGACGTTCGCTCCCCGGCGGATCGCGTCGATGGCCCGGATCTGGAAGCCGAGGAGCCGGAAACCCTTCCACTCCGTCACGCGATCCCCTCCCCGCGAGTCGTCGGCGGATCGATCGGAATCGGGATCGGGAGGCGGTTCCGGATGCGTCATGGCGGTGCCCTCGGAGCGAGGTCGGCGAATGGTACGGGATCGCGCTCCGAGGAACTCGCCAATCTCGTCCGCGCGATGCTTGAGGCGAACAGCTCCAGTCAGTACAAATTCGAATGCGGATCCGCATGCCTTCCCGGGGGCGGATCCGTCTCGACCGGGCCCTTTCCCTTCTCAGTACTGCAGCCGACGGCGAATCCCATGGAGCGCACCCAGAGCCAGAACCAGCCCTCGAAGATCGAGCGGCAGATCTCGCACCTCAAGATCATCTCCCGCCTCCTCGGGCACGAGCTGCACGCCCAGACCAGCCCGAGGCTGACGCTGAGCCGGGAGGAGGTCACCGAGATCCAGACGAGCATCGATCTGTTCATCGAGGATGTGATGCAAGCCAAGGGCCGCGGCGGCGTGGGGCAGCTCCCCACCGCCGAGGCCGAGGTCCAGGCCGTCCCGGCCCGGATCAACTGATCCTCCGGCGGGCCTCGGGCCCGTCGTGTTCCTTTCCGCCGCGTCCTTTCCCCACCCAGGTCGCCCCCTGCCACCCCGCCCGCCGGTGACCACGAAGCCCTCGAGGACCGAACCCCGGCTCTCGCAGCCACGCGCGATTCCGTCGTCCGGAGCGAGACCTCTCGCGAACTCTCGCGGCGCCCGGAACGGACGGACGGGGAAGGTGTCCCTGCTCGTGCCGCTGGCCTTCGCGGCCCTGCTCGTCGTCTTCGGCATGCGCGGGGCGGAAGGCTGGACGGAAGAGCCCGAGCACGGCTGGATCGATCCCGCCACCCTGGGCTTCGGCGAGCTCCCCGGCTGGGCCGATCCCCGTTGGGGGGAGGAGATGGACGCGCTCCTCGTCGCGCAGCCGCCCTTCCGGACCGACGATCCCCGGGGCCCCGTCGATCTGGAGCGATCGCTCGAGACGCTTTCCTTCGTCGCGGACGCGCGGATCCGCGCGACCTCCCGCGCCGGGGGCCTGGCCGTGGAGCTCGCCCTGCGGGAGCCCGTGGCCTGCGTGCCCGTGGGGCCGTACTTCCAGCCCGTGTCGAGCGACGGGACGCTGCTCAGCGGTCGCTGGTCCGCGCCCCCCCTGCGGGGCTCGGCTCCCCTGCCCGTCCAGGGTCCGATGGGGGACGCCTGGGGGCTGTTCGACCTGGCCCGGCGCGGGGACTACCTCGCGGAGCCGGAGCACCTCGACGCCCTCGACGTGGCCGTCTCCCTGGGCGAGCACCTCGACGAGGCCACGCGCACGCGGCTCGGACGCGTGGTCATCGACGCACGCACCGCACGCGAGACCTCCGTGGACGAGCCCGGGGCGCGGCTGCTCCTCGAGGACGGACGGGTGGTGCTGTTCGGCCGCGCTCCCTGCTGCGGCGAGCCCGGAGAGCTCGAGCCGGGGGCGAAGTGGTCGTCGGTCGTCGAGGCCCTCGCGCTCTTGGGATCCGGCCCGGCGCCGGACCCCCAGACGGACTGGCTCCTCCTGGACGTGCGCTGGGATCGGCCGGAGATCGTCCTGCGGAACCCGCCCCTCGCCATGGCCGACGAGGCCGGGCCCGCTGCGACGCGGGCTCCGTCCATCCCCGACTCCTGGCTCGGACCCGCGCCGGAGCGGCCCCGCCGGGAGACCGGATGGAGGGGCGGACGATCATCGCGGGTCCGGTAGCGAACCGCGCGGCGTGCGAGCCGTTGGAGTGCGCGTGAAGAGCCCTCCGAGCCCGCCGGATTCCTTCCCCGCCCGGGAGGAGGTCTAGCCGTGGGCGCGAGAGGCCTCGTGGTGGCCTGGATCCTGTCCGTGCTGCCCCTGGTCCTGGGGTGCCTCGGGGCCGGGAGCCTCCGGATCGAGGGAGCCTCCCTGCTCGGCCTCACGCTCCTGCCGTGGGTGGCCCTCGCGGGGATTCCGCGCGCCTCGCGGGAAGGGGGCGCCGGGTGGCTCGGCGTGATCGCTCTCGCCGTGCCCCCCCTTGCCCTCGGCGCGGGCCTCGACCTGGCGGGAGGCGGCGACCGGACGGGGATCCTGCTCGCCGGGGGGGGAGGGATCGCGATCCTCGCCCTCCTCGCCGCGGGCGCGGACCTCGCCCGGCGCGAGCCCCGCGCCCGTCGCGTCCACGCCGGGCTCTGGTTCCTGCTCGTGCCCGCGACCGCGGCCCTACTCGCGGCGCTCGGCTGGGCGGCCGCGCCAGGGGAGGGCTCCGTCCCCGGGCTCCTCGCGGGAGTCGGCCGTCTCGATCCCCTCGTGTGGGTCCATCGCTGGACGCGCCCCGAGGGTCTGGGGGAGGCCGTCGATATCGCGGTGCTCCTCGGGACGCTCCTGCTCCTGGCTCCAGGCCTCGTGGCGAGGGGCCGGATCGCGGAGGAGCCCCGATGAGCTCCGGTTGCGTCCGCGCCGTGCGGCTCCTCCTCGCCGTCCTGCTGCTCGCCGCGCCCCACGCGGGACAGAACCGGGCCTGGCCCTTCGACGTCGTCCTGCGGGGCCCCCTCGAGGGAGCGGTCTTCGACTTCGAGGGGGAGGGGTCGGTCCGCGTCACCGGATCGCTGCTCGCCGGGGAGGAGCTCGAGCTCACGCTCCCCGCCCCCGTCCGCTCCCCCCTCGGCCGGGAGGGCCTCGAGGGGATCGCCCTCCCCCGCCCCCGGATCGAGGGGGAGGGAACCGTGGACGTGCGCGGGTGGCGTCCCCCGGATCCCGCCGCCGATCCCGAGCGCCTGCCCCGCGAGTGGCGGAGACGGTCGCCGCCCGCGGTCTCCGGCGCCGTTCCCCACGCGACCTGGAGCGGGCTGGCCCTGCTCGCGGTCGCCTTCCTCCTCGGGCTCGCCTGGCGCCGCACGAGGATCCGCGGGCCGGCGACGGCGATCGTGCTCGGCGGGATCATCCTCGTGGTGACTGCGGGCGAGGCTCCCGTCCCCGGGGAGGTCCGCGTCCTCGAGGGAGGGGGCGGGAGCTGGTGGGAGGTCCACGCCGCGCGGGATCGCCTCGAGGCGCGGGAGCTCGCCTGGCTCGAGGTCGTCCCGGAGGGGCGGGCCGTCGAGCTCGAGGTGCGGCTCGACGGGCCCCGGACGATCGCCCGCTCGCCGGGGGCCGTGCTCACCCGGATCCGTCCCCTCGATCCCCCGGCGGGCCCCGACCCGGAGCTGTTCGGCCGGGGCGCGCCCGAGGCGACCTGGCTGCGCTCCGCCGGGGGCGAGCTGCGCCCGCGCGGAACCTGGCGGTGGGGGGAGGGGCCGCCCCCGCCCCCCGCGGAACCGGCTCCGGATCCCCCCGGGTGGCTGATGACCGGGCTCCCCCAGGGGGTGGAGGTGCTCCTGGGGCGGCTCGAGGCCGCCGAGGGCGAATCCTGGCTCCGGGTGACCGGCCAAGCCCTAGCATCCGGGAATCGGCGAGAAAGGGATTGATGCCCCTCGGAGACCCCGATACCTTCTTTCGCCGCTGCGATCGGCCGAGCCCCTCTTTTCGGGCTTTCGGGCCCCTCGTCGGGGTGGCAGTCCGTGCGTACGGATCCATCCCCGGTGGCCCTCCGGCCCGCCCGCAGGCGCCCGATCTCCCTCCCTGTCCCTCGCCGGAGGGAGGGTACCGAAGGCCCCGACCACTCCGATGAAGACCAGTCATATTCCCGCCCGGGATGTCGAAGAGCGTTGGTATCTCTACGACGCCTCCGAGCACGTGCTCGGCCGCCTGGCGTCGGCGATCGCCGTGCGCCTGATGGGCAAGGATCGTCCCACCTACACGCCCAGCGAGCTCTCCGGTGCCCACGTCGTCGTGGTCAACTCGGCCAAGGCCCAGCTCACCGGCAAGAAGAACGAGGACAAGGAGTACCAGCGGTACTCCGGCTATCCCGGCGGCCTGAACGTCAAGGACCTGGAGCGCATGCGCAAGGACCGGCCCAACGACATCGTGAAGCTGGCCGTCCGCCGCATGCTCCCGAAGAACCGGCTGGGCAGGAAGATGCTCTCGCGCCTGAAGGTCTACTCCGGCCCCGAGCATCGCCACGACGCGCAGCAACCCGAGAAGGTGGAGACCCTTTCCTCATGACCGTCAACAATCCCTACACCTGGGGTCTGGGCCGTCGCAAGAGCTCGGTGGCTCGCGTGCGCATCAAGTCGGGCTCCGGAGGCTTCTTCGTCAACTCGAAGTCCGTCGAAGACTTCTTCACGACCCTGCGGGACCTGAACACCGCGCGAGCTCCCCTCGCGCTGCTCGAGAGCCCCGACACCTACGACATCTACGTGAACGTGAACGGCGGCGGTCCCCACGGACAGGCGGGAGCGGTGCAGCTCGGTGTGGCCCGCGCCCTCAAGGAAGTGAATCCCGTTCTGTTCGAGGAGCTCCGCGACAAGGGGTACCTCACCCGGGATTCGCGAATGAAAGAGCGCAAGAAACCCGGGAAGCGAGGCGCCCGTCGCGGCTTCCAGTTCTCGAAGCGCTAGCGATTCGTGGCCGGCCACTCCCACTCCGCGAACATCGCCCGCCGCAAGAACGCGGTGGATGCCGTTCGCGCCCGCGTCTTCAGCAAGTGCGCGAAGGCCGTCATGTCCGCCGTCCGCCAGGGCGGGCCCGATCCGACGCAGAACCTCAAGCTGCGGTACGCGATCGAGAAGGCCCGGGCCGCGAACATGCCCAAGGACAGCCTCGAGCGGGCGATCAAGCGGGCGTCGGGCGAGGGGGGCTCCGACCTCGAGGAGCTGATCTACGAGGGATACGCCCCCGGCGGCGTGGCCCTCATGGTCACCAGCCTCACCGACAACCGCAACCGCACCGGGGCGGACATCAAGCACGTTTTCGACAAGCGGGGGGGGAGCATGGGCGCCCCCGGCTCCGTCTCCTTCCTCTTCAACTTCCGCTCGATCTTCGTCGTGGAGACGGGGGACAAGGACGAGGAGGAGCTGATGGAGCTCGCCCTCGAGGCCGGAGCCGACGACATCGAGGTCGAGGGCGACGCCGCGACCTTCTACGCCTCGGCCACCGACTTCCTCGAGGTGAAGGAGGCGCTGGAAGCCGGAGGGCTCTCCTTCCTCTCGGCCGAGACCGGCTACGTACCGCAGACCCTGGTCGAGGTCGCGGACAAGGCTCAGGCGGCCAAGATCCTGAAGCTGATCGGGTTCCTGGAAGAGAACGACGACGTCCAGAACGTCTACGCCAACTACGACATCCCCGACGACTGGATCGAGGAGCTCTCCGCGTAGCCATCTCTCTCCCCGCGGGGAGCGGGATCGGTGGAGGGCCTTGTGCTAGGCTTTGAGCCCGCGCGAGCTCCGCAACGAGAGAAACAACCGCGGCATCAGAATAGAGGAGGACATCGAAGCCATGTCGGAAGGGTCGAGGACGATTCGGATCGTGACCAATGACGAGGCTCTCCTGGCCACCGCCCGCGGCGCCGTCGCGGGACTCGAGGGATGGGAGATCGCCGACCCCCAGTCGACGGAGGAGCTCCTCAGCCGCAAGCTGGATCCCGAGGACGTGATCCTCCTGGACGCGTGGCTGCGCTCCGAGAGCGCCTACGAGTCCTGCCGCCGCATGACCGGCAAGGTTCGCTGTCGCATCTTCGTGGTGACGGACGAGCGCAACGTGACCGCGGACGCGATCGCCTCTTTCTGCGGCGCCAGCGGCACCATCCAGCGCCCGCTCTCCGCCGAGGGGATGCGCGCGCTGCTCGAGCGGCCCGACCTGCCCCGCGTCCTGCCCGAGGAGACGCGGGGAGGGACCGAGGGCGACCGCGTGCTTCCCGCGCGGCTGCTCCACGACCTCGCCAGCAAGGGAGCCCATCGCATCATCGACGCGATCACGGATCCGGAGACGGGCCTGTTCAGCTACGACTACCTCACCTTCAAGCTCGACGAGGAGTTCAAGCGGGCCAAGCGCTTCGGCCAGCCGCTCTCCTGCGTCATGCTCGGCTTCGACGGGCAGGCGGAGGAGGATGTCCTCGCGGAGCTCGCGGGCACCTTCCTCAACGCCTCGCGCGATACGGACGTGCTCGGTCGCTTCGAGGAGAGCACCTTCCTGTTCTTCCTCCCGAACACCGGGCCCGACGGCGCGGAGACCATGGCCCGGCGCATCCGCGAGGAAGCCCAGACCCGGGGACTGCGGGACCTCGTCGGCGATCCCCTCGGAGTCTCCGTGGGTATCTCTTTCTGCCCGCATCCCCGCGTGAAGACGCGCGAGGACCTCCTCACCCGGGCCCGGGCCGCCTACCGGGCGGTGGAGAGCTCCGGCGGCGTCGTCGTCTGCCGGGACTGATACCGAGCCCCCGCGGTTTCCGCCCCCCACGCGGGCCCGGTATCGGCAAATGGGAGCCCCGCGCCGCCGAAGGAGGGATCGTCTTCCCCGCACCCCCTTCCATGGCCGACCTGATCGAGCGCCTCGCCCGCGCTCTCCGCGACCTCTTCCTGGGGCCGCCGGAGACGCCCTCGGAGCATCGCGAGCCCCCGGGCTCCGCGGTCGGCCCGACCCTGATCACGCATCCCCCCTCCGACCCGGCCGTGGTCTTCTGCGCCTCGCCGGCGGACGAAAGATGTGCCTCCGGGGCGACCTCCGGGGCGGGTGACCGGGAGCCGGTCGCTCCTCCGCGCCGGTTCCTGCTCTCCGTGGACGGCGCGGGCCAGACCCTCGTCGTCATCGGGGACCGGATCACGATCGGTCACCTGCGGGCGGGGCGTGCGGACCTGCCCTTCCTCGCCGACGTCGGGCCGACCCACGCGGAGCTCGTGCGGATGGAGAGCCTCCGCGAGGGATCGGTCTGGAGCATCCGCTCCCTCGAGGGCGAGTCCGTGCGCGTGGAGGATCGCCAGGTGGGCGAGACGGGGTGCCTGCTCACCGCGGGCGCGAGGATCCGCCTCGGCGAGAACCTCGACTTCCGGGTGCTGATGCCGGACCAGGCGAGCCGCACGATCCTGCTCGAGATCATCGGCCCGGCGGAGTGCGCGGGCGCGAAGACCGTCGCCCTCTTCGGCGAGGGCGAGGGCGCGCGGCTTCGCATCGGGGCCGCGGCGAACCGACACGTCCGCGTCCCCAACCTCGAGCACGAGATCTCCATCGTCGCCGAGGAGGAGAAGCTGCTGGTCCGTTGCGAGGCGGGCGTGCGCGCGGCCGAGGAGGTGACGAGCGACGTCTTCTCCCTGCCCTGCCCCCTTCCCCAGAGAGTGGACCTGCAGATCGGGAAGAGCCGGGAGGGACGTCCCCCGTTCTCGCTGGCCCTCGCTCCGGCCGAGCTGCCGGGCTTCGCCCGGAGAGGGGGTGGGTCATGAGGTCGAACCCGATCCGGATGCGGTCGCGCGTCGAGTCGGTACCATGGTGGTGGGGCCGGGCCTCCCGTGAGCGCGTGGCGCTCCGGGCGAACCGCGCCTCGTCGCACCGGAAGGAGGCCGGGACGTAGCGAAGATGGTCGACTGGGAAGAGTTCTACCGCGGGTTCCGAAGGCCGGGCTTCATCCCCGGCTACGAGATCCAGAACCACCTGGGCGGCGGGGCCTTCGGCGAGGTCTACAAGGCGAGCAAGAGCTCGATCGGCAAGTCCTACGCGGTCAAGTTCCTGAAGCTCGAGGACGACTCGCGCAACGAGGCCATCGAGCGGGAGCTCGAGCAGGTCCGGCTCTTCGCGTCGATCGATCACCCCAACCTGGTCACCATCGAGGACATGGGCGTCGTCAGCGGCGTGCCCTACCTGATCATGGGGTACGCAGGGGAGGACACGCTCTCGCGCCACCTCAAGGCGAGGGATCTCGACCGCGAGAGCGCGCTGCGCACCTTCGTCCAGGTGTGCCGAGGCGTCCTGGCCCTGCACGATCGCCGGCTCGCCCACTTCGACCTCAAGCCGGGCAACATCTTCCTCAAGGGCGAGGTAGCCCGGGTGGGGGACTACGGGCTGGCGAAGCTCCTGACCGAGGGACGCCAGACCCTGTCCTTCGGCCGCGGCACTCCGCACTACATGGCCCCGGAGATGCTCAAGAACCGGGCGGACCACCGGGCGGACGTGTACTCCCTCGGCGTCATCCTCTACGAGAGCCTCACCTTCCAGCTGCCCTACGAGGCGGCGACGGGCTACGGGATGATCGTGCGGGACAGCGACGATCCTCCTCCCTTCCCCGACGACTTCCCCCCCTCGATCCGACCGGTCGTCGCGCGGTGTCTCCGGCTCGACCCGGCCGACCGCTACCAGTCGGTCCACGAGATCCTGGAGGAGATGGGACAGACCGCCCGGCAGGGCGACTCGGTGCGCTTCCGGGCCTCCGACCTCCAGGCCTCGCGGAGCGCGGCTCCCGCGAGCGTCGGGCCCGCGGGGGCGCCGGCGGACGCCCCCGCCCCGGAGTCGCCCCGGTCGACCCGCAGCGAAGACCTGCGCCGCGCCGCGGCCGAGCTCGCGCGGGGAGCGGTGGGGGTGGCCATCGGGGTCTGGGACGGCGTGCGGGAGCGCGTGTCCGGCTCGACCCCTCCTCCCGACGAGCACCCCGCCGCGGGGGAACCGACCGGGTCCGAGGATCCGCCGGTCGCGTCCGACGTGATCTCGGTGAGCACCCTCCAGGACGACGACCGGAGCGAGGAGGACACGCCCCGGAGCCGGAGACCCGCGGCGGTCGCCGCTCCCGCCCGGGAGGGATTCTTCGGCGGGGCGCCGATCGCCACGCGCCTCGGCGAGTCGTCGGGGGGAACGGTCCCCGTCCCGCCCTCCTCCGAGGGAGGCCTCATGGGCACGGTGGGCGCGGCCGCCGTCCTCGGGGCCGAGATCATGGGGGCCCTGATCAGCGGGCCGGTGATGGTGGGGATCCGGTCCACGGGCAACTTCATCGACCGGGCCGTGCGCGGCGTGCCCGGCGTGCTGGGCAGCCTCATCCGGCTCGTCCTCCTCCTGCTCTTCCTCGCCCTGCTGGGGGGAGTGACCGTCTTCGTGATCCTGGCCGCGATCTCCCTGGAGACCGGATGAGCGTCACCCGGAGCGAGGCGAGCGGCCGAAAGGCGGGGAACAGTTCGCGAATGAAGCCGGCGCGGGACGGTACCCTCGGGTGAGCGATGAGCGACTGGATCCCCGACATCGACCGCCTCCAGGGCCGCGAGGACCAGGAGTGGCAGGAAGTGGAGCAGGCCTTCTGCGGTCGGCTCTTCGCCTACGCCCAGCGCCGGACCGGCGACCACCAGGCGAGCGAGGACATCGTGCAGGAGACCCTGCTCGGCGCGGTGCGGGGTATCGACGACTTCGACGACAGCTACAGCTTCGAGCAGTACGTGTTCGGCATCTGCCGCAACCGCACGATCGACTACCTGCGCCGCAAGAAGGCGCGGACGATCCAGGTCGGCGAGGACGACGAGGGATTCCCCGGTCTGGAGGCGATGGCGTACCAGAGCGAGACGCCGAGCGCCATCGTGCGCGGCCGTGAGCTCTCCGACCGCGCCCGCGAGCTCCTCGGGTTGATCCTGCGGGACTGGATCGAGGAGACCTGGACCCAGAACGAGTTCGTCCGCCTCTGCGTGATCGAGGCCCTGTTCTCCGGGGGCTGGCGGAACCGCGACACCTGGAAGCGCTTCCGGCTTCGCGACGAGACCACCGTCGCGGGCATCAAGTTCCGCGCGCTCCGGAGGCTGCGGCAGCTCGCCGCGGTTCGCGAGTCCGGCAACGACCTGCTGCGTTACCTCGCCGCTGTCGAGGAGGGAGACCAGCGGCTCCTGGATCTGGACGTGCGTCGGGTCTGGCGGGACCGTCGCCTCTCCTGTCCCGCGCGGCACTGGCTGGCGCGGTTTCTCGCGGAGACCCTCGATCGCGGACCGCACGAGTTCATCCAGTTCCATCTCGAGGAGATGAAGTGTCCCTGGTGTCTGGCGAACCGCGACGACCTCGCCTCGTCGAATCGCAAGGCCGAGCTCAGGGTGCTGGTCGAGCGCGTGCGGGCGTCGACCCGTCGTTTTCTCCACGAGAGCGACCACGAATAGGCCGCCGGCGGGACTCCGTACTCACCTCGTACGCGTTCCTGATCCGTCCGTGGGCCGAAGCCCGTAGCATGACGGATCCGCCCCGGCCCTCGCCCTCATCCGTCACCCCCCGACCACCCCATGCGGAACGCCTCGTTCGAAAGGAGAGCCTCGCGGATCTTCGCGCTGGTCCCGGTCCTCCTCGCGATCCTCGTCGCCGCCGTCCACGGTGGGGGACAGGACGATCCGGACGCCCGCCTGGCGGCCGCGCTGGAGGAGATTCGGGCCGAGGCCCTCGCCGCCGACCTGCACTTCCTCGCCAGCGACGAGATGCGGGGGCGGGACACGCCGAGCCCGGAGCTCGAGGTGGCGGCCCGGTTCGTTCGCGCGCGCCTGCAGCGCCTCGGGATCGCCCCCGGCGCGCGGGAGGGGTACATGCACGTCTACCCGCTCGTCGCGAGGCGCCTGGATCCCGAGGCCTCCGGCCTGTGCTTCGAGGGGGGTGGGGTGCGTCACGAGCTCGCCTTCGGCGAGGATTACTTCTTCAGCTCGACCCGGGGGCTGTTCCCGCTCTCCGTGGAGACCGACGCGATCTTCTGCGGGGAGGGCACGCGAGCGGACTTCAGCGAGGCGAAGGTCGAGGGGCGGTGGGCCGTGTGCTTCAACTCGGCGGGGTTCTCCCGGAGCCGCCGCGTCCGCAACGCGGAGAGCGCGAAGGCGGCGGGGCTGATCGTGCTCCCTCGTCCCTCGTCGGGCGCGGATCCCTTCGCGGAGCGGTACGGCGACCTGGCCCGGGTGGCGACCCGAGGTACCGTCGCCTATCCCTCGCCCCGAACCCTGGCGCGCATGAAGGAGAGCGGTTTCCCGGAGACGTTGCTCTCGGCGGACGCCGGGAGGAAGCTGCTGGAAGCCTGCGCGGCTCGCGGCGACAAGGCCCCGGAGGACTGGGAGCCCAGGGCGGGGACCGTGCTCGGCGTGGTCGTGAAGGAGGAGAGGGTGGGGCCCGGGCTGCTGGAGGTCGAGAACGTCTGCGGCTACTGGAGGGGGAGCGATCCGAAGCTGTCGAAGGAGGTCATCATCCTCTCCGCGCACTACGACCACGAGGGCACGCGCGGCGGCACGGTCTATCCCGGAGCCGACGACAACGGCTCGGGCTCCGTCGGGTTGCTCGCCGTCGCCGAGGCACTCCGACGCTACGGTCCCATGCGTCGCTCGATCCTCCTGCTCTGGGTGTCCGGGGAGGAGAAGGGGTTGTTCGGCTCGCGAGCGTGGGCCGCGGATCCGTGGCTCCCCGACGACGGTCGAGCGGTGTGCAACGTGAACCTGGACATGATCGGCCGCAACGACCCGGCCGAGCTGCTCCTCACCCCGACGACCGCGCACCGCGCGAACAACTTCCTCAGCCACCTCGTGATCGAGCTGGCGCCGCTCGAGGGGTTCACGAAACTGCAGAGCGCCGATTCCTTCTGGTCCCGGTCCGACCACGCGAGCTTCCACGATCGGCTGGAGATTCCCGTGGCCTTCCTGTTCACGGGGATCCACGAGGACTACACCCGTCCGACCGACACCCCGGACAAGATCGACTACGACAAGATCCGCCGCGTCTGCCGCCTCGTCATGCGCATGCTCCACCGCATGCAGGAGGACGAGCTAGGCGGCTGAGCGGCCCTCGGTGCCCCATGAACCTGCTCACGATCACCCTCCTCTCGCTGGGCCTCGCCTCGTCCGCGATCCAGGACGACGAGGCCGACCTCGAGCGGAGCCTCGACGCGATCCGGACGGAGACGATCCGGGCCGACCTGGTTTTCATCGCCTCCGACGAGCTGCAGGGGCGCGAGACGCCCAGCCCGGGCCTGAAGCTCGCGGCGCGCTACCTGAAGACGCGAGTGCAGCGGCTCGGTTTCACCCCGGCCGGAGACGACGGGTTCCTCGACGAGTACGTGATCCACGAGGTGTGGAACGACGTCGAGCGCACGACTGCCGCCGGCCGGCGGGGAGACGACGAGCTCTCGCTGCGGTTCGGCGAGGGCTTCTACTTCTTCCCCGGCGGCGAGGCCGACCTCGACGTCGAGGGACCCGTGGTCTACGTCGGCAAGGCTTCGAAGGACGACGTCAAGGCCCTCGACCTCTCCGGGCGCTGGGCGCTCGCCCACACGTCGCGCGAGGTGAACTGGAGAGAGCGCCGCGTGAACGTCCACGACCGTGGAGCGGTGGGGCTGCTCCTCGTGTCCGGACCCCACGAGGAAGAGGGAGAGTACGAGAGATACGCGAAGCGCTTCTCCACGCGACAGCGGGGACGGCTGTGCCTCGAGCTCACCACCTTCCCCAACAGCTACCTGTCCGCGGAGGTCGGCGCGTGGCTGCTGCCCGCCGGGACCGAGACCCCCACGGGCGAGGAGCTGGACGTCCGCTGGCGGGAGACTCGAGTGCTCGATCCCCGCAGCACCGTCCACGACGCGGAGAACGTCGCCGCCCTGTGGCCGGGCGATGACCCCGAGCTCTCTCGCGAGGTCGTCATCCTCACCGCCCACTACGACCACGAGGGCGTGCGCGACGGCGAGATCTACAACGGAGCCGACGACAACGGCTCCGGCACGGTGGCCCTGCTCGCGGTGGCGGATGCGCTGGCCGACTACGGTCCGATGCGCCGCTCGGTCCTCCTCCTGTGGGTGTCGGGGGGGGAGAAGGGCCTGCTCGGGTCGATCGCGTGGGCGAAGGAGCCCACGCTGCCCGAGGCCTTCCGCGCGGTGGCCAACCTGAACGTCGACACGATCGGCCGGAACTCCCCGAACCAGCTCCTGGTCACCCCGTCGAAGGACCACGAGGAGTACAACGGGCTGACGCGGCTCGTCGAGAGCCTGGCTCCGCGCGAGGGCTTCTCCATCCTGGAGAGCGCGGACGCGTTCTGGCGCCGGTCCGACCACGCGATCTTCTCCCGCAACTTGGGGCTGCCGGTGGTCTTCCTGTTCTCCGGCCTGCACTCCGACTACACAAAACCCACGGACACCGCGGAGAAGATCGACTGCGACAAGGTCGGCCGCATCAGCCGCCTGATGGTCCGCATGCTGCACGGGATGCAGGCGGACGAGCTGGATCTTTGAGCGGCGGGAGAAGAGGACCTCTCGCAAAGACGCAAAGGCGCAAAGCAGAAAGGGCGGAAAGACAGAGAGGGGGGGGGGGGGGGGGGGGGGGGGGGGGGGG
>CAYRXS010000053.1:0-10168 GCA_964428225.1 uncultured Planctomycetaceae bacterium
GTTGCTGCTGCCCCGCTACCAGGGCCAGGGGAACGACGGGTTCTTCCTCGGGCGAGAGATTCCTTCCGTCTGATCCCTGGTCCGCCGCCGAACGTGAGTATTCTGAGCGGCGAGGACACGGCAGTCGGGGGGAAGATACGCGGGGACGCGGCGTCCCACCCCCCGAGACGCCGCCGGAGGGCGGCGGGGAGAACCAAGGGATGCACACGCTGGTCACGGGCGGAGCGGGCTTCATCGGCTCGCACCTGGTCGAGCGCCTCCTCGGGCGCGGGGAGCGGGTCACCGTCCTCGACGACCTCAGCACCGGGCGCCGCGCCAACCTGCGGGAGGTCGCGGATTCCGAGCGCTTCGAGCTCCACGTCGGCTCGGTGCTCGACCGCCCGCTCGTCGAGGAGCTCGTCGAGGGCGCGGACCGCGTTCTGCACCTCGCGGCGACGGTGGGGGTGCGCCTGGTCCTGGGGTGGCCGGCGCGCACGATCGAGACGAACGCGAAGGGCTCCGGCATCGTGCTGGAGGCGGCGGCTCGCCGCGGGATCCCGCTGCTGCTCGCCTCCAGCTCGGAGGTGTACGGCCGTCGCGCCCGGCTGCCGATGCACGAGGACGACCCGATCGTCTCCGAGCCCCCGACCGAGGCGCGGCTGTCCTACGCCTTCTCCAAGGCGCGCGCGGAGGAGACGGCCGGGGAGCTCGCGCGCGAGGAGGGCCTGCGCGTGGTCGTCGTCCGGCTCTTCAACACGGTGGGCCCGCGCCAGCGCGGCCGCTACGGGATGGTCCTGCCCCGCTTCGTGCGCCAGGCGGTCGCGGGCGAGCCGATCACCGTCTACGGCGACGGCCGCCAGACGCGGTCCTTCGCCCACGTAAGCGACACCGTGGAGGCGTGCCTCCGCCTGATCGAGAATCCCGCGGCCCACGGGCGCGTGTTCAACGTCGGCAGCGACCGCGAGGTGAGCATCGCGCGGCTCGCCCTGCTCGTGCGCCGGGCGGTCCGGAGCGACTCCCGCATCGTCAACGTGCCCCGCCGCGAGGCCTACGGCACGGCGTTCCGGGACTTTCCCCGCCGCCGGCCCGATCTCCGCCGCCTCGAGGAGGTCTGCGGCTTCCGCCCGAGGATCCCCCTCGAGGAGATCCTGCGCGAGGTCGCGGACGAGTGTCGAGTTCGGCGGAGCGCCGAGGAGCTCTCGGTACCGCTCCCGCGTCCCGCCTGACGCGACGGACAAGCCACCGCAGGCTTGCTCCGGGCCCGCTCACTCACCTTAATCGGAGCGCCCCGGATCCCCGTCCCATGCTGCGCCCCCTGCGAACCTTCGTCCGCCTCGTCCTCCTCCTGCTGGTGACCGCGGTCCTCTTTCCCGTGGGCCTGGTCTCCCGGATCATCCACCTCCTCGGGGCGCGCGACCTGGGGATGCGGTGGGGAGCGCGCGTGCAGAGCCTCTGGGGCAGCGCCTGCCTGCCCCTCATGGGGGTGCGGATCGAGTACGAGGTGGACGCGCCCTCCGAGGGCGTGCTCCTCGCCGCCAACCACCTCTCCTACCTCGACATCCTCGTGCTCGCGGCGCTCTTTCCGTGTCGCTTCGTCGCGAAGAGCGAGATCGCGGGCTGGCCCCTGGTCGGGTTGCTCTCCCGCAGCGTGGGGACGATCTTCATCCGCCAGGCGCGTCGACGGGACCTGCAGCGGGTGGGCGACCTGATGGACGAGACGTTGCGGGCCGGCGTGTCGGTCGTGGTCTTCCCCGAGGGACGGGCGACCCGCGGCGCGCGGGTGGAGAAGCTGCACAGCTCGCTCTTCGAGACCGTGGCCCGCCGCTCGGTTCCCTGCCGGGCGGCGGCCATCACCTACCGGACCCCGCGCGATCCGTGGGGCGAGGCGTGGACGGTCTGCTGGTGGGGAGGGATGGGGCTTCCCCGCCACCTGTGGCGGCTGCTGGGCACGCGCGAGATCGTGGTCACCGTGCGCTGCGCGAGCGTCGAGACCGGGGACAAGGACCGCAAGGGAATCGCGGAGGAGGTCCGCCGGGCCCTGGAGACGGGCTTCCGCGCGATCCCCCAGGAACCGGTGCCTCCCGACTTCCCCTGGCCGCACCTCGTGGCTCTCGCGCCGGACGAGACGCCGCGCGTGCGCTGAGTCGCGCTCACTCGCGCGAGAAGGTCAGCACCCAGATCGCCTCGCCGAACCGCTTCGCCTCCTCGTGGGGAAAGTGCTCGCGAAGAGCGAGGAGCAGGGGGACGTCGTTCGGGATGCTCCGCAGGACGCAGACGACGCGCGGGTAGGCGAGCTCCGCCTCCGGGGCGAGCGCGAAGTCGTCGGTGAAGGGGACCCTCGTCGGCACCGCCTCGGAGCCGCGCATCCGTCCCGCGTAGTAGTCCCAGCCCAGGGAGTGGGGGAAGATCCGCGGCTGCCAGTCCGCGGCGAGGACCGCGCCCTCCGCGCCGAGCTCCGCGAGGGCGAAGCGGGTCGCGCCCTCGTAGTCCTCCCGCCCGGCGTCGCGCACGTGGAGGACACACAGGAGTACGGCGGACGTGCCGATGACGCCGAGCACCGTCCGGTGCAGGGCGGGACGGGTGAAGATCGTCCTTCCCGCGACGAGCACGGCGAAGGGGCCGACGGCGCCCGCGAGGTAGCGCCACTCGAAGCCCGCGCGCGGGAAGAGCCAGGCGAGGACCGCCGTCCAGGCGGGCACCCCGAACGCGGCGGCGGCGAGGAGGAGGGCGGAGCCGGGAAGACCCGAGCCGGGGGGATGTCGCCACCACCGCACCGCCCCGATCACCGAGACGAGGCAGGCGAGCGTGGCCCCTCCCAGGAAGACGAGCCGGAGCACGTCGCCCCCCAGCGAGATGCGGACGTACAGCAGGTGTACCATCGCCTCCGCGAGGATCGTCGGAGAGACCGCGGAGCCGCCCGGGGCGAGGTCGTGCTCGAGGAGCTGGTGCAGGAAGCCCCACAGGTACCACGGCGCGGAGAGCGCCGCCGCTCCCCCGAGCGCGAAGGCCATCCCGCGAAGCGGCGCGCGGTGCCGGGGACGCGCGAGGGCCAGGACGAGCAGCGCGAGGGCGAGCACCGCCAGAGTGTGCAGGAAGTGGTAGTGGGTGTGCATCCCCACGAACGTCCAGAGGAGCACGCGCCAGAGCCCGCGCCCCTCCTCCAGCACGTCGAGCACCGCGTCGACCAGCGCCGTCACCGCCAGGGCGAGCAGCGCGTACATGCGCAGGTCCGTCGAGAAGCCCAGGTGCAGCGAGGAGACGGCGAAGAGCGCCGTGGCCCACGTGCGCGCCTCGAGACTCCCCAGCCTTCGCGCCAGCCGCCAGACGGCGAGCACTCCGCCGACGCCGATCAGCAGGTTGGGGAGGCGAAGCGCGAGCTCGCCCTCCCCGAGGACGCCGCGGAAGGCCCAGAGGATCAGGAACGAGAGCGGCGGGTGGTTGTCGAGGCGGAGGCCCTGGAAGAGCGCGCCCAGGCTCTCGGCCCGCGCGTGGTGGAGGCTGTGGAAATCGTCGAGGTGGAAGCTCGCGCTCCACGCCTCCGCGAGCCGGAGCAGGAAGGCCAGGAGCAGCAGCACCCCGAGGAGTGCCGCCCCGCGCTTCGCATTCGCGTCGTTCATCCCCGGGCACTCTAGCGAACCGGGAGAGGGGTCGCACGGTCGGCGCCGGCGGCCTACCCTGGGACGATGACCTACCAGGAGTCGATCTCGATCGCGACCGAGGGTCGCGGGACGTACGACGTGACCTCGCGCGTCGCGGGCCTCGTGCGCGACAGCGGCGTGCGGGACGGCCTCTGCACGCTGTTCGTGCACCACACGAGCGCCTCGCTGATCGTCTGCGAGAACGCGGATCCCACCGTGCGCGCGGACCTCGAGGCGTGGCTCGAGCGCGCGGTAGCCGACGGCGACCCGATCTTCCGCCACTCCGCCGAGGGCCCCGACGACATGCCCGCCCACGTGCGCTGCGCCCTGACCCAGACCTCCGTCGTGCTCCCGGTGAGCGGGGGACGGCTCGACCTGGGCACCTGGCAGGGGATCTACCTCTACGAGCACCGCTACCGCCCGCACCGCCGGCGGCTGAGCGTCACCGTGGTGGGGGAGTAGCCCCTACGTCCAGGCGTCCCGGACGGCCTCGAGCGGGCATCCCGGGATCGGGCGTCCCTGGGCGGCGAGGGCCGAGCGCAGGGCGGCGAGGCAGAGCTCCACGTTGCGCCGCGTCGAGGCCGCGCCCATGAGCCCGATCCGCCACACGCGGCCCTTCATCGGCCCGAGGCCCGCCCCGATCTCGATCGAGTACTCCTCGAGCAGGTGGCGGCGCACCGCGGCCTCGTCCACGCCGTCCGGCACGCTGACCGCGGTCAGGGGAACGAGGCGCTCCGCCTCGGGCACGGCGGGGGAGAGGCCGAGGGCTTCGAGCCCACGGACCAGGGCCCGCGCGTTGCGCTCGTGACGGGCGTGACGCGCCTCCAGGCCCTCCTCGAGCACGAGCCGCAGGGCCTCGTGGAGGCCGTAGAGCTGGTTGATCGGGGCGGTGTGGTGGTAGACGCGCTCCGCGCCCCAGTAGCCGGCGACCAGGGAGAGGTCGAGATACCAGCTCCTCACGGGCGCCTCGCGGGCGCCGAGCCGCTCGCGCGCGCGCGCGGACAGGGTGACCGGCGCGAGCCCCGGGGGACAGGAGAGGCACTTCTGCGTGCCGGAGTAGGCGGCGTCGATTCCCTCGTCGTCGATGCGCAGCGGGATCCCCGCGAGCGTCGTGACGCAGTCCACCGCGAGCAGCGCTCCCACCTCGTCCGCCACCTCGCGCAGGGGGGCGAGCTCCTGGCGCACGCCGGTGGACGTCTCGCCGTGGACGACGGCGAGCAGGCGGAACGACCGCCCCTGCGCCGCGTCCCGGAAGGCCTGCGGGTCGAGCGCCCGGCCCCACTCGCCCTCGACCGCGGTGACCTTCGCCCCCGCCCGGCGGGCCACCTCCGCCATGCGCATGCCGAAGACCCCGCACACGCCGACGAGGACCTCGTCCCCGGGCTCGATCAGGTTGACGAGCAGGGTCTCCATCCCTGCCGAGCCGGTGCCCGACACGGGCAGGGTTAGCTCGTTCTCGGTGCCGAACACCCGCCGCAGCATCCCGCGGATCTCGTCGAGGATCTCGAGGAAGCGCGGGTCGAGGTGTCCGATCGTGGGGGAGGCCATCGCGGCGAGCACGGACGGCGGGACGTCCGAGGGGCCGGGGCCGAGCAGGACGCGGACGGGCGGGCGAAGCGGCGCGGGCAGGTCGGATTCGTTCATGGTGGGGAGCTCCGGGGCGCGCGGATGTTGCTCGCGCCGCGCCCCGGCGTCAAGCGGGGCCTGCCTCGCGCAGCTCGCTTGCCAGGGCCTCGATCTCGGTGGCGAGCTCGTCGCGCTGGCGGCCGAGCAGGACGCGGAGCCGCCGGCGGTGTCCGATCCTCAGGAACGCGGAGACGTCGCCCACCGTTCCCCGCCACCACTCGAGGAAGGACAGCGCGAGCAGACCGAGGACCGGCGCCAGGAGCATCGCCAGGACCCCCGACGGCCACCCGAGCCACAGGCCGGTCGCCACGCCGATCCCCAGGAGCCACAGGGGGAAGAGGACGAGCCCCGCGAGCAGATGGACGGTGGCCGCCATGTCCGGGTTCGGGTGGATCCGCCGGCCGACCAGACGGACCGTGTGGTAGGGGAGGAACCAGAGCACGATGCCCGCGAGGGCGAGCGGCATGCCGAGGAGGAGATCGAGCAGCGTGCGCAGGACGAACCGGACGACGATCGCGCGCCCGTAGCGCACGTCGAGGTACCCGACGGAGAGCCCGAGGCGCTCGAGCCGATCGCGGAAGCAGGCGACGCGGTGGGCGAGCTCGTCGATCCGCGCGGGATCCCGCTCGCGCAAGACTCGCACGCCGTCCGCATATCGCTTCGTCCGCGTCGTGCGCGACTCGGTGTCCCCCTCTGCGCGCCAGATGCGCTCGGCGAGCTCGAGCAGGGGAAGATCCTCCCAGCGGTCGAGGCCCAGCGTGACCTCGCGCAGTCCCTCCGCAATGCGCTCGTTCAGCTCGAGGACGGCTTGGCGCTCGTCCGCGCGAAACGTCTCGGCGAGCTCGCGCACGTCGATCGGCTCGCCCACCCACGTGGCGGCCCGGCTGCGGAACCGGCGCTTCGAGCGGTAGACGAGACCGACGGGCACGACGCGCACCCCGAGCTCGAACCCGCAGGAGGCCTCCGTGCGCAGGGCCATGCGCGCGGTTCCCGTGCGCAGCTCGAGGAGATGCGGCTCGGAATGGCTGCGTCCCTCGGGGAACAGGCAGACGACGTCCCCGCGGCGCAGGGCCTCGACGACGGCCCCGAAGGTGTCCTCGTTGCGCGTGGTGTCCGCTCCGTCCATCGCCCGGTAGACGGGCAGCGCCCGCATCCTCCGCGCGATGGTGCCGAGGACCGGCATGTCGAAGATGGGCGCCTTGCCGAGGAAGCGGACGGTCCGCGGGGTGGTGTCCGCGAGCGCGATGGGATCGACGAGCCCGTTCGGGTGGTTGCCGACGAGCAGCACCGGTCCGCGCCGGGGCACGCCTCCCCCGAGCCGGCGGAAGCGGTAGTAGGCGTGGACGGCGAGGCTCGCGAGACGAAGCAGCAGGCGCTGCATGGGGGGAGGTTACCTCATGCGAGCGATCCGCACCCGCCTACTTCACCGCCCGCTCCAGCCAGGCCAGGCCGGCGCGGATGTCGCCGAACACGTCGCCGTGCCAGCCGTGGCCGCCCTCGTAGGTCCGGAACTCCACCTCGGCGCCCTTCTCCTCGAGCTTCTCGCGAGCGTCCTCGGCCATCCGGAACGGGCAGACCCTGTCCTCCTTTGAGTGGTAGATGTAGTAGGCGTGCCCCTTCGCCGCACCGAGCGACGGCAGGTAGTCCGGCTTGAAGACGCTCATCGCCACGAACGAGCCGGTGACCGGGGTCCCCTTCGCGAGGGACGCCGCGTAGCAGGCGGGGCCGCTCGACGACCAGGAGAGGGTGAAGATCCGGCGCGGGTCGAGATCGTGCTTCTCGCCGACCTCCTTCACCACGGCGGCGATGAGCTCCTCCGTCGTGAACTTCATCTTGCTCGCCTTGCTCTTCGCCGTGGGCCAGACGATCTGCTGGTCCTCCGTCCACTTCACCGCCACGGGCTGCGCGAGGAGCCAGCCCTCGCCGACCGCGTTCTCGAAGACGTTCTTCACGAACGGGTGGAAGGCCGTGCTCCCATCGCCGCCGGGCAGCACGAGCAGGAGGCCGTAGCCGCGCTTCGGGGCCTTCTCGGTCTTCGGGCCGAGCAGGAAGAAGCGCTTCCTCGCGTCGCCGCCCGCGGCGAAGGTCGGGTCCGAGGGCACGACGACCGTCTCGCCCTTCTTCTTCGGCAGCTCGATCGTCCGCGTCTGCACCTCGGTGTCCGGGAACCGCACCGTGATCTCCGCGTTGCGATCGCCCTTCGCGAACCAGTGGACCTCGACCTCGCCCTCGTCGGAGCTCTGCATCCGGATCGCCTCGCTCCCCTGCGCGTAGACGATGTGCTCCACCTCGTCCGCCCCGACGCGCTTCGCCGGCCCGACGACGACGCCCTCGACGGGCTTCCCCTCGGGATTCGTGAAGCGGAGGCGGAAGGACAGGGCCTTGGGCAGCTTCAGGTCCAACGGTTCGAACGGCCCGCCCTCGTCGGCCTCCACGTACCGGCTGACGAACGCGTGCCCCGTCGCGACCACGGCGAGGTTCACCTGGTAGCGCTCTTCCGGAGGGACGCAGTCCTCCATCCGGAACCGGCCCTTCCCGTCGGTCGCGGTCGAGAACGGCCGCATCCTGAACCGTCCGTCGGGCCAGGTCTTCACGTTCGCGAGGACGGTCGCCTCGGCGACCGGCTTGCCCCTCGCGTCGAGCACGCGCCCGGCGATCTCTCCGCCTTCCGGAGCCGCGGCGACGAGGCCCACGAGCAGCGCGAGCGCAGTGACGGTCGAGACGGTTCGCTTCATGGTTCCCTTCTGGAAGGATGGATGGGACGAGGAGGTCACGCCTCTATTGTCGAATGGGGATGCTGCTCACCTCGGGAGGGAAGCGGCCGCTGTTTCCTTCCCACCACTCGAGCCACCAATCGCCGTCGTAGCTCTCCTGCCACGTTACCCCGGTGAGTTCGGAGAGCCCAAAGTAGCCGACGTCGTAGGTCAGCTCGCCGGACGTGTCGTGGAGAAGAACCTCGATCATGCCCGGGATAGAGGCCGGGTCGCCCATCTCCGCCAGAGCGCTGGCAATGGGGGCCACCGAAGGAGCTTGCCCGCGCGCAGAGCGCTGGAGGCAGTCGAGGAGTGGCTCACGAGCCCAGGTGCATTCCGGGCGTCCGAGGGCCCGGCAGTATGCACCGAAAGAACCAGAGTCAGCCTCCCCCGGATTCACGATCGTCGGCAGTACCCAGGTCCGAAGCCAGGCTTCATCGGCCTCGACCTTCTTGGCCCAAGTGAGGGCAGCGCTTCTCACCTTTGCGTCAGGATCGTCGAGACACGTCTCCACCAATCTCAGCGCGCCGGCATTTCGGAATGCTGCGGCCAGATCGACACCAGCAGGCCCGCCGGCTCTGAGGTCCAGCCGGGGGCAGGTTCGTATGCGATCGGCGAGATCCTCGGGCGGAATCCGAAGGAGCTCGGATACGAAACGTCGGGCATTCGAGGTCAGCACCTCACCTACCGGCAAGTCTCTGTAGATGGCGGCCCACCGCCGATACGCTTCGTAGTCCAGGGCGAAATCCTGGTATGCGTAGTCCCAGAGGTAGGTGAAAGCCCGGTTCTGTACGGAAGAGTCTGGATCCATGGCGGCAAGGTCTAGCAGCTTCAGTGCGTGCTCGTGACCTCCGTCGAAGACGAAGGGCTTGAGAGCCTGCCCCCTGACCCCGACGGTCAGATGCGGCCAGACCGCGGTCATGATCCGAAGCGCCTCGTCGGGGGAAAGCTCGGCAATCTCCCCCGCGATCTTCCACCCGTGCCGCCAGCTATCCGGAGCCTCGTTGAAGCGCCCCAGCCAGTAGAGGACCGCGTCCTCGAATGGCGGTTCGGTCTGGCTGGATCCACGATCCTCCCGGGACTCGACGGGCGAACGCACGTCCGGTTCCCCCTCGGCCGACACCGCGATCGGAGAGTCGGGTTCATCGCTGGTGGGCAGCGCCGTAGCACCGGAGGCGGTCACGGCAGGGCTTCCGTCCTCTCCGGACCCGCCGGGGGAGCTCACCCACGCAACCCAGGCGACCGCGAGCGCGGCTCCGGCCACGCTCATGCCCACAAGAGCAGTCTTGGACACGAGTACACCTCCAAGAGCGATGTTCAGCGCGCCCGCGCTCGCGGCAACCGTGGTCGGTGAGCAGCCCGCCGACCGCAGGATCTCGGCGCGGAGCATGGGCAGACCGCGTGTCGAGAGGAGCGCGAAACCCGAAACCGAGGCGAAGTCCGTGGGCAATGCACGTCGGAGCCGATCCAGACCGCGGTGGATCTGGCTTCGAACGGTTCCTGGCGAGCGGTCGAGGGCGCGGGCGATCTCCTCTGCCTGCCTGCCGTGGTGCAGCATGGGCTCCAGGACGTCCCGGTAGCGCCGAGGCAAGCGCTCCAACGCCTGGGAGACTACCTGCGGCACCTCCATGAGGACGAGGTGCTCGAGCGGTTCACGCTCCGCAGCGGGGGCGACCCGATCCGGGTCCACCTTTCTCGCAGCGGCGCGGCGGACCTTGGCGGCCTCGCGCCACAGGATTCCGTAGAACCACGCCTTGAGGGGAGCCCCTTCCTCGTAGGTTCGAGCCTTCTTGATGGCGGTCAGGAACGTCGCCTGCACGAGGTCCTCGGCCTCGGCCGGATCCCGAACCAGATGACAGGCGACGTCCAGGAGCTCCCGTGCCGTGGCATCGAACACCGCGGCGAGGGCTGGACCATCGCCATGGTCGCGGAATCGACAGAAGAGGCGAGTCAGGGTCCAGTTTCGCATCGCCCCTATTCTCCACGAACACCAGCTGCGCGGCACATTTCCCGACAATACTCCTGACGTCCAGTCCACCTGACGGGGCGTTTCCGCAGAGGCCGCCCTGGGCGACAAACAAAGCGGCGGCCCGGCCCCCGGCGCCAGCGCCGGGCCCGGGCCCACGGGGGGTGGGGGGGACCCCGCGGGCGCCCCCCCCCCACAGCCGCGGC
>CAYRXS010000053.1:10178-29103 GCA_964428225.1 uncultured Planctomycetaceae bacterium
GGGGCGCCCGGGGGGTAAAAAATAGGGGGGGGCCGGGCCGGGGGGGGGGGGGGGGGGCGGGGCCGCTCGTGGTTGGAGAGGAACCCGGCGTCCGCCACCGCCGATCAGCGGCGAACGTCAGTTCGTCCGCTGCAACGGCGGGGCGTTGAGCCGCCAAGTCGGCTCAACGCCTACTTCAACTTCTCCCAGTAGTCCGAGGGCATGTCGTGGGCGATCTTCAGGGCGCCGTTCGCGCCGCCGTAGACCGGCTCCTCGATGCGCACGACCTTGCCGCTGCCGAGGCGTTGGTGCATCTCGCGCTCGATTGCGGTGTTGAGCCCCTTGATCTGGCTGCCGCCGCCGGCGAGCAGGACGCGGTCCTTCAGCCGCGACTGGAACTCGGGATCGAAGCTCGCGACGAGCTGGTTCAATCCCTCGACGATCGGGGCGACGATCCCGCGACAAGCCTCGCGGAGCTGCTCCGTGACGTCGAACTCGGTCGGCTTGCCCTCGACGGGAAGCTCAACGATGGCGGGCTCGAACTCGTCGGCCACCGACGCGTGACGCTCCTTGATCTCCTTCACCATCTGGATGGTGAACTGAGCTTCCGGATAGGCGTCGGACAGGAGCTCCGCGAACCGGTTGTCGACCCAGTCGCCGCCGTAGGTGATCGTGACCTGGTCGTTGTCCTCGGGCATCGTGCCGTGCATCCGGCAGAGGTCGACGGTTCCCGCGCCGATGTCGATGACGAGGACGTCGTCGAGCATGTCGAGACCGTAGGCCACCGAGAACGGCTCGGAGCAGAGCATCACCGAGTCGACGGCCGCGCGGGCCGCCTCGACGATCGCGTCCTTGTTGGTGATGGACGCCTGGGCCGGCGCGCCGATCACCGCGTAGATCAGCTCGTCCTTCCGGGGCTTGGCCAGACGGATGATCTCGCCGATCAGGTCCTTGGCCGCCTTCAGGTGAGCTTCGTTCTCCGTGCCCTCGCCGTCCGTCTTGATGACGCCGTGCTCGAGGGGACGATAGAAGTCCAGGGCGAGGCGGTTGGACGCCGCGTCGTCTCCGAAGAGGACATCCTTCTTGAGGAGCTTCTTGCTGACCACGTCCTTCGGGTAGCCGACGTAGGAAGAGACTGTCTCCCGAACGCCGTTGCTGGCCGTGACGGAGGTGCGAGACGTGCCGAGGTCGATCCCCAGATACACGACGCCCTCGGACTTGTCCGGCTCGGGCCAGTTCTGGCTCTCGGTGGCCGTGGTGGATTCGGTGGTCTCGTCCGCTTCGTACTCTTCGGACGTACCTTGTTCGCTGTTCTTGGTCATTGGAGTGCTATCCCGTTGTGTGAAACCTTCCCATCTCGGCGGGGAACGCCGAGTTTCCTCTCTCAGGCTCCTCCTCCACTCTTCGAGGCCGTCTTCCCCTGTAGCTCGAGGTTGGCCTCGAAGATGTTCTTCAACATCTCCCTCTTCTGCTCGGCGTTCGCGTCCCCGGCGTCCAGCCCCTGAACGGTGCGGTAGATCGAGGAGACGCCGAGGTCGATGTTCTTCGCCGAGGCGACGCGCTTCAGCTCGTGCTCCGTCACCCCGAGGTTGTCGGTGAGCTTGCGGACGCGGCGTTCGAGGAGATCGACCTGGCCCTGGCTCTCGAGGAGCCGGCTGACGGTCGACGACTCGCGCCAGATCTGCAGCTCGCTCTTGAGCAGCGCGATCACTTCCTTCTGCAGCCGCAGGACGCCCTCGGACTGCTCGGGCTCCTGCTCGAAGACGGCCACGACCTGCTGGACCAGGTTCTTGGCCCAGGTCTCCTCCTCGCCGCTCTGGTCTCCGAAGAGCTTCTCCTGGTGGTCCTGGATGTCCTCGATCTGCTGCTCGAGCTCCTCCCGGAGGCGGTCGAGCTCGGTCTCGACGTCCCGGGCCTGCACGTAGCGGTTCCCTCCCGCGCCGCTCGCCAGCTCGTTGCCCATCTCCGCCTCCTCCACGAGGGTCTCGAAGGACATCGGACCCGGGTGCAGGTTGTGGGAGATCCCCACGCTCAGGGTGATGGGAGGGGCGTCCTCGAACGGAAGCGAAACAGTCGACGCCCGCTCGATCATCTGCCCCCCGAGGTCCGCGATCTTCTCCGGAGTCACGTGGGGGAAGACCGCGAGCACGAACCGCTCGGTCCAGATCCCCAGGCCCCGGACGTCGTTCGCGAAGGTGACCTCCTTGAGCTGGTGGAAGACCGCGGGCATGACCGCCATCCGGGCGGGCCGCAGCTCCTCGTCGCGGTACCCGTCGAGCCCGATCACCATGCAGCTGATCGCGTACTCGTGTCGCAGCGCCCGGTCCATCTCGAGCCGCATCAGATGCAGCATCTGGGCGGTCGACAGCTTCTGGCGAGGCTTGGTGCCGGCGGCGGGTTGGTCCGTCATGGTGAGCGAGGCCAGCGAAGGGAATCGGGGCGCTTCTCCACGCAGTTCGGCAGGGCGGGTCGGTCCGACGGCTCGGACGTCCTCTTCCCGTACAGCGTGAGGGAGGCGAACTGCGGGAATCCCTCGGCCGGGCGAACCCCCGGTCTTTAGCCGCGTTCGAGTTGTTCGCCCGTCCCCGCCACCCGACCTGCCCAAGCGCCCGGGATGGCCGTTAACCCGGGCGTTGCGCCGACTCCGCGGCCCAACGCACCACCCATGCAGCGGACGAACTGGTGTTCGCCGCTGATCGGTGGTTTGCCACTCAGCGGGCCCGGCACCGGGAGGAGATCGATGGGACTCGTGGAGATCTTGACCTGTGGAGGGAGCGCGGCGGTGGGAGCCGCCGCGGGCTGGCTCCTCCGGGGACGGCGGCACCTCACGGAGCGACGGACCCTGGCCGAGCTCTACATGCGCAAGGTGCGCCTGGCGGAGCAGGACCAGGAGAAGGCGATCCGGGCCCTGAACCAGAACACCCTCGAGATGCGCTCCTTCCACGAGCGGATCGAGGGGCTGCAGGCCGAGGCCGCCCGGCTCGAGAAGCAGGTCCGGGACGGAGGGAACACCCAGTCGGCGACGAAGAAGGACCTCTTGCGCCGGGGGGAGGAGCTCGAGGAGGCTCGCGCCGAGGTCGAATCCCTGACCTCCATGCTGGCGGAGCGCCAGAAGGCCCGCGAGACCGAGCGGGGGGAGCTGACCCGCGAGCTCGAGTCGGCCCGGGAGGCGCTCGCCGGCGAGCGGCGGGAGCGGGAGGCCGCCGCCGAGACCCGGGACGCGACCGTCGACGAGCGGGACCGCGCCCGGGAGGAGGTGGTCCAGCTCGGCGAGCGCCTGCGGAGCGTCGGCGACGTCGAGCAGCGGCGCGCGGCGGCCGAGGCGGCCCTGGGCGTCAAGGAGGAGCGCGTGGTCGAGCTCGCCGCCCGCGTGGAGGAGCTCGGCCCGTACCCCGAGCGGCTGCGGGCCGCGGAGGAGCGGCTGAGCGCCCGCGAGGAAGAGCGGGACACCCGCGAGAAGCAGATCGTCGAGTCGTGGGAGGCCCGGACCGCGGCCGCCTCCGACGACCGGGACCAGGCGGTACAAGGGCTCGAGGACCGGCTCCGGGAGCGCGACGAGAAGCTCACCCGCCTGGAGGCGCGCACCGCCGAGCTCGCGCCACTGCCCGAGCGCCTCGCGGAGAGCGAGACCGCCCGGGGGCAGGCGGAGAGCACGCTCGAGGAGCTGCACGTACAGGTGGCCGAGCTCTCGGCCTACCCCGAGCGCCTGCGCGAGGCCGAGACGCGACTGGTCGAGCGCGAAGAGGAGTGGCGCGAGGAGGAGCGCGAGCTGAACGCCTCCTGGGAGGAGCGGGTCCAGACCGCGCTCGAGGAAGCGCGTCAGGAGCGCACGCGGTTCGAGCGCGAGATCGCGGAGCGTGACGCGGCTCAAGCGGAGCTGACGAGGAAGAAGGAGGAGGACGCCGAGAGCTTCCTCACGGAGAACGACCGGCTCGAGCGCGAGCTCGCCGCGTCCCGGGAGCGGATGACCGAGCTCGAGGCGCTGCCCGGCCAGCTCGACCTCGCCGGCAAGCGCGAGTCGATCCTCGAGGAGAAGATCGCCGAGGAGCGTTCGCGGAGCGCCGCGCGTGCGGATCAGCTCAAGGCGCTGAAGACCCAGGACGAGCGGATGCGCGCCGAGCTCACCGCGGGCCGCGCGCACCTGTCGAAGCTCTCTTCGAGCCACAAGGCGGCGCAGCTCCGCGTCGACCGGCTCAAGACCCAGATCGGGGAGCAGCGAGACGCGATCAAGGAGCGCGACCGCCTGGCGCGGGAGCGGGCGAGGGAGATCCGGGAGCGCGACAAGGAGATCCGGGTGCTCGGCAAGCGGCTCGAGCGCGCGGACGCCGCCGTCGAGAAGGCTCGGGGCGCGGCGCCCCCCGCGAAGAAGACCGCGGCGAAGAAGCCCGGCGCGCAGAAGGCTCCGGCGAAGAAGGCCCCCGCGAAGAAACCTCCGGCCCGTCGCGACGACCTGAAGGAGCTTCCCGGCGTGGGCCCCGCGGTCGAGAAGCGCCTGCGCGGAGCGGGCGTGCGGGTCTACCAGGACGTCGCCCGGCTCGATCGGGCCGGCGTCGACGCCCTCGCGGAGAAGGCCAAGGTCTCGGTCCAGCTCATCCGCGGCGAGAAGTGGGTCGTCACCGCCCGGCGGCTGCACAAGGAGAAGTACGGCGAGAAGGTCTGAGGCGGGCGCCTCCCGCTACTTTCCGTCGTCCTGCCCGTCGATGTAGCCATGGTCGCGCAGGCGCGCGAGCGTCTCGTCGTCGAAGTGCTTGACGAAGGGCTTCCATGTGGCCTTCTCGCGCGCCTCTCGCGCCCTTCGACGGCACGCCTCGAGCAGGGGCTCGAGCCGTTCGACGATCTCGGGGTGCTCCGCGGCGACGTCGTGGAGCTCGCCCGGATCCTCGGTGAGGTGGTAGAGCTCGGTGTAGGGGCCGGGGATCAGCGCGCGGAGCTCCGCGATCTTCGCCTCGAATCCGGGCCGTTGCTTCTGCTCGGAGAGCCATGCGTCGGTGAGAGGTCCGTCGACGAGCTCCGGGAAGCTCTCCCGCAGCCAGTCCTCGGGCACGAAGCGGTGGGTGAGGAGGGTGGGAATCCCCGTGGTCGCCCCTCCGGGCCAGGAGCGGACGAGCTTCCAGCCGTCGAGCCCCAGCGTGCACTGGTCGAGGTGCCCCCCCTCGGAGAAGGTGGGGCGGGAGGGGACGGAATCGCCGCGCATCAGGGGAATGAGGGACCGGCCGTGGAGGTAGCCGCGGGCGGTCTCGACGCCCGCGACCTCCAGCATCGTCGGGTAGAGGTCCACGAGCTCGACGGACGGCGACACCCTGCTCCCTCCGAACGCGCCGCCGGGCATCTTGATCAACAGCGGGACGTGGATGATGTCCTCCCAGAGACGGCCGTGGCCGTAGAAGTCGTGGTCGAACGACTCCCCGTGATCCCCGGTGATCACGATCATCGCCTCGTCGTAGAGACCGCGTGCCCGCAGCATGTCGAAGATCACGCCGATGTACCAATCGCACTTGAGGAGGCACTCGTCGTAGCGGGCGATGATCCGATCCACCGACTGCACGGGCTTGACGGCGGGCGGGGGCACGGGCCGCGGCTCGTCGTGATCCGGGCACACGAACCGCCAGCCGGGAATGGGACCGAGGAGCGTCGAGCCCATCCACTCGGGGATCGCCCCGGACGTCATGTGCTCCGCTTCCCCGGAGAGGACCTCGCGCTCCTGCTTCGGAAGGTCCCCCTGGTAGTGGTACTTGAAGGGTAGCTCCGGCCAGAACGGCCCGTGGGCGTCGAGAGCGTGGAGGAACGCAAAGAAAGGCGCCTCGCGATCCCGGGCGTCCAGCCACTCCGCGAACCGGTTCGCGACGAACACGATCCCGTAGGCGGGATTGTCGAAGGGCAGGGTGGCGGCCAAGGTGTCGTAGGTGTCGAAGCCCTGGGCGATACGGAACTTGTCGAGGAGCCACTCCGTGTCGACGAAGCCCCCGGTCTGGTACCCCCGGCCTCGCAGCATCTCGGCCATCGTCCAGCGGTTCTCCGCGACCTGCCAGAAGTCGTAGTTGTTGAGGGAGCGCCCCGGCATGGACTTCACGTCGGTGAGGTGCGAGCTCGGGTAGAGGCCGGTCAGGGCGGAGAGGTAGCTCGGCATCGTCCACGGGGCGTTGGCCACGCAGCGGTCGAAGACCACCGCCTCCTCCGCGAAGCGCTCGAGGATCGGCGTCGTCTCCCGGTCGTAGCCGTACATCGCCATGTGGCGCGCGGCGAACGTGTCGATGCTGATGAAGACGATCGGGGGGCGGGGGACGGCCTTCGGCTCCGCGACGACGAGCTCCTCGATCACGAGCTCGCTCGCCCCCTCCGCTTCCCACGCCAGCTCGACGTGGAGCACGCCCTCGAGGCTCGACGACACCGAGGCGAACGCGTTGACCGCGCCGTCGCTCGCCGCGAACGAGACCGGATCCTCGCGCTCGAGCACCCCCGTCTCGGGATCCATGGACCCGAGCTCCACGCGGAGCGTGCCCGGACCGCTCGCGCGTCCCCGCAGGCTCAGGCGCGAGCGGGGCGCCGCCTCGACGAAGTAGCGCAGCCCCGTCGACGGGGGCAGCGTAATCGTCCGGGGGGATCCCTCGGACACCTCGACGTGGCGCGGGATTCCGTACTCCACGCGGGAGACGCACACCGTGCACCACCCCTTCTCCCGGCGCGGGGCCTCGATCTTCAGGAGGTTCTCCCCGAGGTGCCAGGCCTCGGCGGGCGTGTCGATGGTGATCGTGCCCGGCTCGGCCGAGAGCTTCACCCCCTCGGCGACCAGGGGCAGCTCGTTCAGGCGGACGACGGCCGTCCGCGGCGAGTCCTCGGGCGCGTCCGGGCACCACAGCTCCATGGTGATGGTCCGCGCCCCGGGGCCGGTGGCGGGCAGGTTCAGGATCGCGATCGGCTGGTTCGTGGGGACGTGCAGGGGGATTCCCTTCGCGGGATCCTCGAGCGCTGCCTTGTACCAGCCGGTGAGCCCGAGCCGTCCCCACTCCGTCTCGGGGTGGGGCACGAGAACCCCCGGCTCGTCGAAGACCGCGTCGGGGCCGCGCGCCAGGAGATCGATGTCGCCCCCCGAGGCCGGCGGTGTCGGCGGTGTCGGCGAGCCTCCTCCGCAGGCGAGGAGAGCGAGACCGAGGACGGCCGCGAGGACGAGCTCGCGAACGCGAGGAGAGGGGCCGACGTGGGGGGTGGGCTTCATGGGATCGTGCAGGGAACCTCTCGGCGCAATCGTCGACGCATCCTGAGGGTCTCGGTGCGATTCTAGCCGTCCTCGGGCGGCGCGGGGAACCGCCAGCGCTCCGAGGGGGCGTAGGCGGCGTCCATGAGCTCGACGAGCTCGCGGACGAGCTCCGGGTGCTCCGCGGCGAGGTCGTGCTCCTCGGCGACGTCCGCCTCGAGGTCGTAGAGGCGCACGGGGGTGTGCATCGGCTGCTCGATCACCTTCCAGAGCTCGCGGATCAGGGCTCGCCCCCCGCCACGCTCGTAGAAGGCCCAGTACAGGGGCTCCGCCGCGTCACGGTGCGTCTCGTCCGGCGCGGTCAGGGCTTCGGCGAGCGAGATACCGTCGCAGGAAGGGGGCACCGCGTCGCTCGCGCCGGCGAGCTCGGCGAAGGTCGGCAGGAGGTCCCAGAACGCTCCGAGGTGGTCCGAGCTCGTCCCCGCGGGCACGCGCCCCGGCCACCGCGCGATCGTCGGCACGCGGATCCCGCCCTCGAGCAGATCGCGCTTCTGCCCGCTCAAGCGCCCGTTCGAGTCGAAGAAGTCCGAGCGGTGGCCGCCCTCGGAGTGGGGGCCGTTGTCGGAGGTGAACAGGACGAGCGTGTCCTCTGCGAGACCCAGCTCCTCGAGCCGGGCGAGGATCCGGCCCACGTCGCGGTCCATGCGGTCGACCATCGCCGCGAAACCCTTCTCGGGATCGGGCCAGTCCTTCTCCGCGTACTCGCCGAGCTCGGGCACCTCCATGCCCTTCTTCCCGGCCTCGTTGTTCGCGTGGGGGATCGTCCACGTGAGGCAGAGGAAGAACGGGCCGTCCTTCTCGCGCTCCAGGAAGGCGAGGGCCTCCTCGGTGAACAGATCGTGGCTGTACGCCACCTTCTCGCTCGCCACGCCCTGGCCGTACTTGCCCTCCTTCGGCACGACGTTCGGCAGGGACACGCGTTCCCCGTCACGCACGAGGAAGGTGGGGTAGAAGTTGTGCGCGTGGTGCTGGTCGAGGTAACCGAAGAAGGAGTCGAAGCCCTGACGGGTGGGAATTCCGTCGGAGCCCTCGTGCCCGATGCCCCACTTGCCCACGAGACCGGTCGCGTAGTCGGCCTCCTTCAAGACCTCGGCGATCGTCACGTCCTCGGGCGCGAGGTTGTCCTTGCCGTTGCCGCGGATCGGGCAGTGACCGGTGTGCATCCCCGTCATCAGCGCGCAGCGCGACGGCGCACACACCGTCGAGCCCGCGTAGAACCGGGTGAGCCGACGCCCCTCCGCCGCGAGCTGGTCGAGGTGGGGGGTGGCGATGCGTTCCTGGCCGAAGCAGCCGAGGTCTCCGTAGCCGAGGTCGTCGACGACGATGAGCAGGAGATTCGGCGGATCCGGCTCGGAGGGTTCGCCGAGAGCGGCGCAGGCCGGGGCGAGGGCGAGGAACGCGGCGAGGATCGGCAGCTTCATCGCCGCACTCTACAGCACGACGGAGAACCGGTGGACCACCAACTTGCGGTGGAGCTGCAGCACGAGCACGTCCGGATCGACGACGACCCGTTGGGGCTCGAAGGCGCACTCGATGCGAAACTCCCGGCTCTCGCCCGCACCGAGGACGACGCTCGTCCGGGTCTCCACGAAGGGCTTCTTCAGCTCCTTGCCCTCCTTGGGGAAGCGCTTGCCCCGCTCGGCCGAGATCTCGACGGGCATGCGCCCGGTGCCCACGTTCTCGAGGACCCCGGTCACGATCCATACGTCGTCGTTCACGCTCGACTCAACGCTCGACAGCTCGTACTCGGGCAGGGCCTGCTCGAAGAACCACTGCCGCGTGAACTCGTCGTAGGCGTCCGGATCGGGCGCGAAGTCGCGCAGGTGGGCGACGAAGTCCTGCAGCACGGGGTGGTCGCGCGCCTCCACGTAGTGGGCGATGAACGACCGCATCCCCGCCAGGCATCGCTGACGCCCCATGTGGTGCAGGAGCATCCAGTAGACCCAGGCGGCCTTGTCGTAGGTGACGGTCGTGTCGCCGGGTCGGGAGCCGTCGATCTCGACCAGCGGTTTTTCGGAGTCGGCCACCCGGCGGGCGCCGTACTGCGACTCGAGCTGGCGGCAGAAGGCCATGCGGGCGCGGTCTCCCTTCATCTGCTCGAAGAGCAGGATCGTGGAGAAGTTGGCCGTGCCCTCGGAGAGCAGGTTGCCGCCCGGGCCGCGGCCGGGGGCGAGGATGTTGCCCCACCACTGGTGCGCCGATTCGTGCGCGGTGACGAAAAAGGCCGCGTTCGACTCCTCGTCGCTCTCGGTGAGGAAGCCGATGCCCTCGGAGAAGGTGATGTTCGTGGCGAAGCCCTGGGCGTACATGGCGAGGGCCGCGAACTCGGAGATCTTCAGCTCGCTCCACGGGAAGGGGTGGAACCACTCGGAGTAGAACTTCCGGGCCCCGTCGAGGGTCTCGACCATCTCGTCGATGTTGTAGGGGTGCTCGGGGAAGTAATACACGGCGGTGCCTTCCCCCTTCTGCACGTCCCACTTGCCCGCGATGACGTTGAAGAAGCTGACGGGATGATCCGTCTTCCAGACGACCGTCCGCCGGCCGGCTTCGTCGACCACGTCGCTCTCCAGGACCCCGATGCCGTTGATCGTGTACTCCGCGGGAGCGGTCACCTCGAGCCGCACGGGGTAGGGAGACCACCCGCCGCCGAAGCCGGAGGGCGTGTCGCCCTCGTAGAAGTCGTCGGGGTAGTCCCGGGCCTCCGAGGCGTTGTCCTCGTCGACGCCGACCCCCTCCATGAAGCCCATCGTGGGCACGAAGGTGGGACCGAACGAGTGGAGCACGACCCCCGCGGGCAGGATGAACTGATCCGCGCCGCCGCCGTTGCGCGAAATCCCCTCGTTCACGATCCCCTCGAAGGAGAACCCGATGGTCATCGTCTCGTCGGGGGCGAGAGGAACCTCGGGAGCGAAGACGTACAGGAACTTGCGCTCCTCGGGCTCGTGGGTCTCGCCGTCGACCGTCCACGCGAGCTCCTCCCAGTGCGGACCTCCGGTGACCGGGAAGGACGCGAGGGGCTCGCTGGTGTGATTCACGAGCTCGAACGTGCCCTCGGTCCGGAACCAGCGGCGCTCCGGCTCGAGCTCGAGCTTCACCTCGGCCCGCGCGATGTCGGGCACGGGCGCGTCCCGCCAGGTGGCGATGTTCTTGCGCCAGTAGTCCTTCTGCTCCTTCTCCGCGTAGTCTCCCTGCCAGCTCACGTCGATCCGGTGTCCCAGCCAGACGTTCAGACCGATGGGCACGATGGCGAACGGGCCCAGGAGCAGGGCGGTCTTGAGGAGGGGACGGGGGCGCAGGCGCAGGAGGATCCGCTGGGGATCGAACTCGCGGCGAGGGAAGATGCGCACCGCGACGATCACGAAGAGCAGGGCGACGGCGAGGACCATGAGCCGGTTCAGCAGCAGCGCCTCCCGGTCGAGCGGGAAGACGCCCGCGTCGCTCCAGCGCATCGTGTTCCACAGGGGCCAGTTCCAGCGCCAGCTCATCTCGCCGATCGCGAGCTCCCAGCCCGTGAAGATCAGGGCCGCCAGCGAGATACCGTAGGTGGCGTAGGCGCTCCGCAGCAGGGTGTAGACCATCGCCACGAAGGAGCACCACAGCACGAACGTGGGCAGCAGGAGCAGACCCCACACGATGGCGAACGGCATCGCGTCGAACGGGACCTTGCCCTGGATGGCGATGATGATCCAGCAGGTCAGGAACGTCACGAGCACCGCAACGAGCCCGATGATCGCATTGGCCGTGATCTTTCCGAAGTACACCGCTCCGCTGCCCATCGGAGAGGAATAGACGATCGGGGCGAGCTGCGTGCCGCGCTCCCGTCGGAGGGACTCCACGGTGTAGAACATCAACAGCAGCGCGAGGAGGACGGTGAGCCCCGGCAGGGTGCTCATGGCCAGGAGGCCTGGGGTGGCGAGGATCCTCGTATCGAACGGTCCCTGGGTCAGAAAACCCTCGTTGACGCTGTCCAGGACGATCAGGGGGATGAACAGGTACAGCCCGGGGTGGCTGCCGAGCTCGTTCAGCTCGGCGCGCAGCACGCACGCGAAGGAGCGGATGAAACCCGGGGGCCGCGACGTCATGCCCAGCTCTCCCATCCGGCGGGTGTCCGCGCCGCTCGGGACGGCGGCCGCGGCCGGAGCGGGCAGGTGGGCGACGGCCGGCACGGCCGAGAAGATCCGCGTCCTCACCCCGCGCAGGGTGGACCCGAAGTGCACGTGGCTGATCCAGACCGCGACGAGACCCGTCACCGAGAAGAAGACCCGGCTGATCACGAACGGCACGTCGAACACGATGGGGGCCGTGTTGTAGAACTCCACTCCCCGATCCACCGTCAGCCAGGTCCTCCGGAGCCAGCGGAACCCGGTGGGATCGACGAGCATGAGCGCACGATCGAGCCGGGGATCGAGCCACTCGGGGGACCACGTCCAGAGGAAGGAGATACAGACAAGGAACAGGGCCACTGGCAGGACGAACACGACGATCGGGCGCCGCGTCAGCTCGCCCACGGCGAAGGTCACGCCCGCCGTGAGAGTGATCACCGGCAGGGCGAAGAAGAGCGCGGGCCGAAGGTAGTTACCCAGCGCGAAGTCGCCGATGTGCTCCACGTCCTCGGCGTCGATCACGAAGTGGTTGAAGAGGATCGACGCTCCCACATGGACGGCGAGCACGAGAAAGAAGGCCGCGAGGCCCGCCAGGAACTTGGCCCACACGTACTCGCCGGGCCGGACGGGAGTGGAATGGACGAGGTCTCCGATCTTCTGCTCATCGGCGCGGATGATCGGCATCCCCGACGCCACCGCGAGGAAGAACGTGTAGCAGAGCGGCACGATCACCGCGAGCATGAGGGCGACGTTGAACTCGGAGGTCACCCAGGCCTTCGTCCCCCCGATGTCGGCGTCGCCGGTCTGGATGATCATCCCTTCGGCGGACGACAGGAGGGCCAGGAGTACCAAGATGACGATCCAGATCCAGAGCAGCGGCCGGCGAAGGAAGTGGCGCAGGTCGAGCCAGAAGAGCTCGCGGAAGCGCGCGAGACTCACAGGGGAACCTCGCTCGAGTCGACGTCGGGATTCGGCTCCGGCGGTCTCGACCCGGGGAGGATCCGGCCGTCGGTGTGCATCATCACCGGGTAGGCGTCCTCGAGGGTCTCCTTCTCGGGCGCGAAGTCCGCGGGCGTGTCGTCGTCCTCGCAGAAGATGCGCATGCGGGTGTGCCCCTCGAAGAGCAGGGCCTGCGTGACGACGTGGCGGCGCCGCACCTGCTCCAGCGTCTCCTCGTCGGCCTCTCCCTCGAAGATCCGCCCCTCGATCGCGGACAGAGCCTCGGTCGGCGTGGTCACCGTCAGGAGCCGGCCCTCGCGAATGACCGCGAAGTTCGGGCAGAGCACCGCGACGTCCTCGACGATGTGGGTGGAGAGCAGGACGATCCGGTTCTGCGCCAGCTCCGCGAGCAGGTGATAGAGCCGCAGGCGCTCCTCAGGGTCGAGACCGGCGGTCGGCTCGTCCACGATGATGATGCGGGGATCACCGGCGAGAGCCTGGGCCACGCCGAGCCGCTGGCGCATCCCCCCCGAGTACTCCTTGACCTTCCGCTTCCCCGCCCACTCGAGGTGCACCCGCTCGAGCAGCTCGTCGCACAGGCTCCGCATGCCTTGTTTCGCGCGGACGCCCTTCAGGCGGAGCAGGTGGGCGAGCATCGCCCTTCCTGTCAGGTGCGGGTAGAAGCCGAAGTCCTGGGGCAGGTAGCCGAGCCGCGACCAGACGCGCTCGGGCTCCTCCACGATGTTCTTGCCGTCCAGCGTGATCATCCCCGACGTCGGCTCGAGCAGCCCCGCGATGATCCGCATCAGGGTCGACTTTCCCGCCCCGTTGGGGCCGAGGAGCCCGAACATCCCGTTGGAGACCTCGAGGTGGATGCCCTGCAGGGCGGCCACGGGACCGGGGTAGACCTTGACCAGATCACGAATGATCAGCATGGGTCGGATGGGGGCAGAGGGTGGGGAGGGGACCGCGGAAACCGGGGGCGGATACGGTCCCGGCGCGAATCATTCGCGCCGCGTCGCCGGGAACGTGGGGCGGGCACAGAGGATCCAGACCACGCCCCACGCCAGCAGCCGCACCACCCCCGCCCCCCCCCCCCCGGCCTCGGGGAACGCGCCGATCAGAGCAAAATCGGGCCCGGTGGACAGGTGCTCCGAGAGGCGGTGCTCGTAGCCCACGCCGAAGAAGACCCCGCCGTAGTCGGTGGGCTCGTCGAGGAAGACCGGATCCCCCTGGGCGCGCAGCCACACCGCCCCCGCGCGGGCCACCCAGCGGTGCCCCTCGTCGGTGCCCCGGACGGCCTTCAGGCCGAGGAAGACCTGGTCCCAGCCCTTGGTCACGCGCCGGCCGCGGTGGTCGACGTCGTCGTCGAGGCCCTGATGGGCGAGCCCCGCCTCCACGTGGAGATCGATGCGGCGGCCCTCGAGCATCCGCTGGGAGCCGGAGGCGAGGATCCCGACTCCCGGGCCGACCACCGGCCCCGCGGCGAGCTCGATCTCCTCTCCTCCGAGCGGCGACGCGCAGCCCGCGGCGGAGAGGGCCGCGAGGGCGAGGACCGCGGGGCGAAGGAGGGAGGGGAGCACGGCGAGGGGAACCTACGCGCGCCGCCCGCGCCGCACAAGCGCGCAGCCGACGGTCAGCGCTCGTCGAGGAACGCTTGCACCGCGTCCGCGAGCTCCGTGGGAGCCTCGAGCCACGGGAAGTGGCCTGCCTCCTCGAGCACGAGCAGCCGGGCGTCGGGGAGGAGCTCCGCGTACTCCGCGGATCCCTCGAGGGGGAAGGAGTCGCGCCGGCCGTGGACGATCAGGACCGGAATCCGCACGGCGGCCAGCTCCCCCCGCCAGTCCCAGTTCCCGAGGCCCTCGTGGATCGCCCGGCGCAGGGCCGCCCCCGCGTCCGGGTCCGCGTTCGGCGGGGGATAGGGGCGGGCGGCCGTCGCCTCGAGCAGCCGGGGATCGCTGCCGTACCCCCGGAGCATGGCGCGGAGGACGGCGCGGTGGTACGGCGCGCTCTCGCGGAGGCTCGCGTCCCCGCCGCGCAGGTCCTCGATCCGGGCGAGGTCCTCCTCGGCGACGCGCTCGGCGTACCTCCCCCGGAACCGCGTCCAGTGAGGATCGCGACGGGGGGGCAGGGGGCAGAGCAGGACCAGCCGCTCCACCCGGTCGGGGTGCGCCATCGCGTAGTGCAGGGCCACCGCCGCCTCGTAGGACCAGCCGACGATCGCCAGCCGCTCCCCTCCGAGGTGGCGGCGGAAGACCTCCAGGGCGGCGACGTCCGCCTCGAGGGTCGCGCCTTCGGGCCGCGGGGGGGGGCAGGAGCGCCCGCGGCCCTGGAGGTCGCCGAAGGCGATCGCGCCCGGGATCGCGAGGCCCTCCTCGAGCCAGGCCGCGCCGAGGACCAGGGTTCCGACCTCGCCCTCGCCTCGCACCGAGCAGTACAGCCCGCTCTCCCCTCCCACCGGCGGCGGAGCGGGGATCCGGGCGCCGGGTCCGGCGCAGGCCGCCGCCAGGATCCCCGCGCCGAGCAGGAGCAGGAAGGTTCGTCGGGCGCGCATGGCCCTCATCCTAGCCGAAGGGGATCCCGCGCGCCTTTTTTCGAGTTATCGAGCGGGATCCCGCCGCGCCGCCGCACTTGGAAGCAGGGGCCGACATGGTCCCCGAGCCGAGCACCCCGCACCCCGTACCCCCCATGAAGCGATCCACTCTCCTCGCCAGCGCCCTGGGCGCGTTCGCCCTGGCCCCGTCCGCCGTCGACCTCTCCTACCGGCCCGCCGAGGGCACCGCGGTGCGTCGCACCATCCGCTCGGAGGCGATGATCGAGCTCGTGGAGCTGACTTCGGTGGTCAACGGCCAGGAGGTCCCGCCCGAATACATGCCGGACCTCGAGCTCCGCTTCGGCTGGGACAACACGACCGTGGTCACGGATCACATCGAGAAGGTCGCGGACGGCCGGCCGACCCTCCTGCGTCGCACGTTCGAGGAGGTGAGCCGCGTCGAGACGCAGGAGACGAGCATGCCTCCCTACGAGGAGGAGTCCCTCTCGCGGGAGGGCGGCTCCCGCCTGGAGGGACGCACGGTGGTTTTCGCGTGGGGCGAGGACGAGGAGTACGAGCTCTCTTACGCCAAGGACATCGACGGTCCGCCCCTGGACGAGCTCACCGAGGACCTCGACCTCCGCCTGTTCCTGCCCGGCTACGAGGTCGCGGAGGGGGACCGCTGGTCGGTGGACGAGGAGCTCCTCGAGCTCCTCTGGAATCCCGGTGGAAACCTCTCCATCGAGTGGACCGGCGACGAGCTCGAGGAGCACGGCGGGGAAGAGCAGGAGACCACGGGGGGACTCGAGGTCACGTTCGCGGGCTGGGATCCGGAGGCCGAGGGCCGGCTCGCCCTGCTGCGGGTGAAGGGGGACTACGCCACCACGGAGACGGCGAAGACCACCCTCGAGCACATTCCCATCACCGACGGCACCGCCACCGAGACGATCGATACCGACTACCAGGTCGAGGGCACGCTCGCGTGGGACGTCGAGGCGGGGCTCGCCCGTCGCCTGGACCTGACGATCGACATCGAGATGGTCATGGACACGGTGCGGGACGAGGGCCAGCCGGGGATGGACTTCGAGAGCACCCTCGTCGCGGGCGGCGAGTGGACCTTCGCGATCGAGGTGGAGATCGAGGAGGAGTAGCCGCGCCTAGGCGAGCTCGAAGAACACCTGGAGCTTGATGAAGTCGACGTCCTTGATCGCGATGCGCACGGGGTAGCCCTCGGTGAAGGAGAGGCTGCGCCGGCCGCGGCGGACGGTGAGGGTGGGGCCCTCGAGCTTCCCGCGGTCGCCGAGCACCCGGACGGGGAGGAAGCCGGTGACGTTGAGGTCGGGCAGGTGCACCTCCATGCCCGGGGGGGAGACCCGGTGGACGCGCGCCTCGAACTTCTCGCCCACGTGCGGTTCCATGAACTGGCACACCTTGAGGTCGAAGAGGGCCAGGGAGGTCATCTCCGCGAGCTCGGCCTGGAGCGAGCAGTGCATCGCGGTGTCGTTCAGGTCGTGCACGAGCTCCTCGCCCTCGAGCTCACGCTCGGCCTCCTCGCCGCGGCTCTCCACCGCCCAGAGCCAGCGGTGCACCATCAGATCCGGGTAGCGGCGGATCGGGGAGGTGAAGTGCAGGTACGCCTCCCGCGCGAGCCCGAAGTGCCGCGCGACGTCCTCGTGGTCGCGCACCTCGTAGAACGCGCGCTCCACCAGCCCCATGATCCGGGCGATCAGGGCCTCGGAGTTCGGGCGGTTCCGCGCGGCGCGGATCAGCCGACCGATGTCGCGTCCCGTCAGGCGGTCCTTCTTGGGGACGCGGATCCCGTGCCGGGCGAGCAGACGGCGCACGCCCTCGATCTCGTCCTCGGACTTCTCGGGGTGGACGCGGTAGATCGTGGGGAGCCCGCGCGCGCGGAAGAGGTCGCCGACGGCCTGGTTGGCGGCGAGGGCGGTCTCCTCGATCAGCGTCTGTGAGAAGTAGCGCGGCGCGTCGACGATCTCCGCGACCTCGTGGCTCTCGTCGAAGACGAGCTTCTTCTCCGCCGACTGCATGCGCAGGGAGCCCTTGGCGTCGCGGAGAGCCTGCTGGCGTTGCGTCCACCGCTGGAAGAGACGGAGCGGCTCCTCGAGGGAGCGGATCTCCTTCGTCTCGGCGTCGCGCTCGCCGTCGAGGAGGGCCTGGACGACCCGATACGTGCAGCGGTGCGCGCTCCGGATGACGCTCTTGGCGACGCGGGCGTCGACGCGCTGCCCCGCCTCGTCGAACACCATCAGGACCGAGTACGCGAGCCGGTCCCGGTGGGGGACCAGCGAGCACAGCCCGTTCGAGAGCTTCTCGGGGAGCATCGGGACGACCTGGTCCGGCAGGTACACGCTCGTAGCCCGCGCCAGCGCCTCGTCGTCGAGCGCGGTCCCCGGCCGCACGTAGTGGCCGACGTCCGCGATGTGCACGCCGACCTCGATGCGCCCGTCGTCCAGGGGGCGGATCCCGATCGCGTCGTCGAAGTCCTTCGCGTCTTCGCCGTCGATGGTGAAGATCACCGCGTCGCGCAGGTCGAGCCGGCCCTGGAGATCGCTCTCCCGGGGATCCTCGGGCAGCGACGCGACCTCCTCCTCCACGTCGGGAGGGAACACCGTGCGGATGCGGAACGACGAGAGCAGCCCCATCTCGTCCGAGTCCGTCTCCCGGTACGGGGGCGGGCCGCCGGTCATCGCGGCGAAGGCCGGGGGGCGCGCGTGGATGCGCTCGCGCACCGTCTCTCCCAGCGGCGAGTCGAGGTCCTCGAGCGCCTCCTCGAGCGAATGATCGTCGGCCGTCTCCAGGCTCCACCCGCCCTCGTCCGGCTTCTCCTCCTCCGGAGGGGAGTCACCGCGCGAGCGCAGGAGGTCCTTGAAGCTCTTGAAGGAGGAGGGGTCGGTCATGGGGAAACGAGGCGACCACGTTACTCCAGCCGCGCGGGTGCGGGAAGGGCGGATTCTCGTCCTGAGTCCTTGACGTGCAACGCCCCGGGGCTTCCCCCGCGACGGTCGTCACGCGAGTCCCGGCGAAACTCCGAGTCCTCCGGTAGGATATGCGCGTGCCGAGCCCCGGCACGTCCCACGCCCCGCGCCCCATCACCGGAGAGACCCACGCGTTCTGCAGAACGGATCCGTTCCAGGTCCTGGCTCCTGGCCGGCGTCCTCGCCCTCGTGCTCGCGCCATTCGCGAGCTCCTCGGCCGAGGGTGGTCGCGCGATGATGCCGGACTTCTCCCTCGAAGACGTCAACACGACCTCCTCCACCTACGGTCAGCTCGTCTCGCCGCGCGACTACCTGCGGCAGGTCTCCGGCTGGTACTTCGGCAAGGCGACATGAAGCATCTGCCGTGCCCAGTTCGGGTACCTCGACCAGATGCAGACCGACCTCGATACGAACCACCCCCAGCTCGGCATCGACATCCTGGGGGTCAACATGGCGGGACGAGAGATCGGCAACCTCGTGACCACCGCGGGACGGGACATTCCCTGGCTGCAGGACCTCGACGTCGATCAGAACGGTGAGTCGGACGTGTGGGAGAGCTGGGGGATCATCCTGCGCGACGTGATCATCCTGGACGCCAAGAACGAGAAGGTCGGGAGGTTCAACCTCACGGTGAACGACCTGTCCGTCCCCGCGAACTACGACGCGCTGAAGCAGATGCTCATCGATGCCGTCGACGTCGCGTCGGCGACCTCGCGCAACGCGGGCTCCAATCCCGCGAGCTACGTCGCCTCGACCCTGCCCGTCCTCGGCGGGACCTACACGGGCATCGTCGACGTGGGGGGGACGACCGGGCACTCCTTCGCGTTGCTCGTCGGCTACTCGACGCCGGCCTCGCTCACCCTTGGCGGCGGCCAGGCGCTGCTCGTGAACGTCGGGGATCCCAACGGCGAGCTGCTGGTGCAGCCGTTCCAGGCGGGCCCCGTCGTCACCTATGACATCCCGGTCCCCTACGACGTCGCCTTCGCCGGCGTCCAGGCGTCGACCCAGGCCGTGCACTTCGGCGGTCTTTCCCCCTTCGCCCTGTCGAACGCCCAGGACCTGAATCTGGGCTTCTAGTATGGATGGACCCGTCAAGGCTTGATGGGTCGAATCTTTCATCGAG
>CAYRXS010000054.1:0-29073 GCA_964428225.1 uncultured Planctomycetaceae bacterium
GGCCGTCGAGCATGCAGGTGACGATATCAGCAGGCCCTCATGAATATGGCGGGGTGACGCTATCCTCGGCCGCCACCCCGGGGAGAGCGGGAGAAGCACATGACGATCTCGGTTCAATGTCCCTTCTGCGAAGAGGTCGCGGAGCTTCGCGACTCCGAGAGGGGAAAGACGATGCGGTGTCCCGCGTGCCGCGAGACGTACACCGTCCTCGGCGCGGAGGATCCCGGCCCCGACGGCCTCACGCCGACTCTTCCCCACGTGGCGAAGGCGGACGCACCCGACCCCTGGCGCGATCCCCTGCCCGGGAAGAAGGGGACGGTCCGGCCGTGGGTCCGGTTCTGGGCGCGGATCCTCGAGATGGTCGTCTGGGGCGAGGTGCTCTGGGCGGCGATCTGGTGGGGCGGCCTGCTCCGGCCCTGGGAGTCCTGGGTGACCGAGAACTGGCTCCCGGTCGGGTTTTGCTACGCCTGCCTGGTGCGGCTCTCGTGGGTGCCGCTGGAGGCGCTCCTGCTCGGCACGTGGGGGACGACGCCGGGGAAGTGGCTCCTGCGCGTCCAGATCGCCCACGCCGACGGGCGGCAGCTCTCTTCCGGAGACGCCCTCCGGCGCTCGTTCCACGTCTACTGGCGGGGCATGGCGATCGGGATCTGGGTGCTGGAATTCGTCGGGTGGATCCTGGCCTGGCGCGAGCTCGACCGGAGCGGAAAGACGCCCTGGGATGCGCGCGGGAACCTCGTCATCGCGCACCGTCGCATCGGGCTCGCGCGGATCCTCGTCCTGGTCGCGCTGCTCGCCGCCCCCACGGTCGCGCGAGGGCTCGCCCGCGTGCTCTGAGCGCGCCGCTCGGTCGCGGCCCCTCCGACGCTCCCCTTCTCCCCGGGCGAATGTCCGCTCGATCCAACTCCTTTGCCCTCTTGATGTTGTGGTGCGCCCCCCGATTTCTCGGGGCGCCCGTTTGCGGCCGGGAGCCGCGAGGAAGATGGTGGTCCGTATGAGCGAGAGTCGATTCCGAGCCGTCAAGGCCTACAAGAACGAGGCCTTCCTGAACAGCCCGCAAGCCCGCGCCCTGCGGATCCTCGCGGAGTACCTCGAGCCGCAATCCCGCTTCCGGGAGCTGCGCATCAAGGACACGATCGTGATGTTCGGATCCGCGAGGTGCGTGTCCCGCGAGGAGGCCCTCGCCGCGGTCGAGGTCGCCGAGCGGGGCGAAGGGAATCTGGTGGAGGCGAAGCAGATGCTCGAGATGTCGCGCTTCTACGAGGAGGCGCGCCAGCTCGCCGCCCGGCTCACGACGTGGTCCAAGGGGCTGGAAGGGACCGATCGGCGGTTCGTGATCTGCTCGGGAGGAGGGCCGGGGATCATGGAGGCCGCCAACCGCGGAGCCTCCGAGGCGAAGGGCGAGAACGTGGGCCTGAACATCTCGATCCCCTACGAGCAGGACGAGAACCCCTACATAACCCACCGCCTCGCCTTCGAGTTCCACTACTTCTTCATGCGGAAGTACTGGTTCAGCTACCTCGCCAAGGCCTTCGTCATCATGCCGGGCGGCTTCGGCACGATGGACGAGTTCATGGAGGTCCTGACCCTGATCCAGACCGCGAAGATCAAGAAGAAGTGCGCGGTCGTGCTCTACGGCACGGAGTACTGGGACCAGGTCGTCGACTTCGAAGCCTTCGTGAAGAACGGGACGGTGAGTCCCGAAGATCTCGACCTCTTCCACCGCTCTGACTCGGTGGACGACGCGTTCGACTTCGTCACCACCTGGCTGACGGAGCACTTCCTGGACAACGACCGCTCCCCGGACAACGACCGGGGGTAGCGAGACGGATCGCGGCGGTCAGTCGCCCACGTAGCCGAGGCTCTTGAAGGCGTCGGCGGCGCTCGGATCCCCCGTGGATTCCTCGAGCTTCTTCGCCTTGACGGCGAGCTGGTTGCCCTGCTTGTCGAGGACCTCGGAATCCGGGAAGCGCTCCTGGGCGAGGCCGATGACCTCGGCCGCCTTGACGAGCAGCTCCACGGAACCCTGGGATCCGAGGCGGATGCCGATCCGGCTGTACTCCTTGACCGTCACGTCCTCGGGGGACTTCTCGGCCAGGGCCTTCAGGTCGGCGATCGCCCCGTCGGCGTCGCTGACGCTGCGGGCCTCGATGGCTCCGAGGCTCGCCTCGAGGTACATGTCATGGGAGGTGTCCCCTCCGATCGCCTCGAGGGCCTTCTCGAAGGCGTCCAGGGCCGCGGCGCAGTCGTCGGACGCGAGAGCCGAGTATCCCTCGTCGGTGAACTCCTTGGTGAGCTCCTTCGGGTCCGAGCTGCCCCCCCCGCAGGAGACGACGAGGAGGGGGAGGAGGAGGAAGAGGGTCGCGAAACGCATGGTCGACGCCTTTTTGGGCTTCTGGGTTGAGTCGGCCGCCCCGGGACGGCCGAAAGAGCGGGGATGATACCGCCCGCTCGGCCGTGGCGGCAGGGTCGCAAGCTCCTGTGCGCTACGGAGTTAGGAGTCCTCAATCAGGGCGGAGTCGCGAAAAATCCAGGTCACACTCTCATAACACCCTGATCGGAGTACGATAGGAGTGCGATTGGAGTGTCGTTCCTCGGCGAGGTGCCGGGAGCCGCCCTCCGCTCCTCCAAACCTACCCTCCCCATCTCCCGAGGCCAGCCGCCGTGCGCGAGAGCAAGGTCACCGTCAAGATCCCCCGTCCCCTGTACCGCAAGATCCAGCAGGTCGTGGACGGGTCCGGGTTCAACTCCCCGACGGATTTCATCGTCTACGTCCTGCGTGACCTGATGGGCGATGCGGAGGAACCCAAGACCGAGTTCAGCCCGGACGAGCTCGAGGACATCAAGCGCAAGCTCAAGAACCTCGGGTACCTGTAGGCGACCGGTAGACGAAGACGACACCCCTCCCCGAGAGCCATCCCATGGGTCTGTTCGACGCATTCAAGAAGAAGAAGGCCGCCCCGCCCAAGACCCCGGTCCGCCCGATCCTGCGGCCCGGCCAGCTCCCGCCCCACCCGGAGCCCCAGGCGGAGAACCACTTCCTCGTCGTCATCCTCGACTCGCTGCGCCACGACTCGTACGTCTCCGCGGAGCCGAAGGTCATCTCCCGGCTCGGGAAGCTGGAGAAGCGGTACTCCTACGCCGCCTGGACGGCACCCTCGCACTACAACCTGCTCACCGGGCTTCTTCCGCACACGTCGCCCGAGCAGGTCTACGCGTCCGAGTACTACAAGGAGGACTTCTTCAACTACAACAAGCGCCTGGGCGCCGAGGGGATCGACTTCGCGGCCATGGTGCCCGGACTCTGGTTGCCCGAGCTCCTGCGCAACAAGCTCGGCTACCGGACCGGAGCGATGGTCTCTCTCCCCGTGCTGAACCCGAAGACGGGCATCAACCGAGCGTTCGACTCGTTCGAGCTGATGGACAAGCACAACGACATGGCGGCCATGCTGCCGAAGTTGAAGTTCGGCACGGATCGGCCGTCCTTCTACATGCTCAACGTGGGGGAGACCCACTACCCCTATGCCAAACCCGACGAGGATTCGTCGATGTGGCCGCGGATCAGCGGAGTGAACGGGGTCTTCAAGAAGATGGGAGACCAGGTCGACCCCGACAATCCGGAGTTCAAGGAGGAGTTCCAGTTCTTCGACCAGGACAAGCTGGATCAGCTGCGCGAGCGGCAGATCGACGCCGTTCGGTATCTGGACGGCGTTTTCGAGCAGCTATTCGATCTGGTGCCGGAGAACACCTACATCATCGTCACTGCCGATCACGGTGAGCTGTTCGGCGAGTGTGGTTACTTCGGTCACGGCCCCATCATGCACGACAAGTGCTTCGAGGTGCCCTACCTCGAGGGAAAGATCCGCTGAGGAAGGATCGACCGGAAATGCGATTGCTACGACTCCACGACATGAAACACCCGATGAGCAACAAAGGACTGACCCTCTGGTTCACCGGCCTCTCCGGCAGCGGTAAGAGCACGCTCTCCCAGTTCCTGGCCCCGCGGCTGCGCGAGCTCGGGATGAACGTCGAGGTCCTCGACGGCGACGAAGTACGAGAAAACCTGAGCAAGGGACTCGGCTTCTCGAAAGAGGATCGCGACACGAACATCCGCCGCATCGGCTACGTGGCCAACATGCTCGCGCGCAACGGCGTGTGCGCGATCACGGCCGCCATCTCGCCCTACCGCTCGCTGCGGCAGGAGATCCGCGAGAAAGCGGAGGCCGCCTTCGTCGAGGTGTGGGTCAACTGCCCGCTCGAAATCCTCGAGAAGCGGGACCCGAAGGGTCTCTACAAGAAGGCCCGTGCGGGCATCATCCCGAACTTCACCGGCATCAGCGATCCCTACGAGGAGCCCGAGAATCCCGAGGTGATCGTGAACACCGACGAGGAATCGATCGAGCAATCCGCCGAGAAGATCCTCGACTACCTTCGCGAGCGGGGCTTCGTCGCCTCCTCCACCGCCGCCTAGCGCGTGGCCCGGCCTTCGTTGCCGGGGCTCGTCGCGTCCGCCCGCCCGGCCTCCACGGGGATCCGCACCGGGCTCCGGACGCGATCCTCGGGGTCGAGCTCTCCGGGCACGCCCTCGGGGGCGGCCACGGGGCTCGGCACGGAGGGCGCGGGCAGCACGACGGCCACCCCCGCGAAGACGCACAGGATGGCCAGGAGGGTCAGGATCATCGACCTCTTGCGCGGGCTCATGCTCGCGCTATCGGCCCTCGCCGCGGCCTAGGTTGTTGCAAATCCGGGAATCCGTCGGAGCCGCTCACCGGAAAGGACGGGCGGCCAGGATCCCGGCCCCGGCGAGGCTCACCGGGGGTCAGCGGACTAGAATGTTCGGCTCGATTCGGGATCCTCGCGCAACGGTTTCCACCCGAGGCTCCAGCCGACCCCTCACACCGCCGATAGTCCCGCGTATGTGAGGGCCCACCACCCCCGCCCTCCGCCCCACGCTCCCGCCCGGACTCAGCCTCTCACCATGCCTTCCTGGAAGCGGACTCTCCGCATCGGCGGTCTCGCCGCCCTGGCCTCCGCGCTAACCGCCGCCCCCGCTTCGGCCTATGTCGGTCCCGGAGTCGGATTCGCCATGGCCGGTAGCGTGCTGATCCTGCTCGGCACCTTCCTGATGGCCTTCGGGATCGTGATCCTCTGGCCCATCAAGGCGGTGGTGCGCATCTTCGTCCGCATGGGGCAGGCGAAGCCCAAGGTCAAGCGGGTGATCGTCGTCGGCCTCGACGGCCTCGATCCCGGTCTGGTCAACCGGTTCTCCAAGGAGGGGCTGCTCCCCAACTTCGCGAAGCTCCAGCGGGACGGTTGCTTCCATCCGCTGGCCACCTCGTGCCCCTCGATCTCCCCGGTGGCCTGGTCGACCTACACGACCGGGGTCGATGCGTCCCGGCACAACATCTACGACTTCCTGACCCGCGATCCCTGCAACTACCTTCCCGTCCTGTCCTCGTCGGAGATCCGCTCCATGCCCCGGACCCTGAACCTGGGTCTGGCCCGGATCCCGATCGGAACGAAGTCGGTGGTCAAGGCGCTCCAGAAGAGCCAGCCCTTCTGGAAGCTCCTCGGCGCGCGCGGGATCTGGTCCTCGATCATCCGCGTGCCGATCACCTTCCCGGCCCAGAAGTTCAAGAACGGAACGCTGCTCTCGGGAATGTGCGTGCCGGACTTGCAGGGCACCCAGGGCTCGTTCTCGTTCTACAGCACGCGTTCGCGGAAGGGCGACCACATCGGCGGGCAGCAGTACCAGGTGCGCCTCAAGGACGGGAAGATCGAATCGAACCTCACCGGTCCTCCCGGCAAGGACGGCCACGCGATGAAGTGCCCCTTCACCGCGGAGCTCGACCAGGCCGCGGGCAAGGCCACGATCTCCGTCGGCACGGAGACGGCGACGATCGGTCGCGACGAGTACACGCCCTGGCTCCGCATTCCCTTCAAGGGAGCCGTCGGCATCGCGCGCTTCTACATCCAGGAATGGGACGGCGAGAACGTCGGCATCTACGTGACGCCGATCAACATCGATCCCGACAAGCCCGCGATGCCGATCTCGCACCCGTTCGTCTACTCGATCTACCTCGCCAAGAAGCAGGGCCCGTTCGCCACGCTCGGCCTGGCCGAGGACACGTGGGCCCTGAACGAGCGCGTGATCGACGAGGACACGTTCCTGAAGCAGGCCTGGGACATCTTCGAGGAGCGCAAGAAGATGCTCTGGGACGTGATCGAGAAGACCAGGCGCGGATTCGTCACCGTCGTCTTCGACACCACGGACCGGATCAGCCACATGTTCTTCCGGTACCTCGATCCGGATCACCCGGCCAACGAGGGCAAGGACACGACGAAGCACGAGCACGCCATCCGGGACATGTACGTCCGGATGGACGGGCTCCTGGCCGAGGTTCGCAAGAAGATCGGCGACGACAAGAACACCGTCCTGATGGTCATCTCCGACCACGGCTTCTGCAGCTTCCAGCGGGGCGTGAACATCAACACCTGGCTGAAGGAGGAGGGGTATCTCGTCCTCAAGGAAGGCCACGAGACCTCCGGCGACTGGTTCGCCCAGGTCGACTGGGAGAAGACCCGGGCCTTCACGCTCGGCCTCACGGGCGTGTTCATCAACCGCAAGGGCCGCGAGGCGAAGGGAATCGTCGAGAAGGGGCCCGAGATGGACGCGCTGTGCGCGGAGCTCAAGCAGAAGCTCGAAGCCCTCGTCGATCCGAAGACCGGCAAGCGCGTGGTGAAGGAGGCCTTCATCACCCCCCAGATCCACTCCGGTCCCTACGCCGACATGGCGCCCGAGCTCCTGATCGGCTACCACCGCGGCTACCGCCACTCCTGGGACTGCGCGACGGGCTCCGTGTCGACCGAGGTCATCACCGACAACACGAAGTCGTGGTCCGGTGATCACTGCGTCGACCCGCGACTGGTTCCCGGGGTGTTCTGGTGCAATCGCGAGATCAACACCAGTCGTCCGAATCTCGTGGACATCGCACCCACCGCCCTCGAGCTGTTCGGCGTCGCCATTCCGAGCTATCTGCAGGGCAAGGACCTGTTCGCTCCGACGCCGACCTCCGACGCGGGGATCGAGACCGAGACCGAGGACGAGGCCGCCGAGGTCACCGCCGGCGCAGGAGGTGCGTCATGAGTCTTCCCCGCTGGACGGTCTACCCGGCCCTCGTCGTCATCGCCACTCTCCTGGTGATCGCTCTGCCGGAGCGGAACGGCGAAGATCCCTATTCCGGCGCGGCGCGCGGGGCCATCGAGAGCCCGGCCACTCCCGAAGCCGCGGATCCCAGCCGCAAGACGCGGTTCCCGAAGGTGATGGTGCTCGGGATCGACGGCATGGACCCGGACATCCTGAAGGATGTCATCGAGGAAGTTCCCGAGCTGATGCCGAACTTCCGCTGGCTCATCGCGCAGGCCGACGGCATTCAGGTGCTCGGCACCTCCTGTCCGCCCCAGAGCCCCGTGGCCTGGTCGAACTTCATCACCGGCATGGATCCGGGAGGCCACGGCCTCTACGACTTCATCCACCGCGACTACGTGACCCGCGGACCCGCCGGCTCCACGGCCATCACCGAGGAAGGCAGCAACATCTGGCTGCCCGGCAAGTGGCGACTTCCGATTCCCGGCCAGACCAACACGAACCGCAGCGGAGATGCCTTCTGGAAGATCCTGCGCAAAGAAGGTGTCCCCGCGGACATCTGGCGCATGCCGGTCAACTTCCCGGTCGTACCGTCCCACGGGGTCTCCTTCTGCGGGATGATGACGCCCGCCTTGGATTCGGCCTACGGCCAGTGTTCCTTCTTCACCTCGAATTCGGATCGGTGGGTGGAGGTGGATTACTCGAAGGCGACTCTCGTCAACGTGCGCCGCGGCAAGGTCGAGAGCCGCATCATGGGGCCCGAGAATCCGTTCCTGGATCCCGTCAAGGTCAGCAAAGACAGCGAACGAACGAAGGCCGTCGTCGAGGCCGCCGCATTCACGGCGTACCTCGACACGGAGGCCAACGCCGCGGCCATCCACATCGAGGGGGGCGAGACGGTCATCCTGCAGCCCGGGGAGTGGAGCGACTTCGTCCGGGTCGAGTTCTCGCTGCTGCCCGCCGGCATGACGACGCTGTCCGGCATCGTCCGCTTCTACCTCCGCAGCATCGAGCCCGAGTTCGAGCTGTATGTCTCACCGGTGAACTTCGATCCCGAGAACCCGGTGGAGCCGGTCTCCCAGCCCAAGGGCGCCAGCGCCGATCTCGTCGAGAGCATCGGCCGCTACTACACGCAGGGCATGGCGGAGGACGTCAACGCGCTCAAGAAAGGCGTCCTGACCGACGCCGAGTTCATGCAGCAGGCGCACCTCGTGTATCTCGAGCGGACGCGCATGCTCGACTACGCGCTCGATCGGTACATGGAGGACGATGACGGGGGTCTGCTGTTCTTCTACTACTCCACGTGCGACCTGATCTGCCACATGATGTGGCGACACACCGATCCCGCGCACCCCGACCACAAGACCGAGCTGGCGGCTCAGGACTCGTCGTTCTGGTCCGGTCGTCCGGGGAGCACGTGGAAGGACCTCCTGAAGGACCTCTACGTCAAGTTCGATCCCATCCTCGGGATCATCCGCGAGCGCCTCGGCGACGACACGACGCTGATCGTCATGTCCGACCACGGCTTCGCATCCTACCGGCGCAAGTTCAATCTGAACACGTGGCTCGTCGAGGAAGGCTACCTGGTGCTGAATCCCCTGGAGGATGGGACGCCGCGCGAGATCACCGAGGAGGACGAGATTGCCATCGACGACGCGGGGATCGTCGACTGGTCGAAGACCCAGGCTTACGGCATGGGCTTCAACAGCCTCTACCTGAACCTCGCGGGTCGGGAGAAGGACAACCTCGCCACCGACGACGTGGACGAGTCGGGCATCGTCCAACCCGGAGCGGATGCCGACGCTCTTCTTCTGGAGCTGAAGCAGAAGCTCGAAGCCCTCGTCGACGAGGAGACCGGACTGCGGCCCGTCGTCCGCTGCGACCTCGCCAGCGAGGTCTACCATGGCGATCGCGTGGACGAGGCCCCCGACATCGTCGTCGGCTACAACGCGGGCTACGGGAACTCCGACGAAGCGTCCCTGGGCGGGATTCTGTGCAATATCCTCGACGACAATGTGGGGGGGACCTTCAACGGCCACCACCTGATGGCGCCGGACGTGGTCCACGGGGTCCTGATCTCCAACCGACCCGTCCGGGACGGATTCCACGAGCTCCAGGACGTCACCGTGGAGGTGCTGGCGCAGTACGGAATCGAGAAGAGTGAAACGATGGACGGGCACCGCGTGCTCGAGTGATCCGACTCGAAACATCAGTCATTCAAGAACGACCGCATCACCCAGATTCGAGGAGAAGGCAATGTTTGGCGGAGGAAACAAGATCAAGCTCGATCCGGACCTCATCGACCGCATCAAGAAGGTGTCGGAAGTGGCCGGGTACGCATCCCACGAGGAGTTCATCGTCCACGTCCTGGAGAAGGAGCTCGCCCAGTTCGAAGACGCCGGCTCCGACGAGGACATCGTCGAGAAGCTGAAGGGACTCGGATACATCAGCTAGCGCGGAAGACAGCCCGATCGGTCTCCCATGAACGTGGTAAACCACACGGCCACTTCGATCTTCAACGTCCTGTTGACGCCCCTGGAGGCGATCGGGGCGCTCGCGGCTCTCATCGTCGTGAGCGGGATCTTCGGCATCATCGCGCTCGTCGTCTTCAAGCACATCAGCTGGCAGGGCGGGATCAAGTCGACGAAGGACAAGATCAAGGGCGACATGATCGCGATCCGGCTGTACCAGGACGACCTGGGGATCGTGGGCAAGTCGGTCGGCAAGGTCCTCCTGCGCAACGTCCAGTACCTCTCCCTGAACTTCGGGCCCATCCTTCCGCTGCTCATTCCGTTCACGCTGGTGGCGGCGCAATTCGTGGTGCGCTACGCCTACGAGCCGGTGGAGGTGACCGATCTCGAGGGGAGGACTCCGGCCGAGGTGATGAGCGGCCGGGGCCTGATGATCGAGGTGGCGATGAAGGAGGGACACGAGGAGGAAGCGATGACGCTCGCCCTCGAGTTCCCCGAGGGCATCGTCCCCATCACCCCGCTCGTCCGCAACGGCGACGCGGGGATCGCCTTCCAGGAGGTGATCGCCACGCAGTCGGTCGATGACGAGATCCGGCTGCAGGTCGCCGGCAAGGACGTCGGAACGAAGAAAATCGTGGCCGGAGACAAGCGAACGCGCCTGATGCAACCCGAGCGGGTATCGAGCTTCCTCCTGGCGTGGCTCTGGCCCGCGGAGGACACGTTCGCGGGCGACAACCCGATCGGCCACGTCAAGTTCGCCTACCCCGAACGAAGCATCCCCTGGATGCCGGACGGCCCCCTGGGCGTGATCCTCCTCTTCTTCGTGGCGTCCATCTTGTTCGGTGTGCTCATCCTCAAGCCGTTGAACATCCAGATCTGACGTTGCCGGACGGTATGTACTCGAGCGCCGTCGAACATGCTCTGCGCGTCGCCATCCAGGCGCACGACGGCCAGACGCGCAAGGCGCCCGACTCGGTGCCCTACATCGTGCACCCCGTCCACGTCGCTCTCCTGCTCGCGCGCCTCGACCAGGACGACGTGGTGATCCAGGCCGCGCTCCTGCACGACGTGGTCGAGGATTGCGACGACTGGACGTCGGAGCGCCTGGAGGAAGCATTCGGCCCCCGCGTCGCGGGAGTCGTCGCCGAGGTCACCGAGGACAAGTCGAGGACCTGGGGGGAGCGCAAGCAGACGGCGATCGACCACGTGCCCCACCTCTCGCCGGAAGGAGTCGCGGTCAAGGCCTGCGACAAGCTGCACAACCTGCGCAGCCTGGTCGCCGAGCTGCGCGAGACGGACGACCGCGACGCGCTCTGGTCGCGATTCAACGGCGGTCGCGACCGCACGCTGGCGATGTCGCGCGGCCTGGTCGAGGCCCTCCTGCCGCGCGTCGACGAGAGGCTGGCCGAGGCCCTGCGGGCCGTCCTGCGGGACCTCGAAGAGGTCGCCTGAGCCGCCTCGTCGGGGGGCAGGTTGCGCTCTCGGCGGCCGCGCTTTAAAACGGCGGCATGAGCACGCCAGATTCCCTTCGAATGCTCCGGATCGCCGTGGCCGCGATCCTCCTTGCCGCCCCGCTCGTCGCCGCTCCGCCACAGGGGGGGTACGACACGAAGGGGTTCCCGCAGTGGGGCATGGAGACATTCCGGAAGCCCCGCGACTACGTGCCCATCCCGCGGCAGCCGACGGAGAAGTACGTGATCCTGCGCTACGCGGAAGAGCAGCCCGAGGACCGACGGAAGCGGAAGAAGATCACCCCCGAGGTGATGTTCGTCTGGATTCCCTGGGTCGAGGATCCGGCGCCTCCCGAGCCCGAACCGGAGGCCGACCCTCCCGCCGAGGAGGACCGCACGAAATCCAAGCCCAGGAAGGGAGAGGAGAAGAAACCCCCTCCTCCCCCGATCAACTGCCTCGAGCGGTTCGTGGAGCAGCGCTTGCAGAAGTGGAGCCTGCCCGACGAGCCGGAGGTGCTGAAGGAACGCGACGGCTACGAGCGGGTCCTCTACGAGTCCGCTTCCGTGGAGGGAAAGAGCCGTGCGGTCGGCTGGATCTGGGAGTGGAGGAACGACCAGCGCACGATCCTGATGATCGGCAGCTGCCACGAAGAGGACTACAAGAAGCAGTCCAAGATCTGGGAGTACATGGCCGGCAAGCTCCGCCTCAGTGAGCCGGAGGAAGCCGACATGTCGAAGTGGGTGCGCTTCTACGAGCGACGCCCGAAGTTCAAGGGCGCCGAGTTCCGGGTGAAGATCCGTGAAGAGCTGGCCTCGACCGAGCAGTGGAAGGCGGAGGACACCGAGAACTACATCGTCATCTACAACACGAAGGACGAGGCGCTGATCCGCACGATCAAGCGCGAGCTCGAGGCGATCCGCAAGGTCTACGAGGAGCTGTTCCCCCCCGTCAAGCCGGTCGACGCCGTCTCCGCCGTTCGTGTGTGCAAGGACAAGGAGGAGTACCACCAGTACGGCGGACCGTCGGGCTCGGGCGGGTACTGGAACTGGGTCGCCGAGGAGCTCGTCTTCTTCGACTACGAAGACGTCGGCAAGGACCACGGCAGCGGCAAGGCGAACTCGCGGATCGTGCTCTACCACGAGGCGTTCCACCAGTACATCTTCTACTCCGCGGGGAGCATGTCCCCGCACATCTGGTACAACGAAGGGCACGGCGACTACTTCTCGGGCGCTCGCTTTGCGAGGACAGGCGAGGTCTCGAAGATCGGCGTCAATCCCTGGCGGATCAACACGATCCAGCGCGCGATCCGGGAGGACGAGTACGTGCCCTGGAGCGACATCATCGAGTACACCCAGAGGCAGTACTACGCGAAGGGCTATCTCAACTACGCCCAGGGCTGGTCGATGGTCTTCTTCCTGCGCCAGTCGAAGGAGGTCCAGCGACGCGAGGAGTGGGCCAAGATCCTGCCGACCTACTTCGATGTCCTGCGGGACACCTTCGACGCGGAGATGGCGCAGCTCGCCAAGGCCAAGCGGACCGAGGATCGCGAGCAGATCCAGGCGGCCGAGGCGACGGCCCAGCAGAAGGCCTCCGAGGCGGCCTTCGAGGGGGTGGACCTCGAGGAGATCGAGGAGGCCTGGATCGCCTACACCCTGGGTCTGAAGCCCCCGAAGTAGCCGCTCCCGTTTCCCGCCGGGGTTTCGAGCCCTCCGGGCGGAGCCGCGGAGGGAGCTGCGAGCCCCCGCGGAGGGGGTCGTCCCCCCGGGGGCTGCGATCTCCTCGTAAATTCAAGGGGAAAAAAGTCCCTTTCCGGCGATCCGTCCGTACGGGGAGAGCAGGGAATTCCGCTAGAGCGCCGGAGGTAAGCTCTCCCCGGAGGGGGTGGGGGGGAGACGGCAGAGGGCGAAGCGTGCGTAACCACATTCGACACAACGAGTTGGATCCTCTCCTGGATGCTGCGGCAGGGCACCCGGAGGAGTTCGAGGCCAGGGCCCGGGCTCTCGCGGCCCACCTCGACGAGACGGGGGCGGACCTGGAGATCACCGACCCCGAGCAATGGCGGAACGCGGAGGAGATTCGCCAGCCCCGCACCATCGCCCAGCAGTTCCGGTCGGACGTGGACGCGATCCTGCCCATGGATCGAGAAGCCGAGGCCCGCCTCGCCCGCCGCATCGAGTTCGCGCGCATTCGCCTGCAGATGTCCTGCTCGGAGGCGGGGCTGGGATTGGCGCGCTCCGGCAGCCCCCTCCGCGTCGGCGAGCCCCTCCCCGACCGGGTCGCGCGGCGGGAGCAGGAGCTGCACGCCCTGCGCACGGAGATGGTCGAGCGGAACCTCTACCTCGTCCTGATCAACGTCGAGCGCTTCGCGAGCGCGGGGGCCAGCCGCCTGGACCTGATCCAGGAGGGCTGTGTCTCGCTCTTCCGGGCCGTCGACGGCTTCGACTGGCGCCGCGGGCTGCTCTTCCGCACCTACGCCGTCCACTGGCTGAACCAGGCTTTCCGCAACTTCCTCTACAACAACGGCCACACGGTCCGGATCCCCGTCTACATCCAGAAGGTCCTCAAGCACATCAACCAGGCCACGATCCGCCTCGGCGACCCCAACGCCACTCCACGGGAGATCGCGGAGCACTCGGATCTGAACGAGCGCTTGGTCACCGCGGCCATGACGGCCTCGCGGGCGAGCTACTCCCTCGAGAGCACGGGAGGAGCGCAGGACGACGGCGGTTCGCGCCTGCGGGACATCCTGGTGGACGATCCGGATCAGGATCCCTATTCGCCTCGGCTCGAGGACATCTCCCTCGAGGACGGCCTGCGTCAGGCGCTCGGCAGCCTGCGGGACAGGGAGGCTCTCGTCCTGCGCCTGCGCTTCGGCGTCGACGAGAAGCGCGAGCACACCCTGTCCGAGGTGGCGAAGCGGCTGGGCGTCAGCGTGGAGCGGGTTCGCCAGATCCAGGTGCGGGCTCTGTCCAAGCTGAACACGCCCACCCTACGGCGGGTGCTGTTCCCCTACGTGAACTGAGAGCCCCGCCTCGGGCCTCCGGGGATCCGGCTTCGAGACCTCCGCCGGGACGTCCGGACGCCGCCCCGCTAGACTCGATCTCCCCCAGCCCCATGTCCCGGCGCATTCCGAAGAAACCCCTGCCCATCCTCGGGTCGCAGCCCGCACCGCGCAAACCCGGGTGGCTCAAGGTCCCCTTGCCCGGCGGCGAGGGCCACCGGCGTCTCAAGACGCTGGCTCGCCGGCTGGACCTCCACACCGTTTGCGAGGAAGCGCACTGTCCCAACGTGGGGGAGTGCTGGAGCGGCGAGCGACCCACGATGACCCTCATGGTCCTGGGCGACACCTGCACGCGCCGGTGCCGATTCTGCGCGGTGCGCACCGACGACTCACCTCCGCCCCCCGATCCCGAGGAACCCGCCCGCGTGGGAGAGGCGGTGGCCGAGATGGGCGTGAGCCACGTCGTCATCACGAGCGTGGACCGCGACGACCTCCCGGACGGCGGGGCGGGGCACTACGCGCGCTGTGTGGCCGAGATCCGGAAGCGGAGTCCGAAGACGAGGATCGAGACCCTGATCCCGGACTACACCGGCGAGGATCTGGAGGTCCTGATGAAGGCGGCGCCGGACGTGCTCTCCCACAACGTGGAGGTCGTGCCCCGCCTCCAGCGTCGGATCCGCGACCCACGGTGCTCCTTCGAGCGTTCCCTGGAGACCTTGCGACAGGCCAGGGCCCTGGCTCCCGAGGGGTGGACGAAGTCGTCCCTGATGGTCGGGCTGGGAGAATCGCGCGAGGAGGTGGTCGAGGCCATGGAGCTGCTTCGTGGGGCCGACGTCGACTTCCTGACTCTCGGCCAGTACCTGCGTCCCAGCACCCGCCACGCGCCCGTCCGGGAGTACGTCACCCCCGAGCAGTTCGAGGAATATCGCGAGCTGGGCGAGGCGATGGGGTTCAAGCACGTAGCCTCCGGCCCTCTCGTCCGTTCCAGCTATCGCGCGGGCGAGGTCCTCCCGGAGGGTCCGGGCCGCGAGTAGGATCTTGGCCCCGTTCCACCGCGTCCCGTCCCCGGGATCGCCGTCCGCGAGCATCACCCATGAGCCAGACCAGAGAAGTGATCGTCATCGGCGCCGGCCCTGCCGGGTACGTCTGCGCCATTCGCCTCGCCCAGCTCGGCCAGGAGGTAACGGTGGTCGAGCGCGGGAGCCTCGGAGGAACCTGCCTGAACGTCGGGTGCATCCCCTCCAAGGCGATGATCGCGGCCGGGAACCTGATGGAGAAGATGCGCGGCGCGTCCGTGATGGGGATCACGACCGGGAGCGTGGACCTCGACGTGGAGAAGCTCGTCGGCTGGAAGGGGGGAATCGTCAAGAGGCTGGTCGGGGGTATCGGGAGTCTCCTGGACAACCACGGGATCACGGTCGTTCAGGGTGAAGCCCGGCTCCTCGATCCTCGTCGGGTCGAGGTTCGAACGGGCGACGAGAAGATCGAATTGGCCTGCGACGACGTCGTGATCGCGACGGGCTCCGCTCCCACTCCGATTCCTGGATTCGACTTCGACGGCGTGAACGTGTGGTCGTCGACCGAGGCCCTGTCTCCCGAGCGCGTTCCCGAGCACTTGCTGGTGATCGGGGCGGGCTACATCGGTCTCGAGCTCGGCTTCCTCTTCAGGAGTCTCGGCAGTCGGATCACGATCGTCGAGTTCACCGAGGGCGCGCTCCCCGGCCAGGACCGCGACTGCGTCAAGGTCATCGAGCGATCCCTGAAGAAGAAGAAGATGCGCCTGATCACCAAGTCCGCGGCGAAGGACTACGAGGCTCGGGAGGGCAAGCTCCACGTGCGAGTAGAGGATCACGACGGCAACGCCAGCGCGGTGGAGTGCGACCAGATCCTGTGCACCGTCGGGCGCGCTCCGTACCTCGGCGACCTCGGCCTGGAGAACGTCGGCCTTCGCCCGGACGCGCACGGTTTCCTCTCCGTCGATTCCCGGATGCGCACGTCCGTTCCCGGCATCTACGCGATCGGAGACGTCGCGGGCCAGCCGATGCTCGCTCACAAGGGCAGCAAGGAAGGTCTGGTCTGCGCCGCGGTGATCGCCGGCCAACCCGAGGAGTACGACGCGCGTTGCGTTCCAGCCGTCGTCTTCACGGCGCCCGAGCTCGCCTCCGTGGGGCTGACCGAGGCGGAGGCCCGCGAGCAGGGCCACGAGGTCGTGACCGGCCGGTTCCCCTTCGCGGCCTCCGGTCGGGCGATGGCCATGCTGGAGACCGAGGGATTCGTGAAGGTCGTGGCGGACGCCGGTTCCGACGAGGTCCTGGGCGTCCAGATGGTCGGGCCGGAGGTGACCGAGCTGATCGCGGAGGCCACCCTCGCCATCGAGCTCGGCGCGACCACCGGCGACATCGCGCGGACCATCCACGCTCACCCCACTCTGCCCGAGGCGCTGATGGAAGCCTCCGAGGCCGTTCACGGCGCGGCCGTGCACATCTTCTCGAAGGCGTAGGCGCCGGGTAGCGAGACGACGAGGAGCGAGACGACGGGGAGCGCCGCGGGGACGGGGTCTCTCGCTCTGCCCCGCAGCCATCCCCCCCCGGGAGTGGGCACCCCCCAGACCGCGCGAACGGCGCGACGGTTGCGCGGATCTCGAACCTTTTTCCCGGCGCTCCGAGTCGACCTCTCGGAGGTTGCGTTTTGTCCCAAGTCCGGGACCCACGCGGCCCGATGAAGGGGGGGTGAATCCGGGGCTCGGAGGACCTGCGAAGGGCGCGTCCTCCGCGCTTCTGCCGGAGACGAGCATCCCGCTTTCCCAGTCTCGATGGTCCTCACCTGTCGCTTCGGTCGAGGAGCCGAACGAATCCGCATGTCGCCACACCCGCTGGTGGGCACGGTCGACGTGAGCCCGGATCGGTCGCTCGAGCGGGGAAAGCCCCACGCGTGGCCAGCATGACGATCGCCAGAAGAGACGCCCCCGAGCGATCCGGAGAACGCCGGCGCAGAGCGTTCTGGTCCGCGGTCGTCTCGGTCGGGCTCGCCGTGGGAGCCGGCCTCCTCTGGGGCGCGGGTCCGGCGGCCTACGTGCTCGCCGCGTCCGTGGTTCTCTTCGGTCTCGCTCATGGCCTCCGGAGAGCGAACGCACCCTCCGACGAGCGTCACCTCGACGTCGACGAGCCCGGACGCGAGGGCGGCTCCGAGGAACGGTCGTCCACGAGCGTGTCGCAGGACTCCACGACCACCGAGCTGTCGAGGCGCCTCGAAGATGCCGAGGCCTTCCGCCACCGGGCCGACGTCGCGAGTCGGGAGAAGAGCGCCTTCCTCGCCCACGTCAGCCACGAGATCCGGACTCCGATGAACGGCATCCTCGGCGTGGCCGAGCTGCTGAACGAGACGGAGCTCAGCCAGGATCAGAAGGACTACACCGGGACGATCCTCCGATCCGCGAAGAGCCTGCTCAGGATCCTCAACGACATCCTGGACTTCTCCAAAATCGAGGCGGGAAAGCTCGATCTGGAGGAACGGGAGTTCTCCCTGGAACACGGCGTTCACGACGTCATCGAGCTCTTCTACGCCGAAGCGACGGGAAAGGGCCTCGATCTCACGTACCTCATCGAGCCCGACGTGCCGAGCTGGATGATCGGCGACAGCACGCGAGTCGCCCAGGTCCTCGCGAATCTCCTGGGCAACGCGGTGAAGTTCACCGAATCGGGGCGCGTGCACCTCTCCGTCGGCCTCGAGAAGAGCGACGGCGATCTGCGGACCGTCGAGTTCCGGGTCCGCGACACGGGGCCCGGGGTACCCGAAGAAAAGAAGCGCGCGATCTTCCAGCCCTTCACGCAGGTCGACGCCTCGACGTCTCGCAAGTTCGGAGGAACGGGGTTGGGCCTGGCGATCAGCCGCCAGCTCGTCGCCCTCATGGGCGGGGAGATGCACCTGGAATCCGTGCGGGGCGTGGGATCCACGTTCCGATTCACGGTTCTCCTGCGTCGCGCGAGCGGCGAGCGCGAGCCCTCGTCGAGTCGACTCGAGGGCCACCGCCTGCTGATCGTGGACGACACCCAGGGAGCGAGAGAGGTCATCGGATCGACGGCACGCTCGTGGGGCCTGGACGTCGTCGGCACCAACCGGAGCGGATCGGCCCTGAAGGCGTTGCGTGATGCCGTCGAGGAGTCGAGACCCTTCGACTACGCGATCCTGGACGACGACGTTCCGAGCTTCGGGGGCAAGGACCTGGCGGCGAACATCAAGAGCAACCAGGAGATCCGGAACATCAAGCTGATCCTCCTCCGGAATCCCGGGGCGTCGATGGACGCGGCAAGCCTCGTCCGGTCGGGTCTGGACGCCTGGATCCTGAAGCCCGTCAGCGCCGGCAAGCTTCGGGAGGCTCTCCTGCACGTCTCCGAGCAGACGACGAGCGGAACGCACCTGCCGATCCAGGCGCCCGCGCTACCGACGCGCGAGACGGTGGAGCCGGCCGCCGATCCCGAGACGCCTCTCATCGAGGTTCTGCTCGCGGAAGACAACGTCGTGAACCAGAAGGTGGCCTCGCTCCTGCTCAAGAAGTGCGGCTGCGAGGTCGACGTCGCGCGCGACGGTCGCGAAGCGCTGAGGAAGATCCGACAACGCTCCTACGACGTGGTCTTCATGGATTGCCTCATGCCCATCATGGACGGGTTCGAGGCCACGGGCGCCATCCGAGCGCTCGACCAGGAATGGGGGGCGACGGTCCCGATCATCGCCATGACGGCGAAGGCCATGTCCGGAGATCGAGCTCGGTGTCTCGATAGCGGAATGAACGACTACCTCTCCAAGCCGGTCCAGCGCGGCCACCTGGAGGGGATGCTAGAGAAGTGGGTCAAGCATGAGAGTGCGGGAACCCGGGAGAAAGGACGGATGTACGACAACACTCATGATCAGGTTCTGGATCAAGACGTCCTCGTTGCACTGAAGGAGCTGGGAGGCGAGGACGATCCAGAGCTCCTGGGGGAGCTCATCGAGCTCTTCCTCGACGACACGCCCCAGCGCCTCGGGGAGCTGTACCGCGCGCTCGAGAGCGCGGATGCGGCGGCCCTCGAGGGCGCGGCGCACGCTCTCAAGTCGAGCGCCGCGAACCTCGGCGCGATGACGCTCTCGCGCTTGTTCCAGCAGATCGAGATGGCCGGCAAGGACGGAGACCTCGAGAAGGCGGACTCCCTGGTCCAGCAGTCGGGTTCCGAGTTCTCGAAGGTCGAGGAGGCGCTGCGGAAGGAGATCGGCTGAGCGCCGGCGGATAGCGCAGGGTACACACCGATGATCAACGAGGAGTTCGAAGAGCTGAAGCATACGGGGCAGCTCCCCACGCCTTCCGGCGTGGGGATGAAGCTCCTCATGCTGACTCAGCAGGAGGACTACTCCATCGATGACGTCGTGGGGACCCTGCAGGCCGATCCGGCCCTGACCGGTCGCATAATCAAGCTCGCCACCTCGGTTCAGCTCACGGGCGCGACTCGTATCGGGAACGCCCGAGAGGCGGCGATCCGGCTGGGGATGCGCACCGTCTCCAACGTGGCCCTCGGGTTCACCCTGGTGTCGGGGAACCGGTCGGGCCGCTGCGAGCACTTCGACTACGACCGGTACTGGTCGTGGTCCCTGGCCAGCGCCGTCGCCGCGCAGACGATCAGTCGAGAGCTGGGCATCCTCAGTCCCCCGGAGGGATTCACCTGCGCCCTGCTGTCTCGCGTCGGTCGGTTGGCTCTGGCCAGCGTCCACCCGGCGGAGTACGCGGAGGTCATTCGACGTCTCGAATCGGATACTCGACTGGACCTGGCGGAGGTGGAGACGGAGAACTTCCGCACCAATCACCGCGAGGTGGCCGCGGCGATGCTGGAGGACTGGGGTCTCCCCGAGCACTACTGCGAAGCGGTGCTCCACTTCGGATCGGGCGTCGAGCTCCCCTCGCTGGAGCACCCTCAGACCGCCGAAATGCTCAAGCTGCTCGACGCGTCGTGTGCAGTCGCCGAGGCCTGCATCGACAAGCACGAGGACCAGCCCTCTCACTGGGGGATCCTCAGGAAGATCTGCACCGATCTCGACGTCGGGGCCGTGAAGTTCTGCAACATCTTCGACAAGATCACCGAGGAGTGGAGGGAATGGGGCGGGCTCCTGGAGATTCCCACCAGCCAGGTGATGCCCCTCGCGGAGATCGAGAATCGCTCGACCGAGATCGCCACGCGAACGGTGCAGGAGAACACCCCCCGTCGTACCGGAAAGGGCATGAAGATCCTGGCCGTGGACGACGACCCCGTCTCGCTGAAGCTCCTGGTGCGCCACCTCGAGAAGGCCGGCCACGAAGTCGTCACCGCCTCCAACGGACGGCAGGCCCTGGCCGCGGCGATCGAGCACAACCCGCAGATCGTCGTCACGGACTGGATGATGCCGGAGATGGACGGGATCCAGCTCTGCAAGACCCTGCGTAGCTGTGGATCCGGTCGAAACCTCTACATCCTGATCCTGACCGGCCGCACCGAGGAAGACCGCGTCGTCGAGGCCTTCGAGGCGGGCGCCGACGACTGCATCGTCAAGCCCTTCAAGCCCAAGCTCCTGCTCGCGCGGATTCGCGGGGGGCAACGGGTGGTTCGCCTCCAGGAGCAGGTGGAACAGGACAAGAGGACGCAGCAGGAGCAGATGGGGAAGCTGGGCATCCTCAACCGCAAGCTGAAGGCGGCAGCCCTGACCGATGTCCTGACGTCCCTCCCCAACCGCCGCTTCGCCATGAAGCGCATGGAGATGGAGTGGGCGAACAGCGTGCGTGCGCAGTCTCCCTTCTCGGTCATCATGCTCGACATCGATCACTTCAAGAAAGTGAACGACTCGCACGGCCACGACGTGGGCGACGCCGTCCTGGTGGAGACGGCGCGAGCCATCAAGCGGAGCCTGCGACGCGGCGACACCGTCACGCGGATCGGAGGGGAGGAGTTCCTGGTCCTGTGCCCGAACACCAACGCGGAGGGCGCGCAGCACGTCGCGGAGAGGATCCGCGAGACGGTCGAGAAGAACACGATCGTCACGGGCACCCTTCGGTTGATGGTGACGATCTCGGCCGGGGTCGCCGAGCGTGAGCGAGGAATCGACAGCGTCGACGAGCTGCTGAAGGTCTCGGACGAGGCCGCCTACGCCTCGAAGCGGGCCGGCCGGAACCGCGTCACGATGGGGCGGCCGCCCAAGGCCGACGAGAAGCGCGCCTGATCGGGAGATCGCCGCATCCCCGGGCATTCGCGGGGAAGAATGGGGGAGCATGCGCTGCGGCTCCGTTTAGACTGCGAGCCGCATGGGGCAATCGAGACTGACGGCTCTCCTGACGCGGCTCGCCCTCGACCGTCCCACGAGCCGCGCGTGGGCGATGTACGACTGGGCCAACTCGGCCTTCATGACCACGATCATCGCCGCGGTCTTCCCGATCTACTACGCGCGGGTCGCCGCCAGCGGGCTCGACTCCGACGTCGCCCAGGAGCGCTACCAGTTGACCACCGCCATCGCCCTCGTGGTGATCGCGGCGCTGGCCCCGGTTCTCGGGGCGCTAGCCGACTTCCGGGCGATCAAGAAGAGGATGCTGACGGTCTTCGCCCTGCTGGGCATCGTTGCCACCGCGGGGATGTTCTTCATCGAGTCCGGCGACTGGGCGCTCGCCCTCGTTCTGTTCGCGGCCGCCAACGTGGGGGCCGCGGGGAGCATCGTGTTCTACGACTCGCTGCTGCCCCACGTGGCGCGGCCCGAGGAGATGGATCGCCTCTCGACGGCGGGCTTCGGCCTCGGGTACGTCGGCGGAGGATTGCTCCTGGCGGTCAACCTCGCCTGGATCATGAATCCGCAGTGGTTCGGCCTCCCCTCGGGCTCGTCGGAGACGCTGCCCACGCGGCTGGCGTTCCTCTCGGTCGCCGTGTGGTGGTTCGTCTTCACGATTCCCCTGTGGAGGAAGATCTCCGAACCGCCCCGACTCCTCGAGCTCGACGAGACCACGACCCAGTCGCCGATCGCAACGTCCCTCTCCCGCCTCCGGGAGACTTGGAAGGATCTTCGCCGGTACAAGCACGCGCTCCTGATGCTCGTGGCGTTCCTGCTGTTCAACGACGGGATCGTCACCATCATCCGGATGGCCGTCATCTACGCGACGACCAAGGAATTCGACGACGGCGTCCTGATCGGCACGATCCTCATGGTGCAGTTCCTGGGGATTCCCTTCGCCTTCCTCTTCGGGCAGCTCGCGCCGCGCTTCGGCACGAAGCGGATGATCCTCATCGGCCTGTCGGTCTACTGCGGCATTGGGGTGTTCGCCTTCTTCATGACGAGCAACGTGCACTTCATCGCGCTCGGGGTCCTGGTGGCCACGGTCCAGGGAGGGACCCAGGGGCTGAGCCGCTCGCTCTTCGCCTCCCTGATCCCCAAGCACAAGTCCGGGGAGTTCTTCGCCTTCTTCGCCGTGGGAGAGAAGTTCGCCGGGATCTTCGGCCCCCTGATCTTCTGGCTCGTCACCGTGCTCTCGGGCTCCGCGCAGAACGCAGTCCTGTCGGTGATCCCCTTCTTCCTCATCGGGGCGATCCTGCTCTGGAGAGTGGACGTCGCCGAGGGACGCCGAGTCGCGCAGGCCGCCGATGCGCAGGTGCGCGCGGTCTGATCCCTACTCGATGAAGATCGGGCTCGACCAGGCCGCCCCGCCGTCCACCTGAACGACGCGGACGTAGACGTAGTCGCCCTTCCGAAGACTCCCGAGCTCGATGGTGGCCTCGAAGCTCCACGTCTCCTCATCGAACTCCGTTCGAGAGACGAGGTCGCGTCGCACCACGTCGACGTAGGCGAGAGGCATTTGGGGGAGCGCGCGGACGTAGAGCACCGCCTTGTCTCCGAGATCGGAGGCCGAGACGGCGGCCCCCATGCGATGCGCCCCCAGCGCGGTGCGCAGGACGATGCGCGGGCCGTTGGTCGCATAGCAACGGCGCTGGAGGAGGGCCTCGCGAACTCCGTCTCGAGTGAGGTCCTCGGTCAGGAGCGCCGCGAGCCCGGTGCCGTTTCCGGAGGCGATGTCCGCGAAGCCCGAATGTCCGTCGTGGCTGTCGCCGCTGCCGATGAACCCGAGTCGGTATCCACGATCGATCACGTCGCGAACGAAGTTGCCCTCGAGAGGATGGCGGATGGGCCGGGGAGAATCGGGGGCCTCGCTGCTGCCGTGGACCGAGGCGATCTCCGTCACCGGCTCGAGCTCCGGGTCCGGCACGAACTCCCAGTTCACCGGAATCGGATCGCCCGCGGAGTGGTGCGCGATGGTCATGGCCTCCCGTCCGCGCAGGCCCTCCCAGAGCTGCGTGGGCGTCTCGTAGGCCGGGTCGATCGAGGAGAGCACCTCACCCTCGTCGGTGAAGTACAGGACGTGGCGGTGTCCGTGGATCCAGCTCGTCCATTCGTAGCCGAGAAGGGCCACGAAAGTCCCCGGATCGTGGTAACGCTTCACCACGTCCTTGTTCTCCTCCCAGAGCTCGGGATGACGATCCAGGAAGAGCATCCCCCAGTGGTCGTGATCGGTGAGGGCGACGACGTCGAGACCGGCGACGTCCCTCGCGTAGCGGTGATACTCCTCCGGCGTCCCCGTTCCGTCCGAGACGTTGGAGTGTCCCTGGAGGTCGGCCCAGAGGATGCGCGCGTTGTGCTCCGCCACCAGGAGCGGATTGCTCATGGCGACGAGCCGGGGCTCCTCGTCCTCCGGCTCTCCCTCCGCGAGCGCGTAGCCCACGATGCGGTAAACCCCCGCTTCGCCCACCTCGACCTCGATCGCCCGGACGCCACGGTTGTCCTCGGTGAAGGCCGTCGTCTCGGGGAGAGGGACGGCCTCGGTTCCGGACTCGAGGATCAGCTCGCCGACGAACCGGCACCCGTAATTGCCGAGCTGGTCCAGGATCGTGGCGCGGAGGATCACGCGGTCGCCGGGGTGGGCCGTGCTCGGCCAGGTCAGGCGCAGGCGCGCCGGCGGCCCGGGCTCCACGCGCAGATGGGGAGAGTCCGCGAGGATGGAGGTCACGCCGTCCCCGTCGCCGTCGACCGAGATCCAGAACCGCGATCCGCTCTCCGCGAATCGATCCGCCCGCGCCTGTCGAGGACCCGCGCCGTAGACGAAGCGCACCTGCTCTCCCTCCGCGAGCGCGCGGCTCTGGACGACGGCGTCCAGCCAGTTGTAGTCGTTCGGCGAACGGACCTCGAGGACGACTCCATCCGCGTCGGTCCCGACGTCCGTGTAGCCGGGAGACTGCGGAGCCTCCGCCTGGGCCTTGCTCCACCCCCAGAAGCCCGGCACCGTCAGGCGCACCGTCCCTCCCTCGGCCACGCCGAGAGGCCCCGCCTCGTAGACGATCGTCCACGTACCCGCCTGGCCGACCGCCGCGCGAGGAGGCGAGCCGTCGGCCGTCTCGATCCAGGCCCGCCCTCCGCCGTCGGCGGGGCTGCGCGGGTCGTCCGCCGCCCGGCGAAGGTCCTCCACCAGGTCGCGTCGGGAGCGCGGTGGATCGTCCGGAGCACGCGGGGGCTCCGCGGGTTCGGTGGGGGGGGGAGGCGGAGCGGTGTCGACCTCGTTCTGGAGATCGTCGTTCCCGCATCCCCCGACAACAGCCGCGGCGAGGAGGAGCGCGAGTGACCAGGCGAAGGGGTGCAACGTCGCACGCATGATCCCGGCACTCTACCAGCCCTCGGACCCGCGTCGCGGCAAACCGCCCGAACTTCATCCTCCCCCTGTTCGCCCCTACCCCGCATGTGGCACGATGCGTCGTCATGACGCGCGAGCTTCCCAGGCGAATCCTCGTCGTGCGACTGGGCGCGATCGGCGACGTCACGAATGCCCTGGTGGTGGCCTCCGCCCTGAAGGCGCACCGGCCCGACGTCCGGATCGGCTGGGCGGTGCACGAGCTCGCCCTTCCGCTCGTCCGCGGCAATCCCTGCGTCGACCGCGTTCACCTGTGGCGGCGCCGCGACGGGTTTGGCGGTCTGCTGGGCGTCCTGCGGGAGATCCGCCGGCGCCACTACCAGCTGTCGATCGACCTGCAGAGGATCTTCAAGAGCGGGCTGCTCTCCCGGCTGAGCGGCGCCCCCCGGCGGATCGGCTTCGATCCCGCACGGGCCAAGGAGCTCTCGTGGCTCTGGCAGACCGACACCGTCCCCCGGGGAGATCCCGCGGCGCACATGGTGGCGCAGTATCTGGAGTTCGTGCGGGCTCTGGGGCTGCCCGAGACCGTGCCGATGCACGTGCTGCCGGTCGATCCCGATGCCGAGGCGTGGGCGGCCGATCAGGTGGAACGCGCGGGAGGCGCGCCGATCCTGATCAACGTCGGCGCGAGCAAGCCCCCCAATCGCTGGCCCCCCGATCGCTTCGGCGAGCTCGCGGCTCGCGTCGTGGATCGGCTCGGGGCCCCGGTCCTCCTGTGCGGCGGTCCGGAGGATCGGGCGCTCCTCGCGCCCGCGCTCTCGAGCGTCGAGCCGGTTCCGGGCATCCGCGATCTGGTGGGCCGGACGTCCTTGCTCGAGCTGGTCGCCCTCGCCCGCCGCGCCCGGCTGTTCGTCGGCTGCGACACGGGGCCGATGCACATCGCCGCCGCGGTGGGGACGTCCGTGGTCGCCCTGTTCGGCCCCGCGAACCCGCGGCGAACCGGGCCATGGGGCGCCGCGCATCGCGTCGTGCGTCACGAATCGCGCCGGATGGACGCGATCTCCGTCGACGCCGTCCTCGAGGAATGCGGCGGAATCCTCCCCTGATCAGGGGAGCTCGCTCGAGATCTCTTCCAGGATCAGGCCCGCCCGGCGGCGATGGTCGGCGGTGTCGAACGTGCCGACGCGCACGCGGACCCGCGTGACGTTCCCCGGGTGCCTCTCGACCTTCACCAGCACGTCGTCGGTCTCGATCCTTCCTTCCGTGGGCTCGGGCTCCGTGCCGCGGGGAACGACGTACCCGAGCTCCTCGAGGCCGTCGATCGTGGCCCGCCACGTCGTCATGAATCCCGCCTCGTAGTCGCGCCAGGCCTCGTTCTCCTCGTACTGGACGTAGCCGTAAGCGGCGGTGGCTCCGACCAGCACGGCGACGCAACCGCTGGAAAGAGGGCCGAGGAGGAGGAGAATGAGCAGGGTCTTTCGCGGCATGGTTCGTTCCTCTCGAGGAGCCCGCCTATACCGCGATCCCCGACCGGAGTCAATCCGGGGCCGAAATGCGGTCCGTTCCTTCGAGCGAGGAATCTCCCGGTCCGCCGCCCGTAAACCCACCCATGCCCGACATGCCCGAAATCGCCTCGATCCTCCTCGGCGTGTTCACCGGCCTCGGCCTGGCCGCGGCCTGTGGATTCCGCGTCTTCGTTCCCCTGCTCGTCGTGTCGCTCGCCGCGCGCGCGGAGCGATTGACCCTGCAGTCCGAGTTCGAGTGGATCGGAACGACTCCCGCCCTGATCGTCTTCGCGGTGGCGACGGCGATCGAGATCCTGGCCTACCTCGTGCCGTACGTCGACAACCTGCTGGACACCGTGGCCACTCCCGCCGCGGCGGTGGCGGGGGCGATCGTCGCTCTTGCCGTCTTCGTCGACATGGATCCCTGGCTGCAGTGGTCGCTGGGGATTGTCGCGGGAGCGGGGATCGCCACCGCGGTCCAGCTGCCCACCGCGGTGCTGCGGGGCGGCTCGACGGCCACCACCGCCGGTGTCGCGAATCCCGGCGTTTCGACGAGCGAGACGATCGGCTCGGGGCTCGTCTCCGGGGTGGCGATCTTCGTGCCCATCGCGATCCCCTTCCTCCTGGTCGCGCTCGTGCTGGGAGTGATCCAGATCGCCCGGAAGATCCGGCGCGCGCGGGGCCCGGCGCGGGGCGATTGAGGAAGGTGGCCTCCGACTCACACCGGCCAGCCGGTATCCTGGGGCCATGAACGAAAAGAGCACGACGGCGTTCGACGGCGACGCGGCCTTCGCCCGGGTGGAGCGGATCTGGGACGACGAGATCGTTCCCATGCTCGGCGAGTACATCCGCATCCCCTGCCTCTCTCCGGATTTCGATGCGCAGTGGCGTGAGCACGGCCACCTGGATCGCGCGGCGACGCTGCTCGAGGAGTGGTGTCGCGAGCGGCCGATCCCCGGCCTGCAGGCGGAGATGATGCGGCTCGAGGAACGCACCCCGCTGCTCTACATGGAGGCTTCGGGTACCGGCGAGGGGACGGTCCTGCTCTACGGACACTACGACAAGCAACCCGAGATGGAGGGCTGGCGCGAGGACCTCGGTCCGTGGAAGCCGGTCCTGGAGGGCGACCGGCTGTACGGGCGAGGCGGAGCCGACGATGGCTACGCGGCTCCCGCCGCGCTGACGGCGCTCCAGGTGCTCTCGGAGCAGGGGCTTCCCTTCGCGCGATGCGTGGTCCTGATCGAAGGGTGCGAGGAGAGCGGCAGCGGCGACTTGCCCGCGTACGTCGAGCACCTCGCGGATCGCATCGGAGCGGTGGACCTCGTGATCTGCCTCGACTCCGGCTGCGGGGACTACGACCGGATGTGGACGACGCGGTCACTGCGCGGCATGGCCGCGGGCGATCTGCGCGTCGAGATCCTGACCGAAGGCGTTCACTCGGGAGACGCGAGCGGCATCATCCCGGACTCCTTCCGGATCCTCCGCAAGCTGCTGTCGCGGCTCGAGGACCAGGAGACCGGCGCCCTCGTCCCCGACGAGCTCTACGTCGAGATTCCCGAGGAATACCGCGTCCAGGCGGCGGTGGCCGCGGACGCGCTGGGGGAGGGTCTCGTCGACAAGTACCCCCTCGTGGAAGGGGCCGCGACGGTCGAGACGGATCCGACCGAGCTCATCCTGAATCAGACGTGGCGACCCACGGTGACCGTCACCGGGATCGAGGGCCTACCGCCGATCGAGAACGCGGGGAACGTCCTGCGGCCGATCACCGCCGCGAAGCTCTCCCTTCGCCTCCCGCCGCCCCTCGACGGCGAGAAGGCGGTCGGCGTCGTGAAGGAGCTCCTCGAGGCCCGGCCCCCGTACGGGGCGCGGGTGAGCTTCGGCCGCACGGAGGGGTGCTCGGGCTGGGAGGCCCCGCCGATCGCGCCGTGGCTGAAGGAGTCGCTCGACGTGGCCTCGGAGACCTTCTTCGGCCGGCTCCCGGCCCACCGGGGGGAAGGGGGGACGATCCCCCTCATGGGGCTGCTCGCGGAGCGCTTCCCCGGGGCGCAGTTCGTGGTCACCGGAGTCGGCGGGCCGGGCTCGAACGCTCACGGACCCAACGAGTTCCTGCACGTTCCGATGGTCAAGCGCCTCACCGCCTGCGTGGCGCGCATCCTGTTCGACCACGCGCGTCGCTGATCCCCGGGGAGGATCGGGGCCCGACTAGTCGTCGCCCGCGTAGCCCAGGTCCTTCAGGCGCTTCCTGACCTCCATGTCCTGGGTGGGATCGAAGCTGGAAGACAGGGGATCCGCCGATTTCACCCACCGCTCCAGGAGCTCGTGCAGCTCGTCGCGGCGAGCGCGGATCTCCGGGCTCGGCTGCGGGTCGCTGAGGAGGTCGTGTCGCTCGTCGGGATCCCGGCTCAGGTCGAACAGGTGCCCCAGCTGCAGGTAGGGCGTCCAGATGTACTTCCAGTTCCCGTCGCGTATGCAGCGAGTCTTGGTCCGGTTTCCCCAGCCCGGGCCCACCTCGAACTTCGGTCCGGGCTGCGTGGCCTGCGAGAAGATCGGTCCGCGTCGGAAGGACGAGGGCTCCGTCTCCGCCGTCGTCGAACCGCTCAGGAGGGGCACGAGGCTCACGCCGTCCGAACGCTCGGGGGGCCTCCACCCGAAGAGCTCGCAGAGCGTGGGCACGAGGTCCACCGTGGAGACGGGCTGGCTCACCTGTGCTCGATAGCGGCCGTCGGGGAAGTGCATGACCCAGGGGATCGCCACCGTCGTTTCGTAGACCATCAGCCCGTGGTTCCAGAAGTCGCCGTGCTCCCAGAACGTCTCCCCGTGGTCTCCGGTGACGATGATCAGCGTGTCCT
>CAYRXS010000055.1:0-28986 GCA_964428225.1 uncultured Planctomycetaceae bacterium
GGCGAGCAGCAGGGCGCGGCGGTCGGGGTGCGGTTTCATGGCCCGGAGAGCTTAGCCGCGGTTACCGTGCGCGCGAAGCCGCCTACGGTGTACGTTGCGGGACCCCCATCCCCTCTCCCGAACCACCCATGATGATGATCCCGCGACGAAGTCCGCTCCTCCTCGCCGCTCTCGCAGTCCTCGGGGTTTGCGGCGCCTGTCTCTCCGCCCCGGGCGTGTCCGGCCTGCGGCGCGGGGAATCCGCTCGCGAGACGGAGGCGCTCTTCCCCGGGACGATCCCCACCGACGAGGAGGACCGACCAACGCACGTCGTCACGCGGTTCGTCGACGCCCGGACGGGGGAGCCCTTGCCGGGCGCGATGCTCGACGCAGTGACGGAGAGGACGCATCCCGCGCCGGCGCAGTGGCCGCCCGTGCGCCGCGCGGTGGCCGACGGGGACGGCTGGGCGCGACTGCGCGTCGACGACATCCGGGACGAGTTCGCCTGGTACCTCGTGGGTGCCCCGGAGCACGCCGGCGACATGGAGATGGAGCCGCCGGGCACGGTGAAACGCCTGCTCCCGGGCGCGGATGTTCCCGTCGAGGTGCGCGACCGCTTCGATCGCCCCGTTCCCGGCGTGCACCTCGGGCTCATCCTCGGATGCGGCCACACCCCGGACGTACGGACGACGGTGACGGACGAGCACGGACGCGCCGTTCTCGAGGACGTCGAGCCCGACCGCGGCGATCTCTGGCCCACGAAGAGGGGCTACAAGAGCCCCGACGACTATCTGTACTTCCACCCGTGCTGGCGACCCGGCGATCCGCCCCAGGTCCTGCGCCTCACCACCGGCCACTGGGCGAGCGGGACCGTGCTCGATCACGAGGGACGTCCGGCCGCCGGCGTGCGTCTGGTCAGTCACCACCGCCACCGCGGGCCGTGTGGCGTCGCGGACGAGCAGGGGCGCTTCCTGATCACCGGACTCGACTTCCGCGATTCTCTCAACATCTACGGACCGGACGATGACTACCTCTGGGGAGCCGAGGTGTCTCCCACCGCGGATCGCATGGTCATCCGTCTGCCCGCGCCGGGCGAGGACGTCTATGGAGATCCCCACGCGGTGCGGGTTCGGGTCGTCGATTCCGTCAGTGGCGTGGGGGTCGAAGGGGTGATCGTTCGCGCCATCCGCGCGGACTACGCCTGCGACGATCGCGAACGCACGAACGAGAAAGGACACGCCGAGCTCTCGCTTGCGAGTGGCGAGTACTCGCTCGGCGTCGAGGACGACGACGGCGTGTTCGGCTCGGCCCATGGTCGCCTGGTCGTCCCCGTGCCGGAAGGCAAGAGGGCCTTGCTGAAGGTGAGGCGGCAGCCGACGGTACGCGTCGAGACCGAGGGTTTCCCCGACGAGGAGCTGCGCAAGCGGGACGACTTCCGGACGATGATCCTCCTCGCCACGGAACGGGGAGACCGCGACGTCACGAAGCTCGTCCTGGCGGGCGAGTCGGTGCCGGTGCCCGCGGACGCGCCGTGGGCCTTCTTCGTCGAGGTCGGCGACCAGGAGCTCGTGGTTCCCGGCCCGGAAACGCCGAGCGACGAGCCGGTCGTGCTGCGTGCGCCCCGGCCCCACGAGGTGCGCGTGCGTCTGGAAGACGAGGGGGGGCGTCCCGTGCCGGGCTACGTGCAGCTCGACCGCTCGCCCCACTGGGAGAGCAAGACCGCGCCTGTGATCGCCACGGCCAACTGGCGCGTTTCCACCCATTTCACCGGCGGACACTACTGGCTCATCGCCCGGCCCGCGGACGAGGAGCGCTTCCAGCAGATGGCGATCGAGATCGAGCTGCCCGCCGGCGAGGGGGGAGTCGTGGACGCCGGAACCCTGCGACTCCGGGCCGCGAACGAGCCGCTCCTGCGCGTCGTGCACGCCGACGGCAGTCCCGCCGCGAACGCCGACGTATTCCTCGGTAACTACAGCGTGTATCAGTACACGGAGCTCGACGAGAACGGAGAGCTCTTCGAATCGGTCACACCCCTCGAAGGCGCCGACCTCGAGATCTCCGATCCCGAGCAGCGCCACCTCCCCTTCGAGGCGCACCTCGAGGGCTCCCGCCCCTGGACCCTGGTGTGGCCCGACGGGGGCTTGAGCCTCGAGGTCGTCGACGAGGAAGATCGACCGCTCGACGAGGGCTTCGTCGTCCTCGTCGACGGGGCGATGGTCCGCGCCTCGAGCGCCCGCCACGAGGTCCGCGGCCTGAGCGCCGGCGAGCACGAAGTCGTGATCGCCGCCCCCGGCCGCAAGGCCCGCGTCCTGCACCTCCGTCTCGCGAAGGACGAGCTCCGCGAACTGCGCGTGACCCTCCGACCCGTCTCCGCCGGAAACTGACGGCCACCGAGGTCGCGGGCGCCGTCACCGCACGGCGACGACGGCGATCCGCGAGTCGCGATCGGGATCGATTCGCTCACCCTGCACCCGGAGGTCCGGAATCGGCGCTCCGTGGAGCGATTCGATGCGCGCTTCGGTGAGCTCACGGTCGTCCCAGCGCAGGCTCACCCGAAAGCCGCCTCGCGCTCGCAGCCCCTCCACGTGGCCCGACGGCCACGCGCTCGGCAGGGCCGGGAGCAGGTGAAGCTCGTCCGTGTGCGACTGCAGCAGCATCTCCGCCATGAATCCCGGAGTCGACATGGAGCCGTCGACCTGCAGGTTGTCGGCCCCCGGAACGTGCTGGAAGGTCATCAGGCTCTCGAACCCCTGCTCCGTGACCATTCCCGTGAAGATCCGGTCGGCGCGGTCGCCGTCGAGCAGGCGCGCCCACTGGTAGATACGCCAGGTGCGCGCCCAGTTGCCGCCCGAGTAGGTCCACATCGGCTCGAAGCGCCCGTCGCCCCGCATGTTCAGCGAGGTCCGGGCGGCCTTGGCGAGATTCGGAGTGCGCACGGGATCGATCATGCGCCCGGGGTGCACGGCGTACAGGTGCGCGATGTGTCGGTGGTGATCCTGCGGGCTGTCGAGGTCCCACCACCACTCCTGCAGTTGACCGTGCTTCCCGATTCGCAAGGGCAGGAGCTTCGACCGCGCCTCGGCCACGGACCGGCGGAAGTCGGCGTCGACGTCGAGCACCCGTGCGGCCTCCAGGACGTTCGTGAAGAGATCGTGGATCATCTCGACGTCCTGGTAGGCGCCCGGAAGGTTGTAGCGGTGCACGGATCCGTCTTGGGGCGCCGACTCGGCCTTGACCGTGGGCTCCCGATACACGCCGTCCCTTTCCTGGACTCCATGCTCGGCGGAGACGGTCGGGGCGCTGATCAGGTAGCCCTCGAAGGGCACGAGGTTCGCGAGCCAGAACTCCGCCGCCTCCTTCATCACCGGGTACGCCTCCTCCCGCAGGTACCGCTCGTCCATGGAGAAGGCGTAGTGCTCCCAGAGGTGCTGGCAGTGCCAGGCGGCGCCCACGGGGTAGATCCCCCAGATCAGCTGCATTCCCGGCGCGGCATAGCCCCACGCGTTGCCCGTGGTGTGGCTGACCCACCCGTCGGTGCCGTAGTACGCCTTCGCGACCTCGCGGCCGGGAACGACGAGCGCGCGGATCCAGTCGACGTAGGCCCGTTGACATTCCGGAAGGTCCACCGGGCCGCACGGCCAGTACATCGCCTGCACGTTGACGTTGCTCTGGTAGTTGCCTTGCCACGGGGCGCGCGCGTACGGATTCCAGACGCCCTGCAGGTTCGAGGGCAGGGATCCGGGCCGGGACGCGCTGATCAAGAGGTACCGGCCGAGGTTGAAGAGCAGTACCTTCAGGCCGAGGTCCCGCTCGTCGCCTCCTCGCAGCGCATTCCAGCGACGGTTCGTGGCGAGCTCCTCGAGAGCCGGCTCACCGGGGAGCGTCAACCGCACGCGGTCGTAGAGCGCGCGATAGTCCTCGACGTGCCGGCGCTTCAACCGCTCGTAGCCCGTGCGCTCGGCGTCCTCGAGCCACCTTCGCGTGAGCGCGTCGGGATCCGCGCCCCGGTAGTCGGGGGGCGCGAGGCGGTACTCCGTCGCGGCCGTGTAGAGCACGGTAGCGACATCGGCGTCCGCGAGCCGGATCCCGCCGTCGACCGCCTCCACGCTCCCGCCTTCGGGGAGGACGCGAATCCGCACCCGGTACTCCCGCCCGTTACCGTCGATTCGACCGGTGACCGTCAGGTCGCCACCCTCGGCAGCGATCTCGCTCTCGGCTTGTATCAGCTCGTGCCGCATCACGAAGCCCAGCGCCCCCGGCGTGTCGCTCGAGAGCCTCAGCACGAGCACCCGATCCGGATAGCTGCAGAAGTACTCGCGCTCGTAGCCCACGTCGCCCATCGCGTAGGAGACCCGGCCGATGGCGCGGGACAGGTCGAGCTCGCGTCGGTACCCCGAGCATTCGCCCTCGTGATCCGCGAAGGTGAAGGACAGGCGCCCGATCGCGCTGAACGCACCGAAGCTCGAGTAGTCGCCCGTGAAGTGCGCCTGGACGAGCTCGTCGGCTCGGGCGACGTCGCCCCTGACGATGGCTTGGCGGATCTCGTCGAGGTGCTCCCGACCGCCCTCCCTGATCCCGTAGCGGTATCCCGGATTCTCGCCCGGCCCGCCGGTCCACATCGTCTTCTCGGCGAGGTCGATCCATTCCGTCTCGATCCCCCCGTAGAACGAGCCGCCCAGGAACCCGTTGCCGAGGTGCAGAGCCTGGGAGGCCCAGTCCGTGGCGGGGTCTTCGTACCACAGGCGCTCGTTCGACGTGGGACGTTCCGCGTCCCGCCATCGAGCCTCGTCCACGGCATCCCGCCCCGCGCACGAGAACGCGAGGAACAACCATCCCGCCATGAGGGCCGGCCGGGCCCCTCCGCTTCGGAGTACGTATCGGTTGATTATGTCGGTGGTCACCGTGGCGCTCTCAGGGATTCGGATCCGCGGGTCGGCGCAGGTAGAGCCACACCCAGCCGTGCATGGCCGGCTCCGGCTCGAACCGGGCGATCTGCGACACGTTGTCGCGGAAGCGATCCAGGATCTCCTCGTACCTCGGGTCCGACTCCCGGAGCTCGTCGCGGTCGCCTTGACCCTCCCAGCTCTCGTAGAGCGCGGTCAGCTCCTCTCGTATCCGATCGCGCTCCTCGTGCAGCGCCGCGAGCTGCGCGCGCTCGTCCTCGTCGAGCTCCCGGGGCTCGGGCCTGACCTCCTGGTCGTCGCCGACGAGGAGGTCGAGGAGGCCGTCCCCGTTCCAATCGGCCACATCGATCTGCACGCGGATTCCGGGGCGTGTGGGCTCCCCCGTCACGGGCCGGGAATCGGTCGCCTCCACGAGGACCTGGGCGGCGGCGAGCTCGGGCGCTCCGGGCTCTCCCACGTTGCGGTACCAGACCACGGCCCCCGAGGCCGCGCCCGCGAGGACGTCCCACCGGCCGTCCTGGTCCCAGTCGGCGGTGATCACCATCGCCCCGCCGCCGGGTACGCGCAGGACCTTGCCCGCCGCCCGGACCTGCTCGCTGTGGGGCGCATAGCGGGATTCCGTGGCACTGCCCTCGTTGATGCGCAGGAAGATCCCGCCGCGGGAGGCGCCGAGGAGCAGGTCCAGGTCCCCGTCATCGTCCCAGTCGACGGGGGTTCCCGAGATGCCGTGCTCGCCCGAGAAGCGCGAGGTCTTCACCCCGGTCCACTCCTCCTGTTCTCGGTCCCAGTACTGCCCGAGCCGGATCCACGCTCCCTCGCGATCCAGCATGGGCTGCGCCGTCGCGAAGACACCTCCGCCGAGACCCTCGACGACGTAGAGCCCTCCCTCGAAGCAGCCGGTCACGAGATCGATCACCCCATCCCCGTTCATGTCCGCGCCCTGCGGACGGATGCCGGTGCATCACCAGTTGGGGATCTCGATCACCTCCCCGTTCGCCTCCAGCATCCGGCCTGGCGCGTAGACCGGACTCTCGTTCGAGGTCGTGTTGCGGAAGACGTGCATGTGGCCGACGAAGTCCCCGACGAGCAGGTCCTGCAGACCGTCCTCGTCCAGGTCGAGCAGGTGCGGGCCGGCGCATCCGATGCAGCCGCCCATGTCGATGGGCGCGCCGCCCGCCTCGAGCCGCACCGGAGGAAGCAGCGAGTCGGGCCCCGAGGAAAACGGCACCGCCGGTGGCGGCGCGGCGCACGCGGTGATTGCGAGTCCGGTGAGAGCGATCGCGATCGAGTACTTCATGGGAGCGAGACCTCCGCGTTCCTTCCGGCGCCGATTCCCCCCGGCCCGGTCGGGGCCGTCGGGCTGGTCGGTCATTCTAGGGCGGGCAGACCACACAATCGTCATTCTTCGGAGCGCGAGACCGCGCCGCGGCCGGAGGGGGATCCCCCCGTCCTGGCCGTGGCGCGTGACGCCCGCCACCCCTCCCACGTCAAGCTGCCCGTCCGGCGGGACGAGTAGCCGGCTCCGCGCCCCGACGATACACTGCTCGACTTCGATCGGGCGGAGCAACGCCCGTCGCCCCCCCCCACGGCCGTTCGCAGCGACCCTCCTCCTCAATCTCACGAGCCTTGAAGCCATGATCCGCGAAAGACGTTTCTCGATGGTCATCCGCCTCTTGTTCCTGCCGTTCGCCCTCGTGCTGCTCGCGACCGCCGCGCAGGCCCAGCTCGACAAGAGCCTCGAGGACTACACGAAGTGGCTCGACCGGGCCGACGACGAGATCCAGAAGATCATCGACGTGCCCGACGCTCGGCGCACCTACGAGAACACGCTCGGAGCGCTCGACGACGTCTACGCCCGGCTGGTGCACGAGCTGACGTTCCCGCAGGCGATCGGCCTGCTCTCGCCCCACGCGAGCGATCGCGACATCGGCATGGCCGTCGAGGCCGCGCAGAACGAGTGGAACATCGAGACCAGCAAGCGCGAGGACCTGTACCGCGCGGTCAAGTCCTACGCCGACACGAAGCCGGCCCTCGCCGGGGAGCGGGCGCGCCTCCTCGAGGTCACCATGCGCAACTACCGGCGCGCGGGGATGGATCTGTCGCCGGAGAAGCGCGAGGAGCTCAAGGCCATCCAGAAGGAGCTCTCCGATCTCTCGATCGAGTTCGGCAAGAACGCGCAGGAGGACGAGACGACCGTGCTCCTGCTGCCCAAGGAGCTACCGGGGATGCCGCGGGAGTTCCTCGACCAGCTCGACATGATCGCCGGCCTGTACGCCGTCCCGTTGGACGACTACACGAACATGGAGATCTGGCGCCAGTGCACGAGCGAGACCACGCGCAAGAAGCTCTGGGTCGCCTACAAACGCGAGGGCGGCGAGCGGAACGTCCGCGTGCTCACGAAGATGCTCGAGCTGAGGGCCAAGGCGGCGAACATGCTCGGCTACCGGCACTCGGCCGACTTCCAGACCGAGATCCTGATGACCAAGAACGCCGACACGGTCGCCGAGTTCTACAAGAAGCTGCGGCCGCTCGTGCGCGAGAAGTCCAACCGCGACTACGAGGAGCTGCGCGATCTCAAACGAAAGGACATCCGGGATCCGAGGGCGGGCTTCCACGCCTGGGACTACTGGTACTACGCCGCCAAGGCCCAGAAGGAGAAGTACGCGGTCGACATGGAAGTGATCCGCCAATACTTCCCCCTGAATCCGTCGGTGAGGGGATTGCACCAGATCTCCTCGACCCTGTACGGGCTGGAGTTCCGGAACGCGACCGCGGACGCCCGGGCCGAGGGGCTCTACTTCTGGCACCCCGACGTCGAGTTCTGGCGCATCTACGACAAGAAGACCGGCGAGCTGGTCTCCGAGCTCTACACCGATTTCCACCCGCGTCCCTTCAAGCGCGGGGGGGCCTTCTTCTGGGATTTCATCCCCCACAAGGTCTGGATGGACGGCACCGAGACGAAGATGCGCGGCGTCCTGCAGTGCAACTTCACGCGGCCCATGGACGACAAGCCGTCGCTCCTGACGCACGACGAGGTCACCACCCTCTTCCACGAGTTCGGCCACGCCCTCCACGGGACTCTGTCCCGCGCCGAAACCGTGGGCTGCGGCGAGTGCGAGCGCGACTTCGTCGAGCTTCCTTCCCAGATCTTCGAAAACTGGTGCTGGGAGCCCGAGACGCTCCGCATCTACGCTCGCCACTACAAGACCGGTGAGGTGCTCCCCGACGAGCTCCTGGAGGGCTTGCTCGCGGCGCGTCAGTTCGCCTCCGGCATGCTGGCCGAGCGGCAGTACTACTACGGCCTGGTCGATCAGACCTACAACCGCCTGAAGGTCGGCGAGGACATCGACGTCACGCAGATCGGGCTGGACCTCCAGGACGAGATCGAGCAGTACATCGGCGTCGAGGGCACGTACTTCCAGTCGGGCTTCACCCACCTGACGAGCTACATCGCCAGCTACTACGGCTACCAGTGGTCACTCGTCTACTCCTGCGCCGGCTACGAGAAGTACAAGGAGCTGGGCATGCTGAGCCCCGCCGCCGGCAAGCACTTCGCGGACACGATCCTGTCCCGCGGGGGAACGGTCGACGGCATGACGATGCTCCGCGACTTCCTCGGTGGCGAGCCGACGATGGACGCCTACCTGCGGCACCTGGGGCTGGACGAGTAGCGACCGGCGGTCATCTCGGCCGTGAAGCTGCCTCCCCACTCCTGGATCGTTGCCCTGGCGCTGGTGGTCGGCGTCCACCTGCTTGGCTGTACGAGTACGTCGACGACGACGGAAGCCGGCGAGCCGCTGCGGATCATGTCCTTCAACATCCGCTACGGCACCGCGAAGGATGGTGACGATCGCTGGGAGATGCGCCGGGACTTCCTCATGGAGGTGATCGAGGACTTCGAACCGGACGTCCTCGGCGTGCAGGAGGGGCTGGACTTCCAGATGGCGCAGCTGCGCGAGCGTTTCCCCGGCCTGCGGCAGATCGGGCAGCACCGGGGGGGCGGCACCTCGGGCGAGTTCAGCGGGCTCCTCGTGGACGAGGCGCGGCTGGCGATCGAGGCCTGGGGGGAGCTCTGGCTGTCGCCGACTCCGGAGCAGGTCGCCTCGAAGGGGTGGGACGCGGCCCTGCCGCGCATGGCGACCTGGGCGGTGCTGCGCGATCGGACCGCGCCCGCCGGCGCTCGCTTCCTGGCGGTCGGCACCCACTTCGATCACCGGGGCGAGAAGGCGCGGCTCGAGAGTGCGAGGCTGATCGTGAGCCGGGTGGCGGAGATCCGCGACGAGTGGGGGGCGCCAGTGGTGATCCTCGGCGACCTGAACGCCGGCGAGGACTCGGCTCCGCTCGCGGCGCTCCGCGAAGCGGGCTACACCGACAGCTTCCGCGTCGCGCACCCCGACACCACCGACGTCGGCACCTTCAGCGGCTTCCGGGGCAAGACGACCGGCGCCAAGATCGACCACGTGCTCTGCGGCCCCGGATGGCGCCTGGAATCCGCCGACATCCTCCGCCCGCGCCGCGACGACGGCCGCTGCCCGTCCGATCACGAGCCGGTGGTGGCGGTGCTGTCGCTGTGAGACGCCGAATCCACGCCGCCCACGCCGCCAAACCACGAGCCCGGCATCCTGGACGCCGGATGAATCTAGAGATCCAGGTAGGCCCGTGCGATCAGCTCGCCCAGCTGCACGACGGCTCGGGTGTCGAGCACGAGCTTCTTTTCCTGCTCGGGTAGATCGAAGGCCGGGACGAGGATGAAGTGCTCGTCCTCCGCGGCCACCCGCTTCAGCTCCGCCGTGACGTCGATCTCGTTGACGCGCTCGTCATCGGTGGGAGGCTGCTGGCTCACGAACCAGCGCAGCTCGGGAAGGCCCAGGTCCACGCGGCTCTGGCGGACGAAGGACTCGATCCTCTTCGGGGCTTCCCGGCGATAGGGGCCGAAGGACATGTCGTTCTCTCCGGCGTGGTAGAAGATGCCGGCCAGCTCGACCGTGTGCCCCTTCTCGGTCAGATCGGCGATGGCCGCCTGGACGAAGGCGATGAAGTCCGGGTAGAGGTTGCGCGACTCGGCCTCGCTGCCCTCCGGGGTCCAGTCGATGATCTGGGAGCCCGAGTGGGTGAACTTGGCGATGGCGATCGGACCCCGGACCTTCTTCCGGAGCGCCCGGCCGAAGCTGAGCTCGGGGCCGAAGGTGTCGTACATTCCCCTCGGACCCAGGGCCTCCCAGGAGCTCGAGGTCTTGTACCCGCCTCCCAGGCTGTACCGGAACGGGATCTCGTCGTCGTCCTCGAGCAGCTTGCGCCCGCCGCGCACGGACCCGAGCTCCTGCACGAAGGCCCGCTCGCCTTCCATGTTGCGGTGGCCGGCGAGGACGAAGAGCCGGATCGGCTCCCCCTCGCGGAAGGGCCATTCGTCGAGAGGGGAGGAGGGCTCGTCCCCGAGCCCGAGAGTCGCCAGGTAGGCGTCGGCGTAGTCGATCCCGTGCTCGAGCTGGCCCAACGTCCCGTAGTGATAGTGCAGGCCGACACCACCTCCGATCTCCACCCCGACGTGGGAGGTGCGCACGTAGCCCGCCAGGGGATCCGCTTCGGTCACCTGCCTCTGCCCCAGGCTGATGGCGTACATGCGCGGGCGCAGGTCCATGCCCCAGATGGTCTTCGTGCAGAGCTCGCCGATGTAGAAGCGCAGCTCCGGGGTTTCCAGATCACGGCGCACCCGGGCCACGAAGTTGGCGAGGTTCTTCCCGTAGTCGCGCAGGTAGGACTCTTCGAACATGTCGTTCTCGCCCTGGTGCCACATGAAGCCCTCGATGCGGTAGTCGATGCGCTTCTTGTCCAGAGTGGCGAGGGAGGAGCGGATCAGCTCCAGCATCAGGGGGTACATCTCGAAGCCGCTCGGCTCGTCCGGATTCCAGTCGCCGCCCAGGTGGGTTCCCCCGGCCGCGCACTTGATGATCGCGATCGGGGCGTCGATGCGCTCGGTGAGCTTCCGGGCGAAGCTCAGCTCCGGACCGACGACGCCGTTCACCGGTTGCAGCTCCACCCAGCCGTCCGAGCGCAGCTTGTTCTCGCGCCCGATGCAGTAGGAGAACTTCACCCGCTTCTGGGGTTTCTCCAGGCCGACGAAGGGAGGGAAGCGTTCGATGTCCCGGACCTTGGAGTCCGAGCCGACCATGTTGGACTGGCCGGCGAAGATGAACACGCGGGTGGGCTCACCCGCCGAATGCGCAGACGAAGGAGCTCCCCATCCGCACAGGAGACCGAGAAGCAGGAGGATGAATCTGCTCATGAACCGGAGCATACGAGATCCGTCGTCCTGGGCCAGGGCCGGGCCGGCCACGGGATTCGGAACTCAGCGAGGCACGCCGTAGGGCAGACCCAGGTCGTTGACCAACTGGCACTCGGGATAGACGGCTCGCAGCTGCTCGATCGCCGCTTCGGTCACCTTCGTGCCGCGGAGCTCGATGCGCGTCAGCTGAGGATTCAACTGGAGGAGTCGTCGTAGGCCGTCGTCGGTAAGTCCCGTGGAGTCAACTTCGAGGTGACGAACGGAAGGGTAGGTGCCGATCGTCTCGATCGCTGCATCGTCGAGCTCGATGGAGTTCAGCTTGAGCGTTTTGAGCCGAGGCATCGGCGGCAGGAGATACAAGTCGTCGGCCTTCACCTCGGTGTACGTAAGGCTCAGCGCCCGTAGGTTTCTGCCGGGAAGATGCTGCAACCCGGCCCCCGTCAGGTTCGTCCCCCGCAGATCGAGAAATTCCAGTTGATCACCGAGATAGGCGAGACCGGCGTCGGTGATCGATGCGCCGCGCAGGTTCAATCGACGCAGATGTGTGAGTTCGGCGAGCAGTCCGAGGCCCACGTCGGAAAGCTCTACACCACTCAAGTCGAGCTCTGTGAGCATCGTGAGCTCTTCGGCGGTGAGGGTCGCGTACTTCTCCGGGAGCAGCTCACGCAGCCATTGCACGGTTGCATCCGAGACCGTCGAGAAGCCAGCGACAGGCACGTCCGCAGGTTCTACGGCGGCCGCCACCGGCTTCCGATCCGAATCGATGTGCGCCCCGGCGAGGTCTTCGAGACGGCAGTTCAGCATCGAAACCTCGGCTTCCAGCTCGACTATGCGTTCGTCCTTTCGACGAAGCTCGGCTGCCAGCCGCTCCCCCTCTGCGCGCAATTCCATGGCCTGAGGATCGGATTCGATCTCCTCGGCCGACCGGAATCCGAACCTCGGGTTCGACAGCAAGACGATCCCGCCGAGGATCCCGACCATCCCCAGGCCCGTGATCAGTATCAGCGAGTAACGACGGATCATTTCTCGTGCTTCCCTCCTTCTGTTACTCCCTCTTCCGCGCATTGGCAAGCCCGAACACCTCTCTTGCTCCCTCGATGCCGTCACGTCCCGGCTCACCTCCGGTCTCCGCTGAGCTCGAACGCTCCCCACGTCCAGAGCAGGGCGTGGCCTTCGCGGCGGCCGCGGTTCAGAGCTCCACAAGCGCCCGCATCGCCGCCGCGATCGCGTCGCACTGCTCGTCCGTGGTGCACGCGGGGGGGAGGGCGTACACGACGGGGCCCAGCGGGCGGAGGAGGATGCCGCGCTCGATGGCCGCGGCGCGGAGGCGGGGGACGTTCGAGGAGTAGTAATCGGACGGACGTCCCTCGGGTAGACGCAGATCGAAGGCGACGATGCCGCCGGTGCGGCGCAGGTCGGTGACGCGCGGGTCGGCGCCGAGGTCCTCGAGCGAAGCGAAGATCCGGCGGCCGATCGCATCGAGGCGGGCGGGGACGTCCGTCTCGCGACAGAGCTCGAGCGACGCGAGAGCCACCGCGCAGCCGATCGCGCTCGCGGTCATCGAGTGGCCGTGGGGGAAGAAGCGCGCGCGGTCGGAGGAGAGGAAGGCTTCGTAGAGCCGCTCCGTGGTCAGAGTCGCCGCGAGGGGGAGCACGCCCCCCGTCAGGCCCTTGGCGAGGCACATCAGATCGGGCGCGATCCCCGCCTCGAGGCTCGCGAACATCGCCCCCGTCCGCCCGAAGCCCGTCATCACCTCGTCCGCGATCAACGGCACGCCGTGAGCGTCGCAGGCGGCGCGGGCCGCGCGCAGGAAGGCGGCGTCGTGCATGCGCATGCCGGCCGCGCCTTGGACGAGCGGCTCGACGACGACACCGGCCACCCGCTCCCCGTTCTGCTGGAGCGCACGCTCGAGCGCCTCGGCCTCGGGGGGCACGCGACGCACGTCGAAGAGCAAGGGCGCGTAGGGCTCGAAGAACGGCACGGGATCGCCCACGGACATCGCCCCGAAGGTGTCGCCGTGGTAGGAACCCTCGAGCGCGACGAACACGCGACGCTCCGGCTCGCCCGCGTGCACCCACGCGTGATAGACCATCTTCAAGGCCACCTCGACCGCGGTCGAGCCGTTGTCGGAGTAGAAGACGCGCGTGAGCCCCTCGGGAGCCTCGGCGACGAGTTCCTCCGCGAGCTGCACCGCCGGCTCGTGGGTGGCGCCGGCGAACATCACGTGGTCGAGCGACTCCGCCTGCGCCCGCGCCGCCTCGACGAGTCGCGGATGGCCGTGGCCGTGCAGGCACGTCCACCACGACGAGACGGCGTCGATGATCTCGCGCCCGTCCTCGAGCTCGAGCACCGCGCCTCGCGCCCGGCGCACGGCCATCGGCGTTCCGTCCGCGCCGTGCTGCGTGTAGGGGTGCCACAGGTGCGTGGCGTCCCGACCGAGGAGGTCTTCGCTCACGGCTCGAACACCTCCGCGAGGTCGTTCGCGTCGAGCCACGCCTCGAGCGCCTCCGGCCGCACCTCGTCGAACAGCGGCACCTCGAACACGCGCTCGACCGCTCCCATGCGCCGCAAGGTCTCGCGGTTCGAGTCGTGTTGCTCGCCGACGAGGAAGAGCGCGCGCGGCTCGAGATGGCGCGCGCGCAAGGATTCGAGCGTGAGCAACGTGTGGTTCAACGTGCCGAGTCCCGACCGCGCGACGAGGACGAGGGGAGCGGCGATGTGCTCGAGCCAGTCGGCCTGGGTGTAGCCCTCGCGGTAGGGGACCTGCAACCCCCCCGCCAGCTCGACGACGAGGTTCGCGTCGGGGAGCATGCGGCGCAGACCGCCGAAGGCCTCCACGAGCCGAGCGGGCTCGATCTCGCGCTCCTCCGCCGCGGCGGCCTCGTGCGGCGAGGCGGGGAGGGCGAGGCTCCACGCCGGGCGGAGGATCTCGTGCGGGCGGGCCTCGGTGAGCTCGCGCACGGTCTCGGAGTCCGAGTCGTCGCCGGTCTGAACCGGCTTCCAGTAGGCGGCGGTCCCCAGGCGCCGCGCCGCGCGCAGCAGGAGCGCACTGACCACGGTCTTGCCGATGCCCGTGTCCGTGCCCACGACGACCAGGGTCCGGTCCGTCGACTTCTCCGCCGCGGGAGCGACGTGACCGACGACGTCCTCGTTCAACCGCCGCGTGAGCTCGTCCACCTCGGCCTCCGAGTTGAACGCGTGGCAGACGATTCGCAGCCGCGCACCGCCCTCCGGAACGGTCGGGGGGCGCACCGCGCGTACGTCGAAGCCGGCCGTGCGCAGGACCTCGGCGCTCTCCATCGCCGCCTCCGCGCCCGGCCGGGGGACGGGAACGACCGCGGCGGCGGGCTCGGGGAGCCCGAGGCGAGTCGCGACGTCGCGGGCGTGGGCGAGGGCGCGGTCGCGGAGGTCGCTTCCGTCGCGAACGAGAGCCATCGCCTCGATCAACGCTCCCGCGACCGCCGGCGTCGGGGCGGTGGTGAACGCGAAGGTGCGCGCGTGGTTGACGAGGTGGTCGCAGAGGACCGCACCGCCGGCGACGAACGCGCCGCCGGTGCCGAGAGCCTTGCCTCCGGTCACGACCCGCGCGGCGAGGCGATCCGGTCGCAAGCCGGCCTCCTCGACCGCGGACCAGGCGCCCCCTCCTTGCGCGCCGAGAAGGCCCGCGGAGTGGGCCTCGTCGACGACGAGCCAGGCGTCGTGTCGGCGGCAGAGCTCGTGAAGCTCCGCGAGGGGAGCGAGATCCCCGTCCATGCCGAAGGTTCCCTCGGACAGGACGAGCCGGCGACGCGCTCCTCCGGCCCGGCCGAGCAGCCGGTCGAGCTCGTCCAGGTCGCGGTGCGCGAACACGAGGACGCGCGCCCGCGAGAGCCGCGCGGCGTCGATGAGCGAGGCGTGGTTCAGACGATCCGAGAAGATCACGTCGCCACGACGGACCAGGCTCGTCACGAGCCCGAGGTTCGCCTGGTAGCCCGAGGGGAACAGGAGGGCCGCCTCCGTTCCGAGCCACTCGGCCGCCGCGCGCTCCGCCCGCTCGTGGAGGTCGGAACCTCCGCCCAGGAGTCGCGAGGCGCGCCCTCCCGCGCCGTGCTCCGCGAGAGCCGCACGGGCGGCCTCCACGAGGCGCGGATGGCGCGCGAGGCCCAGGTAGTCGTTCGACGCGAAGTCCACGAGGCCCTCGCGAGGCCCGGTCTCGTCCAGGCGACGCCGCAGCCCCGCCTCCTCCCAGGCCTCCATCTCGCGCCGGAGGCTCTCTTCCAGGGACGAGCCCATGATCGCGCTCTCAGCGCGCCTCGCTCGCCGACCGCAGCCCCAGCTTGGCCAGGAGCGCCGCGTCGCTTCCCGGGGAGGGGTTGGGCGTGGTCAGGAGCTCGTCGCCGACGAAGATCGAGCTCGCGCCCGCGAGGAAGCAAAGAGCCTGGGACTGCTCACTCATCGCCGTCCGTCCCGCGCTCAGGCGCACCGTCGAGGTCGGCACCAGGATTCGCACGATCGCGATCGCGCGCACGAGCTCGGTCCAGTCGAGCGGCGCTTCGCACTCGAGGGGGGTGCCCTCGATGGGAACGAGCGCGTTGATCGGCACGCTCTCCGGCGGGGGATCGAGAGTGGCGAGCTGCCACAAGAGCTCCGCCCGGGCGCGTCGGTCCTCGCCCAGGCCGAGGATGCCTCCGCAGCAGATGCGGATCCCCGACGCGCGCACGATCTCGAGGGTGTGCAGGCGATCCTCGTGGGTGTGCGTGGTGACGATCCGCTCGTAGTGGCTCGATCCGGTGTCGAGGTTGTGATTGTAGTAGTCGAGCCCCGCCTCGCGCAGGCGCCGCGCCTGGTCCGCATCGAGCCCGCCGAGGGTTACGCAGGTCTCGAGCCCCAGGGCCTTGACGCCCCGCACCATCTCCAGGACGCGCTCGAACTCGCGGCCGTTCCGCACGCGCCCCCAGGCGGCTCCCATGCAGAACCGGTCCGCTCCGCCCTCGAGAGCTCGCCGCGCCTCGGCGAGCACGTCGTCGAGGGGCTGGAGGGGCTCGCGCTCGACGGGAGTGTCGTGGTGAGCGCTCTGGGAGCAATAGGAGCAGTCCTCGGAGCACCCCCCCGTCTTGATGCTCGCGAGCTGCGAGCACTGCACGACCCGCGGGTCGTGATGGCGGCGGTGGACGGTGGCCGCTTCGAAGACGAGATCGAGCAGGGGCCGATCGAAGAGCGCCTCCACGTCCGCGAGGGCGAGCGAGCAATCCGTGGAGTCCGAGAGTCCGGTGGTCGGGGCCATGAGGCGCGGGATTCTAGCCGAGGCTCTCCGGGCTACCTAGCGTCCTGATTCGGAGGTTCCCGCCGAATCCGGATGCTAGAGAACCGCCGGCGAGAACCCGCGTAGGGATCCCCACCGACGGCCCAGAGCGGCAGGAACCGGCATACCGAGGGGGAAGTCGCCACCCCGCCGTTGTTCGCGACGAGGCGAATCGACCGGAATGGTCGCCGGGTCCTGCCGGTCCCGGGTACGGGAAGCTCCCGGAGTCGTGACGGATTGACGACGGTCCCCCCGCCGACGTACATCGAATCAGTCCAAGTGCCCTCGGTCCGAGTCCCCCATGTCCATCCCGTCGGGAAAGTACTCCTTCCATCGATGATCCACCGTTCTCGCGGTGTCTTCGTCGCAGAAGAGCTCCTCGGGATACGCAGCCTTCATCCGCGCGTCGACGAGGATCGGCGGCTCGTGGACGGGGTGGTTGCGCTCCAGGCGCGTCTCGGCGGCGATGACGTCGCTCGCGGGATCGAAGCGCGTGAAGGTGGTCCAGAGGAAGTTGGGGACGCTTCGTGCGGCGCGGTCCGCGTCGTCGGTGAGGACCAGGAGCGGCCAGTCCGCGAAGGCGGGATCGCGGGCGATCCGCTCGCCGGCGTCCGGCTCGTCGGCGTGGCAAGGCCCCTGGATCACGAGACACCCCGGCGAGAACACGCGGACGTCGGTCACTCCGCCGGCAGGATTCCCGGCGAACTCCTCCGGTAGCCGTCGCCGGGGCTCGCCGAGGCCGAGCAGCACGCCCTTGCTGCCGTGGTTGATGCTCGGCCCCGCGTAATCGAGCGAGTCCATGGAGAGATTCGCGAGCAGGAACAGGTCGGTGCGGAAGTCGGCGCGTTCCAGGACGTGGGTCAGCGTTGCGCGGAAGTCACGCAGGGAAACGGGCCGATCCGTCACGAGGAGGAACTTCGTGAGCGAGAGCTGTCCCTCGCCGAGGATCCGGAATGCGCTCGCCATCGCCTCTCGCTCGTACCGCTCGTGGACCACCGCCGCGGCGAGCGAGTGATACCCGGTCTCCCCATAGCTCCAGACATCGCGCACCGCGGGCATCGCGATCGGCATCAGGGGGGCGAGCAGCTCCTGGAGGTAGTCGCCGAGGAAGAAGTCCTCCTGCCGCGGCTTGCCCACGACGGTGGCGGGGAAGATCGCGTCCTTGCGATGGAGGAGCGCCTTGCACGAGAAGTGCGGGTAGTCGTGGACCTCCGAGTAGTACCCGTAGTGGTCACCGAACGGACCCTCGGGACGCCTCGCCCCCGGAGCTACCTCGCCGACGAGAACGAGCTCCGTTCCGCCCACGAGGGGAAGGGGCCCCGCGGGATTCCTCACCCGGGGCAGCTTCGCCTGGCGAACGAGGCTCGCGAGGAGCAGCTCGGGAACGTTCTCGGGCAGCGGAGCGACCGCGGCGAGCACGAGCGCGGGCGGGCCGCCCAGGTGGATGTTCACCGGCAAGGCGCGACCGCGCTCCTCGGCGGCGGCGAGATGGAACCCTCCACCCTTCCCGATCTGCACGTGCAGCCCGGCGTTCGTGTCGTCGAAGATCTGGATGCGGTAGATGCCGAGATTCGAGACGCCGGTCTCGGGATGCTCGGTGTACACGAGAGGAAGCGTGAGGAATCGTCCGCCGTCGCGCGGCCAGCTTCGCAACGCGGGCAGCCGTCCCAGGCGCGGAGGACTCTCGACGATCTCGCAGACGGGATCCGACCGACGGCGCCGCGTCCCCACGCGGAACAGGGAGGCGATCAGACCTCGTTGCCGCCACAGGGCGGAGGGACTCGGGGGCAGGAGCTCGTGGGGAAGCCTGGCCACCGCGTCGATGAGCTCCTCCGGCCGGCTCCCGAACGCCAGCCGGACCCGCCGCCTCGTTCCGAAGAGGTTCGTCGCTACCGGAAAGTTCGAGCCCTTCACGTTGCGGAACAGGAGAGCCGGTCCCCCCGCGGCGATCACCCGCCGGTGGATCTCCGCCAGCTCGAGATCGGCGTCGACCTCCGCCGTCACCTCCGCGAGCTCTCCCTCGCGGCGGAGCACGCGAATCCAGGAGGCGAGGTCGGAGGACGGGAGGCTCATGGCGGGCGGATGGCGCGCCCGGTAAGATCGGCGCACGATGCGTATTCTGCCCTGCACGCGGAGTCAGAACATCGATCGACGCCGATTCCTCGCTCGCGGTCTCGGAGCCCTCGGCGGAGCGGCTCTTCTCTCGAGCGAGCCGGCCGCTCTCGCGCGGATGCTCGACCGCGACCGGGAATCCGATGGAGCCCCGCCCCGTACCCTGGTCGTCCTGCGCCTCACCGGGGGCAACGACGGGTTGTCGACGGTGATCCCCTGGGCCGACGACGCCTACCACCACCGGCGCCCTTCGATCCGCCACGAGCCCGACGTCGTCCTGCGGCTCGACGGGTACCGCGGGCTCCATCCCGGCCTGCGGAAGCTCCGTGCGCGGTTCGACGAAGGACGTGTCGCGATCGTCGAGGGAGTGGGGTATCCGGGTTCCGACCGAACGCACTTCCAGTCACGGCGGGTGTGGCGCACCGGACATCTCGAGTCGCGGCCGCTCTCGACCGATCGGCGCGACGGCGTCCTGGAGAGGGCGGCGATGATGAACGATGGGGGACGCGGCGCCCGCGTGGTCTCGCTCGAGCTCGGCGGATTCGACACGCACAACGACCAGCGCCGTCGCCACGACGCCCTGATGGAGACACTCGACGAGAGCCTCTCCGTCCTTCGGGGCCAATCGCCGGAGCGCGAGACGACGGTGATGGTCTTCTCCGAGCTGGGCCGTCAGCTTTCCGAGAACGAATCGCGCGGAACGGACCACGGGCTGGCCGGCCCGGTCTTCGTGTTGGGCCCGCGTGTGCGGGGAGGCATCTATGGCGAGCCCCCCTCCCTGAGCGAGCTCGACCGCGGCGCCCCGCGATCCACGACGGACCTCCGCTCGGTGTACGCCACGCTGATCGAGTCGCTTTTCTCCGTGGAGCACGAACGCGTTCTCGGCGCCACGTATCCGCGGCTCGACTTCCTGACGGCCTGAGAGCAGGGATCCCCGTCAGGCCGCGTGCAGCATCGCGTGCAGGCGCATGATCGCCGCGCGGTCATTCTCCAGCTCGAGCGACGGGTAGGCGGCCGAGAACTCGGCCCACCGGTAGTCGTCCCATCGCTCTCGATCGATGTGAACCGAATCCGGGGTCGGCGCCGCGTGGAAGCCGAAGTTCCACTCGATGATCTCCTCGTCTCCCACGACCCACCGCGACGGCATCCGGAGGTCGATCAGCTCCGACGAGCGCGTTATCCCGGTGTCCATCGACACCTCGCGGCGGATCGCCCCCTCGACTTTCTCGTCGAACTGGATGGGGCCGTGGAGAGGCGTCCAGAAGCCCTCGATGCCCTGGGCACTTCGCAGGAGCAGGTAGTCGGGGACGCGGCTGCGAAAGCGGTAGACGAAGACGCGGATGCGGTGCAGGAGCTCGGCCACGTGAGGAAGCCTCCAGGGTCTTATCGGCCCTTGGCCCCCTCCTCTCTTCCCCCGAATTCCGGGATTCCTCGCCGCCCCGCGGTCAGCGCACCTTCCACGGGAACAGGTTATTCCTCATGTCCGCCGGCCGCAGGTGCATGTTCGTCAGGCTGAACCGCACCGCGTTCATGAGCGCGATGGCCGGGAGCGAGCTCTCCGCGAGCTTCCTCTCGTTCGTCAGCAGCTCGACGTAGCCCAGGTAGCCGATGCCGTGGAAGGGATCGTGCAGCGCCTGGCTGATCTCGAATCCGGCGCTGTCCACGTCGAACCCGGTCCTCCGGGCGAAGGCGTCCGTGACCTCCTGGGTGGGGAGGTGGTCGTGGTGGAGCTCGATGGCCGCGAGCAGCCGCGACGCCTCCAGGACCAGGGAGTACGCCGCCGCGGACAGGAACTCGGGATCCTCGGCGTAGGGGTTTTCGTACCAGTTGACCCGCAGCAGCCAGTCCAGGGCATAGAGCCCCCAGCCCTCGAGCGTGGCCCGGTTCCGGATCACCGGATCCTTCCGGACGGCGGCGAGGTTGGACTCGTATCGCCCGAGCATCTCCCCCGGGAATCCGTACCGGACGCCGATCGCGCGCTGGCCGGCGGGAGTGAAGAGTCGCGCCCGCGTCTCCCGGACCGCGGGCTTCCAGAGAATCCCGCGAGGCTCGATGTCCAGCCACCCCGCGTTCCTCTTCGCCTGTCGCGGCCGAACCGCGCAGCCGGGGATCGACATGCCCTGGACGATCCGCGCTCGAAGCTGCGTCTGCGCGCCGGGGATCCCGGTGATCAGGTCGGCCTTGTTCGCGAAGAACATCGCCCGACGAGATTCGCCGCAGATGATGGGGAGCATCTGCGAGGGCTCGAACGACGACTCGTCGAGATCGCCGGCACCGTCTCGGGGAAGCAGCCGGCCGTCGAGATCCGCGATGTCTCGCAGCAGACGGGCCCGCAGCTCGTTCATGTTCAGCTCCGTACCCGAGAGATCGCGCGCCATGATCTCCCAGGTCCCCTTGTCCAGGGGAGTCGCGGGCCGACCCTCCCGCGCGGGAGAATCCGCGAGCCACTGCCGGAAGTCGCCGGCGGCCAGCACGGCGGAAACGAGGAGGGAATCGAAGGTGCTCTTCGCGGAAGCGGATCCCGCCTTGCCCGCAAGGGACTCGGCGAGCTCGAACTGCATCCAGACCCCGAGGTCGTGTATTCGGGGAATCGCCTCGCTGCTCCAGGCCTCGGTCGGAGTGGAGAGACCCTGACGGGCGTGCTCCCAGTACTTGGGCAGGGATCCCAGGATGAGCACCACCTCCTGGATGCGATCCCGGTCGCTGAGGGCGTCCGACGCGAGCAGGGCACGCAGCGTGCGCTCGACCCGATCGACGTAGAACACCGGATCTCGCAACGCCGTTCGCTGGAGCTCGACGAGCGCGATCTCCACGCGGATCCAGGCCTCGAGCGAGGAATGCGTCGCGCGCTCCTTGGCGGTGAGCCCCGTCACGTCGATCACCTCGAGATCACGTTGCGAGGTCTCGAGCAGGCTCTTCCAGTCGATCACCGCGTCGGCCGTCGTGGCGCCGAGTCCGATCCCCACCGCGCTCCATCCTCTCTCGTGCGCGAGCCACGGCCGCACACGAAACTGCCCCTGGCTCAGGCGGAGCTGAACGCCAGTCATGTCCGGTGCCTTCGCAGCTTGGTGAGCGGCGACGGATACGGGACAACCCACAGCGGGACGAAGCGCCGTCCGCGGACCGGGCGAGCTCTCCGTCGCCGCCAGGGCAGCAAGGAGAAGGATGGTCGGGAACAAGGGTTCCTCTGTGGTTTGGCATCATGCATCGTATCAGTGAGGAAGGCATCCCGGGCAGGTTTGGCGAGAGTTGGCCCGGGGAACCCGACGTCGGGAAATTCCTGCCGGCAGTCCCGTGGAATTCACCTGGAAATTATTTACGGACCCCCGAGAAACGCGTTTGCTCGCGGCCCTCGAGCGACTCGATTCCCTCGTGGATTGGGAGCGCCGCGACCGAGCTCCCGGGGGTCGTCGCGTCATGCGCGTGGACCTCGCTCCGGCCTCGGATCTCCTCGCGCGTCTCGGTGACCCGCAACGCGACTACCGATCGATCCACGTGGCGGGGACCAAGGGGAAGGGCTCCGTGGCGGCTCTCGTGGCGGAAGGCCTGCGACGTTGCGGAAAACCCGCGGTGGGCATCTACGCGTCGCCCCACGTCGAACGCATCGAGGAACGCGTTCGGCTGAACGGGAAGTCGATCGAGAGCGAGGCGCTGGCTCGCGCTCTCGAGGAAGCGCTCGCCGCGCGCGTGGAGGCCCTGGGCGGGGGAAGTCCGGGTCGGGATTCGACGTGGTTCGACGTGCTCACCGCCGCCGCGTTCCTCGCCTTCCGGCGGGAGGAGATCGATTGGGCAATCGTGGAGTGCGGCCTCGGCGGACGGCTCGATTCAACGAACGTGCTTTTGCCCGCGCTCTGTGTCGTCACGAGCATCGAGCTCGAGCACACCGCGATCCTCGGCTCCACCCGCACGGTCATCGCGACGGAGAAGGCCGGCATCCTCGAGCCGGGGGTTCCCGTGATCTGTGGGGTGGGGCCGCCGGGTGATCCCGCGGCGGACGCGATCCGGGAGAGGGCCGAGGCTCTCGGAGCGCCCTTCCACCGGGTCCCCGAAGCCGAGGCCGGCCCCCTCGAGGCGCGCAACGTGGCCCTTGCGGGAGCCGCCCTGGAGGATCTGGGCGCGCGGTTCCCGGAGCTCTCCCGCGAGGGGCGCCCCGCCGGGCGATGGCTCCTCGACGGACCCACGCGGGCCGCCGCCCGGCTCCCGGGCCGCGGCGAGCGTCGTGAGGCGGACGGGGTGCCGGTGGTGCTCGACGGCGCTCACGTCGCCGCCAGTCTCGCCGCAGTCCTGGGGGAGCTGGAAGGGGATTCCCGCCTGCCCGGCCCCTGTACCGCCGTCCTGGCCCTCGGGAAGGACAAGGACGCGCCAGGCCTTCTCAAGGTGCTGGCGGGGCATGTCGATAGTCTGATGTGCACGTCCGCGGGGGTCGGGCCATACCGGGCCCCCGAGGATCTCGCCGCGGAAGCGCGTCGCGTGGGGATGGTCGCCGAAGCCGTGGCCGACTCCGGCGAGGCCTTCCGCCGAGCGCTGGAGTCCGTTCGAGAGGCAGGGTGGGTGCTCGTGACCGGCTCCTTGCACCTCGTGGGGGCCGTGCGCCGCCGAACCCAGGATCTACCGCATGCTGACGATCGTCTCTGACCTGCTGTTGACCGACGCGTTCTTGATCAAGGGTCAAGTCGACAACAAGTACACCCGGCTCAGCCAGCTCCTCGACGAGTACCGCAAGTACTTCCTGAGGATTCGCAACGCCACCCTCGTGGATCTGAACAGCCGGAATCGGATCGAGACGCCGCTGCTCCACGTCAACGTCGACGAGATCCTGCTGGCCCACGAGTTCATCGAGTCGGCGGGGGATCCCCACGCGGCGAAGCTGGCCACGGACACCATCCGGCGTCAGCGGGTCCGGGCCTTCTACACGGGCAACCTGAACGTCGAGATCGCCGGCTATGTCCGAGCCGGCTCCTACGAAGCGGACGACCGCTCGACGCGCCGGTTCTTCGTGATGCACAAGCCCGAGGTCCGCGGGATGAAGATCGGGGGCGACCAGGACCTCGAGCTCCTGAACGGATTGTCCTACGCGATTCTGAACAAGACGCGGCTGTCCTACGTATACGACTTCAACGAGTAGGAACCACCACCGGCGATCGGGGTTGTTCCCACTCCTCCGACCGCCCTACGATGGTGGGTCCATGAACGACGTCGAAGTCACCGCTCCGCCCTCCACCGATCGCCCGGATCGAGGGAGGCGTCGATCCCGCGAGCACTGGATCGTCATGGGCGTGGCTGCGGCGACCCTGGCGGGTCTCCTGGTTCTGGCTCTCGCCATGCGGCCCGACGAGCGCGGCTACGGCACGCACGAGCAGCTCGGCCTGAGGCCGTGCCTGCCGATGGAGATGTGGGAAGTTCCCTGCCCGGGGTGCGGAGTCACCACGTCCGTGGCCATGGCGGTGCGGGGCGATCTTCTCGGGTCGCTCCTGAATCAACCCTTCGGATTCCTGATGGCGCTCGTGTTCGTGGCCATCGCCGTCTGGGCCCCGCTGGCCCATTTCCTGGGGCGCGATCTCTGGCGCGACGTGCAATCGATCCGAATCGGAACCTGGACCAAGGCGCTCGTGATCTTCGTGGCCCTCTCCTGGGTGTACAAGCTCGCGCTCGTGCAGGGCTGGCTGGGCGGCTGAGGAAAGGGCTCTCCGCTACTTCCTGTTCCTGCGCCGCCGCAGGTGCGGGCCCAGCCACAGGTAGACCCCGGTGATCCACAGGGCGAGCAGGACGATCGCGCTCGGCAGGAAGATCCACAGCTTCGCCCGGTCGTGGAACCAGGAACCGTCGTGGAGCGACTCGATCAGGTCGGAGCGACGGTAGGCGACCTGGAGCACCTCTGCGGTCTTCGTATCGACCTGGATCTCCCAGCGGTTGTTACCGCGGATCTTCACGATCCCCTTGTCCGGGCGCACGTCGAGACGGTCGATGTCGTCCCAGTTCTCCACCTCGAGCTCGGGAGCGCTCCTCGCAACCTCGAGGATCTCCTCGAAGCCGATCGCGGGATCGCCACCCACGCCCACCTGCGTCGGAGGCTGGATCCAGGGAATCTCCTTCTTCAGGAGGAGGAGAAGGCCGGTGCCGATGACGATGACGACGGGCGCGAGGGCGATGATCGCCCCCCAGCGGTGCAGCTTCCGGTTCAGTGATGAGACGTTCATCCGTCCGGTGTCTCCAGGTCTCGGGGATCAGCCCCCCTCGGGGGGCAGCACCGTCTCCTCGTCGTCCGGGGGCGGTGCGAGCTCGTCCAGCATCTCCACGTAGCTGGCGTATCGCGTCGGAGGGATCTCTCCGCTCTCGACGGCGTCGAACACGGCGCAGTCCGGCTCGTGATCGTGGGAGCAGTCGGGGAAGCGACATCCGCTCTGGTGGGATTCGAACTCGGGGAAGAGATCCCGGAGCTCGGCCTTGTTGATCCCGTAGGGCCGGAACACGCGGATGCCCGGGGTGTCCACGACCCAGGCCTCCACCGCGTCCAGCCGGTGCATCTGGGAGAAGGTCGTCGTGTGCCTGCCCGCGTCCCAGTACTTGCTGACCTTCCGGGTCCGGATCTCGAGCCCGGGCTGGATGCAGTTGAGCAGGGTCGATTTGCCGGCGCCGGAAACCCCGTAGAAGACCGAGATCCGGCTTTGCAGGAATTCCTTCACCGTCTCCACGCCGGTGCCCTCCGTCGCGCAGGTTTCGAGGATCTCGACTCCCGCGACGTCGTACGTCTCGCGGATCGCCCCGCGTTCGCCACCCTCATCGAGATCGATCTTGTTGAGGATCAAGCGCGCGGGGATCTCGTAGTACAGGCACGCGGCCAGGATCCGGTCGGTTCGGGACGAAGAGAATCGCGGCTGGCCCAAGGATCCGATCACGAAGAGCTGGTCCACGTTGGCGAAGAGCACCTGCTCGCGAGGATCGTGCGAGGAAGCCACCCGGGACAGGTAGTTCTCCCGCGGAAGGACCTCCTCGAGTCCGGGGGGATCGCCGTCGAGGCTGACGCGGACGAGATCGCCTACGGCCACCGGCGACTTCGTCTGTGAAGAGCACTCCTCGAACAGCTTGCCTCGCGGGGCGAACTGACGGATCTTCTCGTCGACCAGGACGTGGTACACGCGCGCATCTCCGCGGATCACGCGGCCGGTCGCGTACTTCGTCATGGCCCCTCGACCCGCCGAAGCGCGAAGGCGTGCATGCTGCCGCAGACCGCCTGGACCTTCTCCGGATCGCGCCACCAGTCGTCGTCCGTCGAGACCGAACGACCGGTCAGCGGCGCGCTCTCGTCGGACACGAGCCACAGGGCGAGCTCGGCGGATTCCTCCGGCGCGTGATTGGCCGCGCGCTGGGGGTGAGGTTCACCCGTGCGTCGCTCCTCCTCCTCGATCCGCCGCAGGTCGTCCTCGTTCCACGTCATCCCCGGCTGCAGGCAGTTGACGCGAATCCCCGTGCCGATCAGCTCGGTGGCGAGCTGGTCGGTGAACCGGCAGATCCCGGCCTTGGCCGTCGCGTAGGCGGTGGCGTTCTCGCCGAGCAAGGGGAAGAACGCGCCCCCGCCGGTGCAGGTCAGGAGCGCGCCCGATCCGTTCGCGCGCATGGTCGGGAGCACCGAGCGCACGGAGTGAAAGGTCCCGACCAAGTTGACCGAGATCACGTGCCGCCACTCGGCGGGATCGATCTCGTCGACGGGCGCGGGAACCGCTCCGCCTCCCGCGATGGCCGCGAGCACGTTCACGGTGCCGAAGCGGTCGACCGTCCTCGCGACCACGTCCTCGACCTCGGACAGCCGCGTGACGTCCGCCTGCGCCCAGAGCGCATCCTCGCCAGTCTCTCGGCGGATCGCCTCCGCGGTCTCCCGCAGGGGCTCCTCGCGACGGCCGCAGATCGCCACGCGCGCTCCCTCGCGAGCGAAGCGGACCGCGATCGCCCTCCCGACGTTCCAGCCCCCGCCGGTGACGATCGCCACCCTTCCTGCCAGCTTGCCCATCGCTCGATCCTAGCCGCCGTCCCCCGGAGGTCCCCCGCGGTCCTTCCACTCCCGCTTGATCTTGGCGCGGTGGCTGAAAGAGGCCTGGACGTCGGGTCTTCCCATGTTGGACACCGTGCAGTTGGCGCAGACGTCGCGGTGCTCCATGGTGACATGCTGGCGGCGCAGCTCCTTGAACTCGGGGCCGGTCCAGATCTCGCGGAAGGTCTGCGTCTTGAAATCCCCGAACGAGGAGAACTCGAACCACGAGCCGCAGGGAAACACCGTGCCGTCCGGGTTCACGTGGATGTAGTACCACGGGAAGTAGCAGCGGCGGTTGTGGTGCTCCTTCTCGGGTACGGCCAGGAGGAACTCCCGGTTCTTGTGGTTCATGAACTCGGCGACGGAGAAGGTGTCGAACTCCACCTCCTCGTCGCTCGCTTCGCCCATGGCGCTCCCTCCGCCCTCGTCGGACCGGGCGGCGTCGATCACCTCGCCGTACTCGTCGATCTTCCCCCCGAAGTTCTTCGGGAAGGGGAGGGGGAACGTCCCCCCGATGCCGAGCTCGTCGCATAGCTCCTGGCACTCCGCGAGGATCTCGTTCGAGAGCGCGGGCTCGTTGATCAGGGACTCGTCCTCCACCCCGAGCCCCCCGATCACCCCCATGTGGACGAAGTTCATCTGCTCGACGCCCTTCTCGGCCATCAACCGCACGAGCTGAGGCATCTCGCGGATGGTGCGGCGCATGAGCACCGTCGTCGCGCTGAGTACCGGGTACCGGGAGCCGCGCTCCTCCCGGATCCGGATGACCGAATCGAAGCGCTGCATCATCTTCTTCCACTTCATCGGCTTCCGGATCGACTCGAAGGTCTCCGGAGTGCCCCCGTCGATCGAGATCGTCAGCAGGGGCATCTGGACGTCGATGACCTTGTTGATGATGCCCGCGGTCAGGTTGATCGCGTTCGTGGAGAAGTGGAAGGAAGGCACGTCGTATTCCCGGCAGAGCTCGAGCGCTCTCGGAAGATCCGAGGCGAGAAGCGGCTCGGCGCTGGAGGACAGGACGACGTCGTGCGCGATGGGGAAGATCTCGGCGGCGACCTTCTCCAGGAGATCCACCCCCATCGTGGCGGGATTCTCCCGGAACTCGGGGTGCGCGAAGTGGCACATGACGCAGCGCAGCTGACAGCGCCCCACCATATCCACCTTGACGCGAAGGAAACGACGTGTGCGGAGAACGGGCATGGGTCGGACTCGGACGGGGAATGATAGGGGGCGGCGGTGCATCTGGCCACGGGACAACGTCCGCGCCGACCCCGGATGGAGGAATGCCCCGCCCCTCTCGTGTATTCTGGTTGTTTCGACGCGAACCACGCCGGGCTGGAGCCCGATCGCGAGCCTCCCCATGGACACCATTCGCTCCTCCTCGAATCCCCTCGTCAAGCTCGCACGAGCCGCGGGGGCGGGGCGTGCCGAGGGGCTGGTTCTCCTCGAGGGGGATCGGCTCGTGGACGAGGCGATCCGCCGCGATTGGAGCTTCGAGGCGGTGCTGGTGGCCGACGATCGCGCCGGGCGGGCGGAGCGGCTCGCGCGGGACGTCGATCCCGTCCGCCTCGTGGACCGCGAGCTGCTCGAGCGGGTCAGCCGGCTGGTGACCTCGCCGGGGGTGCTCGCGATCGCCCGGGAGCCCGCCCCTCGCACTCTCGAATCGCTCGACCTCGACCGCCGCTCGCTGGTGGTGGTCGCGGCGGGAATCCAGGACCCCGGGAACCTCGGCGCCCTGGCGCGGACCGCGGAGGCCGCGGGAGCCGACGCGCTCGTGACCCTCCCCGACGGCTGCCGCCCGTGGAACGAGAAGGCGCTCCGCGGCTCGATGGGCAGCCTGTTGCGCCTCCCCGTCGTTCCGATCGAGAGCGCGGCCCGCGCCTCGAGCCTCCTCACCCGGCTCGACTTCCGCAAGGTGATCGCCGCGACGCGGGACGGCACGCCGCTCCGCCGCTTCGACTGGTCGGGACGCATCTCGCTCTGGATCACCTCCGAGACCGGGGGCCTTTCCGACTCGTCCGGGCTCGAGCGTTCCTTCGAGAGCGTCAGCATCCCGATGGCGTTCGGCGTCGAGTCCCTGAACCTCTCGGCGGCGGCGGCGATCCTGCTCTTCGCCGCCGGACGAGTCACCGGAGAGGAGCCGTGAGCGAAGGACTTTTCGACGATCCCGCGGAACGCGACGCGCCGCCCCTGGACGAGCCCGCCCCCGATGCTCCCCTCGCAGAGCGCATGCGCCCGCGCACCCTCGGCGAGTTCGCGGGCCAGGACCACCTGGTGGGGAAGGGGCGCATTCTCGAGAAGGCGCTCTCCGGGGACCTGCGTCAGAGCCTGATCCTCTGGGGCCCGCCCGGCTGCGGCAAGACGACCCTGGCCCGCCTGATCGCGAGCACGAGCGACATGC
>CAYRXS010000056.1:0-28881 GCA_964428225.1 uncultured Planctomycetaceae bacterium
GCGAATCGTCGAGACGCCCGGGGTTCAGTCCTCCGTGCTCCCGATCTCTCGCCCGAGGCGCATCTGCGTGTCTCGCTCGATCTGGCGCACGCGCTCGCGAGTCAATCCGACGACCTTCCCGATCTCCTTCAGGGTCATCGGGTTCTGGTCCTTCCCGAGCCCGTACCGCAGGCGCAGGATGGTCGCCTCCCTCTGGTCGATGTCGTCCAGCAGATCACGCAGACGCCGCACCAGATCCGCTTGCTGCGTCTCCTCGTCGGGAGAGAGCATCCGCTCGTCCCGTACGGTCTCCTGGTTGCCCGTGAGCACGTCGAGAGAGATCTGGGCGCCGTTCGCGGTCGTCTGGATCGTCTGCTTCAGCAGCTTCCAGCTCTCCCGAGGGATACCCAGCTCGCGCGCGACCTCCTCGACGTTCGGGTGTCTGCCGAGCCGGTAGGTCAGCTCCCGCGCGACGCCCCGCCACTTCGAGATCAACTCCGCCATGTAGCCGGGGATCCGCACCGACTGCACCGAGTTCGTCAGGGCGCGACGAATCGCCTGCTTGATCCACCAGGAGCCGTAGGTCGAGAAGCGGCATCCCATCTCGGGATCGAATTTCTCCGCCGCCTTGAGCAGGCCGATGTTCCCCTCCGCGATCAGGTCCTGGAGACTCAATCCGCGCTCGGCATAGGTCTTCGCGATCGAGACGACGAGCCGCAGGTTGGCGCGAATGAGGTGCTCTCTCGCCTCGAGATCTCCGGCCTGAATGCGGATTCCGAGCTCGCGCTCCTCCTCGGCGCACAGCAGGGGAACTTCGTTGATCTCCCGGAGGTAGGTCTCCAGGCAGCGCTCGGCAGAAATGGCAGACTCCTTGGGTGTGACGGGGAACGTGCTGAGGATCCGGGGAGTGCGACGGAGCGGGCTCGAGAGCCTCCGCAGCCCTCGAGCGATGGAATCGGTACGGGCCGATGCGCGTCTTGAGCCCGATCGCGCTTCCGAGCGAAAAGCAGCGCCACGGCCGCGTTTCCGATCGCCAGAGCGGTTTGGTAGGCTGAGCCTCGGCGGATACCCCAAATGGGGCTCCAAACACACCGTGAGCGAGATTTCCTTTGAAGAGCTCGTCGAGGAACACCAGTTCGTCGACATCCTGCAGCCGCATGCGGAGGAGTTCCTCCGTCTGTCCAACACTCTGCTCAGCGCGGGCGGAGTGATCTGGAACAAGAAGCACTACTACCAGCTCCTCAACGAAACGGACACCTTCGAGTCCGTCCTGGACGACTTCGGCGCCCGCTACAACCGGACATACGGTTACCTCACCGAAATGGTGGCTTCGCTGCGCTGGTTTGCGCACTCGGGGTACAGCCTCACGCACCACATGCGGCGGCTCGAGTCCTACGACGCGGAGCGCTGCTTCGACGAGGAAGAGCGAGCCCAGTCTCGAGCCAACCTCGACGAGACGCGGGTTCGAATGCGCACGTATGCCACGAGGCTCCTGGAAGCGATACGTGCCGAGATTGCGCGCCTGGGCATGGATACGACGTCCGAATCGTATCCCGAGGAGAAGTTCACTCCGGTGACCGCTCGCCGTCGTCTGCCTCGCAACGTGGGCCAGGCGGACTTCATTGATGAAGAGCAGAAGATCGCCGAGGTGGCGTCCCGGTACCTGAAGGCCGGCGACGTGCTCGCAGAAATCGGCGCGAAACGGATCGAGGACCCGGAAGCTCGCTCGAAGTACCTGGCGGAGCATTGCACGGAAGAGCAAGCACGGGTTTACGAAGCCAAGGTGCACAACCTGCAGTCGATGTACGACACGCACATCGCGAACACGGTGCTCGAGTCGAAGGACGCGCGACTGCACCGAATTCGAGGGCATGCTTCCGCGACACTGCACCTGATCGAGGCGGTCACCTACCTGACGCACTTCGTGGAACGCCACGAGGGAGGAGGGCGAACCGGTGAGGGCAAGGAGCGAGTCGGCAAGCTCATCTGCCGCTTCGAGGTTCAGGACATCATCCTGAACGGGCTCCTGTACTGGGCGAACCGTTACATGCAAGCCGGGGCCGATGCCGCACAGAGTCTCCTGCCCTCTTACCTGAAGGTGCAGAACTTGGAGGTCCTGCTGCCGGACTACGTCTCGCTACACGCGCGTCCCGTTGCCCTGATCGTGGGGATCGTGAATCGATACGGCACGCCGGTCGAGATGGAGGCCGGAGGCATCGTCGCCAACGCGGGGTCCATCTTGAAGATGCTCATGGTCGTGGGGTCGAACCCGGACGAGAAGAAGTTCCTCTTCCGCGGCAACACTCGACCCTTGCGCGACATCAAGCTGCTGTTCGAGCACGACTTGGGCGAGCGTGGCATGAACACGCTCCCGTCCGAGCTCAGCTATCTCCACGAGCGCTGATCCGCTTCCCGCGACGGAGGGGGCTCGTCAAAGACCGAGCGCGAGCCGGTCGGCCAGAACAGGCGGGAGACCCGCGCGGCGAATCCGATCGGCCTCGGCTGCGATGTCGTACTCGCAGCGACGGATCCAGATCCGGGAACGGTTGCTGTCGTAGACGACGTAGGCGGTGCGAGGATCCTCGTCCCGCGGCTGGCCCACGCTGCCGACGTTGATGAGGGCCTTGAGGGCGTCGTGGAGGTGGATCTCGCTGTCCAGCGTGTAGGCCGAGCGATCCGGGGCGTCGGCGAGGCGGAGGACGGTCAGGGGGACGTGGCTGTGGCCCACGAAACAGACCGGCCGCTGCATCACCTCGAGGGAGGGATCGGCGTCCGTGCTGCTCAGGATGTAGTCGAAGAGGTCGGGGCGGTAGAGCGTGCCATGGGCAACCTGGCAGTCTTCCAGCGTGGCCACGAGGGGGAGCGCCCGGAGCCAGTCGATCTCACCCGGGGTGAGAACCGAGCGCGTCCACTGGACCGCGGCCCGGGCGTAGGGATTGAACGTGAGCGCGTCGATCTCCCCCGCGCAGGCAGCGTCGTGGTTGCCCTTGACGACGACCGCGCCACGGGAGGACAGGATGTCGATGCACTGCCGGGGCGCCGCGCCGTAACCGATCACGTCCCCCACGCTCACGATCATGTCGACGCCCTCCCTGTCGAGGTGATCCAGCACCGTTTCGAGCGCAGACAGGTTTCCGTGAATGTCTCCGAGGACCCCGTATTTCATTGCAACGTTATCCGAATTGGCCACCGTCTTCCTTCTGTGGCCCCTCATGCGGGGCGAGGGCCAGAGAAAGCGACATCATCGTGCTTCCGGCGTCCCGGCCAGAAGGGGCGCTCGAACCATCCAGGACAGGAAACCGAGGGCGACCACGGGCAGAACCCCGGCCGCGCTCTCCAGGGAAGGTCCGTTCGATCCCCCCAGGGCATGCATGTGTCGGGAAGCATCCACTACGGGATGCAGTATCGTCAAGATTCCCCCGGGAGCCAGGAGTAGGCAGGGCGCAACCCACGCGACGAGCACCAGGACGGAGACGCTCGGTAGGGCGGGGAAGCCAGCTCCCAGGACCAGGAGGGCGAGGACGGCCAGGTGGAGGTCCATGGCGAGCACGCCCACCAGGGGCCAGGCGTTCAGCGACCCTGCGTCTCCTCCGGCCGCCACGGCGGCGCCAAGGGCGAGGGGCAGCTGCATGCCCATGGCGATAAAGAGGAGAGAGGCGAGCTCCGAGAGGAACCGGCGGCCTGCGGGCATGCGCGCCAGGAACTCCCGGGCGCCCGCGAGGGTGGCCAGGGCGAGAGCGCACCCGAGAAGCGCGGCCGGAAAGCACCAAGCCCGGGCCATCTCCCACGGAGAACCGGCCCCCGCGTGGGCCCCGAAGGGCAACAGGCGCAGAAGGAGGGGGCACAGCGCGCCCAGGCCCAGCACGAACAACCAGGTCTCGGGCCGCCTTGCGAGGCGGAGCGCTACCCAACGGGGAATCGACGCACGAACCACAGCGGGACTTGTACGGGTTCCCACCTCTCCATTCCAGCCCCCTTCCGCATCACGTTCCTGCCCCGGTGGTGAGCCGTGCTGCCGTGGTCTAGCGGGCGTGTCGTCGCGGGAGCGGGCGGTGGGCCCCCTGTATCTAGCCTATCCACGATGTAGAGAGTCGACATCTTGTGGTTTGCTGACTACGCTCATGGCGAGGCTCGACCTGAGGGGTGTTCCACGTGGAACAACTCGTCGATCGTCGGTAACCACCGCTCAGCCTCTCCGTCCTTCAAGGGAACGATCACCCTCTTCACCGCTATCGAAACGATCATGGAAAAGCGACTCGGCCGCGGCCTCGGCTCTCTGCTCTCCCCTCCCAAGGCCGAGGAGGGTTATCACGAGATCTCCCTCCGCCGGATCCGTCCGAATCCCTTCCAGCCCCGCAAGGCGGTGGATGCCGAGGACCTGAAGCTCCTCCGGGATAGCATCGCAAGCCACGGCGTTCTTCAGCCGGTCGTGGTTCGGCCACGGGGCGACGATTTCGAGCTGATCGCCGGGGAGCGCCGCTGGCGAGCAGCGCGCCTAGCTGGTCTCGAGGCCGTGCCTGCCGTCGTGCGAGACGGGGTGTCCGACGGGGAGATGCTGGAGCTCGCGCTGGTGGAAAACGTCCAGCGCCGGGACCTGAATCCCATCGAGAAGGCCGACGGATACCGGCGGTTGATGGACTCCCTCGGGATCACCCAGGAGGCCGTGGCAGCGAAGGTGGGGCTGCGGAGGTCCACCATTGCCAACCACCTTCGACTGCTCGAGCTGCCGGAGGAGGTTCGAGAGGCCGTTGGAAAGCGTGCTCTGAGTATGGGGCATGCCCGCGCGCTCCTGGGCTTACCCGTCAAGGAAGACCGGATCTCGCTGATGCAGGAGACGGTCGCCGAGGATCTGTCCGTGCGAGAAGTGGAGCGCAGGGTCCGCGCCGCTCTCGGCCGCATCCCTCAACCCCAGGACGGGAACGGGAAGGAGAGGATCGAAAGCGCTGCCCCGTCGGCCGAGGTGCCGCCGTGGGCCAAGGAGATCGAGGACCGGCTTCGCCAGAGTCTCGAAACCCGGGTGGAACTCGTCCATGGCCCGGGATTCCGGGGGAAGATCCAGATCGAGTACTTCGATCGCGATCAGCTCGACCGACTCATCCAGCGCCTGGCGCCCGCTCCGACCGTCTGACCCGGAGGTCGGCGCCCCGACGGATCCCGGTCACTCGGAGACGATCTCGGTCGACTCGACAAGAACCGCCGTTTCTGGTGTCTCGTGACCCTTGAGCGGGCTGACTGCGATCGAATCCACCACGGAGGCGCCCTCGAGAACGGCTCCGAACACGACGTAGCGCTCGTCGAGGTCGTGACGTTCCGCTGCCGTGATGTAGAACTGGCATCCGGAGGATTCCACGTCCCCGCCCTTCTTCGCCATGGCCAGGACGTGGGGGAAGTGGCGGAGGCCATTGGGCTCGGCGGCGACGGTGTAGCCTGCGTCTCCGAGTCCCCAGGTCTCCTCGCCTCCCGCGATGGAGTTGGGATCTCCGCCCTGGATCAGCTGGTTCGGCACGACGCGGTGGAATCGCGTGTTGTCGTAAAACCCTTCACTGCAATGGGTAAGGAAGTTGGCGACGTGCTGGGGGGCCTCGTCTCGATACAGGCCGAGGAGAATGTCGCCCGCATCGGTGTGGAGCCGGACCCTCGGCGATCCCTCCGGCAGCGGGGGATTCGCAAACAGGAGGGGATGCGCCGCTTCCCACGCCTCGATCTCCGCCAAGCGCGCTTCGACGAAGGCGTTCAGAGTCTGGGGCTCCCCGCCCTCGTCGAAGGGGTAGGACAGGCTCGCCACGGGATGATCCGGCCACCTCTCCTGCAAATCGGCCAGGGCGACCTTGGCGCCCGCGAAATCCTCATTCCGCAGGAGCCCACCGATCTCGAGGGCCTTCGCCCACGGGCCGGCGGGGTCGTCCGCCAGCTCGTCGGAGAGCTGGGCCAGGACGGAGGCCTCGCGGAAGATCACGGTGGCAGGATTCGAGAAACCGCGAAGCTGTCCGGTGCCACCGGGAATGCGCCCGCCGCCGAAAGAAACGTCCTCGAGAAGCCGATCCCAGCTGCCGGTGGCCGTGGCCTGTGACTGCAGGGTACGGCACTGCCGCACGATGATGGTGAGCGTGACGGCCACGACTACAACGAGGGCAGTCTTCCAGTTGCGCTCCACGAAGAGGTGGAGGGCGGTCCGGTCCGTGGTCGACGCGATCGTGATCGATGTCGGTGCTTTGTGTTTGGCCATAGGGGGCCTCGGCGGGGGCAGGCGAGTGGCCCCCAAAGGGCCGGCATGTGGGCGGCAAAGAGGGCCTTTCCTGCTGCGACGGCTCCGCCGGGGGGGCGGCAGCCGCGGAGTGGAGATCGGATTCTCAGAGATGCGGTGACGCGCCGGGCCGGGCCAGAAAGCGGGGAGGCCGTCTCGAGCTCCACCACGGGGCGGAACACATCGGAACCTCCGGGCTTTTCTGACGGACGAGCCCTCGGGTGGGTCACCGGGGCGACAATGGTTAATATGCAAAGCGTCCTGGCGCAAGGGGCGCCTTGAGAGTCCTTGTCGATCGGGCTCGCGAGTGCCCCTGTGCGTGGGTTCCGGCCCGGGGCGCCCATCGCCTGGCTCCCGCCGGAACCGTCCGCAGGCCACGTGGCCCGCCAGATACCCCGAGCCACCGGCGAACACCCCCCCGGCCCACCGACGTCATGCTGGTCTCACCCCTCCTGCTCTCCCTCGCCTCCTGCCTTCCTCCCTCCGGCCCGGCACTGACCACCCCATCCGCCCCGGGGGCGCTGGAGCCGGCGTCCTCGGTGGTCCCGAGCCAAGACGATCTCCTCGACGAATACGAGAAGCGCCGGGAAGCCGCCGAGGGTGACACGAAGAAGCTCTGGGAAGTCGCGAACTGGTGCGAGGCCAACGAGCTCACCAAGCAGTTCCGATCCGTGCTGCGAGCCATCGTCAAGCTCGACGACGACGATCGGAAGGCGCACGAGCTTCTTGGTCATGTGTACTACGACGAGCAGTGGTTCGTCTCCAAGAAGAAGATGGAGGCCTACAAGAAGAAGCACGAGGCCGAGCTGCGCAAGGAAGCAGAGCGCAGGGCCAAGGAAGAAGGCCTCGTGCGCCATGGTGACGAGTGGGTTCGGCCCGAAGACGTTCCCCTTCTCGAGAAGGGATTCATCAAAGACGAGAACGGCAACTGGATCGATCCGGAGGAACAGAAGAAGCTCGCCGAGGGCTGGGTTCGACAGGACCTCGAATGGGTTTCACCGGACGAGAAGGCGAACATCGACAAGGGCCTGTGGAAGTGCGGCGACAGCTGGCTTTCGCTATCCGATGCCGACGCGTTCCACGCGGAGATCGGGAAGTGGTGGACGATCCCGGGTGAAAACTTCCTCCTCTACAGCACGTGCACGCGCAAGCTGTCGATGGACGCCCAGATCGAAATCGACCACGCCTACCACGATCTCATCCGCATCTTCGGTACGGAGCCGGTGCAGAAGCCGCACCTGCTCGTGCTGAACACGCTCGAGCAATACAGCAGCTTCGCGCAAGGTGATCAGGTTGCACGGAGGATGCCGGCCGATGCAGAGGGATTCTCCTCCCTTCACGGCGCCTTCTTTGCAGACATGTGGATGACGATCGACATGGAAGCACAGAAGGTGGAATACCTGGGCGCCGGTGTCAGCTACTGGGACACCAGCTCGGACGCCAACAATCGCTTCGGTCGGTTGTGGGTGCGCCACGCAGCCGGACAGTCGTTCGTCGAGCAACTCGATCCGAGCACGAAGACCATGAAGAAGTTCCTGTCGGGATCCGCGGGCGGATTCCCCTCCGAGGACTTCTGGGAGGAGAAAAGCATCCCCCGCTGGTTCCGCTACGGTGCCGCGGTGTACGTGGAACGCTACTTCGTCGATTCCTTCGTGGCCGCCGGCGCGAATCCCCACTGGACTCGCGAATGGTCCGCCGGGAACATCGCGAGCCAGGGAGGCCTGGATCCCCTGGACCGCATCTTCGATTTCGCCATCACGCTCGACGACATCCGAGCGTCCTCCAAGCTGCTCAACGAGGCGGGACTCCTCGTGGCCTTCCTCGCCGACGGGGAATGCGAGCCGCTGCAGAAAGAGCACGAGACCCTGAAAGCCGCCCTCCGGAAGGCGAAGGGGAATCCGAAGCACTGGAAGGACGCGAGTAAGTCTTTCAAGAAGATCGAGAAGCTGCTGAAGAGCAACGAAGAGGCGCTCGAGGCTTTCGCGAAGCTCTAGGCTGGCCGCGATCCTCGCGAGGAAGCCCATCGATCACTTCACCCACGACGTATCCCGAGGCACCCAGGACGTCAAGAACGGCCTGACGAACGAAACCCACGGCGCGTCCCGCACGGGCCAATCCACGACCGAACCATGAGTCCTCTTGCTCTTCTTCTCGCCGTCGCCCTGCAAGGCGCCCCGTCGCATGCCGCGTTTCATTCTCCCGACGTCGATCTCTTCCTGGAAGTGCCCGATGTCCAGGCACTGCTCGACGCTTACGACCAAGCGCCGATGTTGCGCCTGCTACGTGACGAAGGGACCGCGGAAGCCGTCCGGCAGCTCTCGGGCGCGGAGTTCCACTTCGATCTCCAGCTTCGGAACCTCCTGGGCTCGTCGCTTCCTCCGGGGGCCACGGACCTCGTCGACTCGGCGCAGGCCCTCTCGTTCTCCGTGAGGATTCCACAGGGATGCGGTGACGATCCCGAGGCGGGTCCACCGATCCCGGTGATCGCCGCCGTGATCGACTTTGCGACGACGGAGGATGCGCAGGCTACCCAGACCATGCTGGTGGACCTCGTTGGCGATGCACAGCCCGATCCGACGTCGCCGTTCGAGGGCACACAGACCTTCTCGATCGATCCCACGTCCGGGATCACGGCATGGGTGGCGACTCGAGGGCCGAGGCTTCTCTTGGGAGGAGGAACGCATACACCCGCCGACTTCGCCCGGCGCATGGCGAGCGAAGAAGGCGTGACCAGCCTCGCGAACGATCCTCGCTACGCCGCGGGGAGGGGACACTTCGAGCCCCCCACCGGAGCCACGGTGATCCAGGGTTTCACGACGCGCTCCCCGCTCGACCTCTTCGCTGATGGTGGCCCCTCCGAGGCCCTTGGCTCGCTCGAGCTCCTCTGGGGAGGGGGAGAGGATTTCCTCGCGGGAGCTCGATGCTGGCGCATGCAACTCGCGGGCGATCGCTTCGTGACCGAGATCGTGACCCTCGACTCGGGAGAGTCGACGTCGGACGCATCGATCTTCGGAACGCGCGCGATCGATCCGACCTGGCTGGCTCCGGTGCGCGGGGATTCGATGCTCACCTACTCCTCCTCGCTCGACGGCGGAGCCCTTCACGAGCGCTTCCGCGGCTTCCTCGCGAGCATGGGGGAAGATGCGGAGGCCACGGAGGCGATTGCAGCTCTCGAAGGGAACCTGGGATTCGGCCTCGAGGAGTTCTTCGCCCTGCTCGGTCCGGGCATGGCCGCGTCGGTCGGCCCCATCCCCGGCATCGCTCTTCCCGACACCTACGTGTGGTTCGATCTCGTCGATCCGGTGGCCTTTCAGGACCAGCTGGGGATCCTCGTCGAGAACCTGGGCACCACCTTCCCGGAATTCTCCCTGCGCACCCGGGCCTACAAGGTGAAGAACAAGACCACGGGCGAGCGCATCCCCTTCCCCGTCACCACGCTCGGACTTCCCCCGGGCCTGATCGAGCTGGGACCCCTGGGCGCGCCCACGCCGGCGCTCACGGTGACGGAAGGCAAGCTGCTCCTCAGCCTCTCCTCGATGCGCCTGAAGCGCGAGCTCAAACGCCTGTACGGAGGCGAGGAAACACCGAGCGAAACCCCTGCGCTCCTGCAGGCCCATGGCTTCGACCTGCCGGCCGACGCTCGCAGCGTGATCGTGATGGACTGGGGACTCCTGATCGACGGGCTTCTCTCCCTCGCGCGGAATCTCGGTCCCCTGGCATCGATGTTCGGGGGTGGCCTTGAGCTTCCCTTCGACCCGGCGGCCCTTCCCGATTCCGAGCTCGTCACGCAGTTCATTCAGCCCACGTTCCACTACTCGCGACGCGTGGAGGGCGCAACGTACCGGCGTCACGAGGCGAGCTTCGGGCCCGAGACCTGGGTGGGCGGGGGCCTCGCCGTCTATCTCGGATTCCGCACGGTTGCGGGCCCCGGCATGATCCCCCCGACGGAGATCGTGTCCCCGGAGGAGGTTTTTGCGGAGGCCGAGGAGATCGACAGCCATGCGGAATCGACCGGGGTGGCTCTCCAGAACCTCCGGACGGGGGTGGCCATCTACAAGCTCGAGCACAAGGCGTATCCGGAAGGCCTCGACGCTCTCCTGCAGCCCACCCCTTCCTTCCCCGAGGGAGTTCTCGGGCTGAAGGAGCTCCCCGACGATGGATGGGGTCGTTCTTTCCGCTACGAGCGCACCGCCGATGGCACGGCCTACCGCCTCTGGTCGGTTGGGCCGAACGGTATCGACGAGAACGAAGGGGGGGACGACGTCAGCGGGACGTGAGCACGCTTCCTCCCGTATCTTCCGAGCACCCGCGGCGGCGTGACACGTCATGGCGTCGTCGTGTTCGCCACGCGCGACGACGAATCGGCGGAGCGCTCCTTCCGATCCTCGGCCCGGTGTTGCTGGGCCGTCTGTCGCGCACGTGGAAGGTGGAGGAGCTGGACTACGAGCACTTCACCGAGGCCAAGACGTGTGACGGGTGGCTGGCCACGATGTGGCACGGGCGGATGATCCTGCCTCTGCCCGCGTACCGGGACCACAGCCTTCGCGTGCTCGTGTCGCCTTCCGACGACGGAGACCTGGCGGCACTCCTCCTGCGCCGCTTCGGCTACGAGGTGATTCGCGGCTCGACGAACAAGAGTCCGGCACGTGCCCTCCGCGAGATGCTCGGCGAGCTGAAGCGAGGTGGATCGATCGTGATCACTCCGGACGGACCGCGGGGGCCGCGACACTCGATGAACGCGGGCCCGGCGTGGATGTCGAAGGCGACCGGGTACCCGGTCTTGCCCTGCGGAATCGTCTGCGACCGTGCGTGGCACATGAAGAGCTGGGACCGATTCACGATCCCCAAGCCCGGGGCTCGGGTCGTGATCGTCTACGGAGAGCCCCTCTACGTCGAGCGGCGCGCCGATGACGAGGAGATCGAACGGATGACCCTGGAGATCCGAGCGCGCATGATCGCGGCGGAGGAGAAAGGCTTCCGCCACCTGGATTGCGAGACGGACTGGTGATTCGCGTCGGTCCGGCAGGGTGGTCCTATCCCGACTGGGAGGGCATCGTCTATCCCCGCCGCAAGGGGGCGGGCTTCCACCCCCTGCGGCATCTCGCGCGCTACGTGGATTGCGTGGAGATCAACAGCTCGTTCTACCGCACCCCCGATGCGTCCCACGCCGAGCGATGGGGGGCCATGGTGGAAGACCGAGCCGACTTCCGCTTCCTGGTGAAGTTGCAGAACCTCTTCACTCACGAGGCTCTGCCCGTGCGCAAGGCGGATCTCAAGCGGACGGCCGACGCGTTCCTGGCCGGCATCGAACCCCTGCGGCGCACGGAGATCCTGACCGGCCTGCTCGTGCAATTCCCGTTCTCGTTCCACGCTTCGCCCGAAGCGGTACGCCGGCTCGAGATCCTCCGTGGGCTGTTCGGCCACCTGCCCCTCGTCCTGGAAGTGCGACACCGATCGTGGTACGAGCCGCGGGCGCTCGAGGCGATCGAGGCGCAGGAGTATTCGATGGCGCACGTCGATCTCCCGTCGGCGAGGGATCATCCCCCGGCGAACGCCCCGATCGTCGGTCCGCTCGGTTACCTGCGGATCCACGGCCGCAACCGCCGCGCCTGGTTCCAGGCCAAGGCCGGACGCGATCAGCGCTACGACTACCTCTATGCTCCCGACGAGATCGCCGGGCTCGCGCGATTGGCCCGCCGGCTGGCGAACCAAAGTGACGAGACGTTCGTGATCACGAACAACCACTTCCGAGGCAAGGCCGTCGCGAATGCCCTGGAGCTCCTGGCCGCTCTCGGAGACCTTCCCCCGCTCGCCCCTGTGGAGTTGATCGAGGCTTTCCCTCGTCTGCGGCAGATCACGCGACCGGACGGTCAGCAGACACTCTTCTGAACACGCGCCCGCGCGGCCAACGAACACGCCCTGGTGTCATGAACGCAAGAACCATGGAGACCGAGACCCGCTCCTTCGAGCTGTTCGACGAAGAGGAGCCGGATCGAATCCTGCGCGGGCGCATCGAGTCTCCTCTGGGCGCGGAGGAGCGCGACGCTCCCCTTCCCGCGGTGATCGTCGTGCACGGCTTCAAGGGCTTCATGGACTGGGGGTTCTTCCCGGAGCTGTCACGCCGGATCGCCCGGCACGACATGGTGGCGATCAGCTTCAACATGTCGGGGAGCGGGATCGGAGAGGACCTGGAGAGCTTCACCGACGAGGCAGCCTTCGAACACAACACGCCGACCCGGGAGCTCGAGGATCTCGACGCGGTTCGCGGCTTCCTCGGATCGGGGGCGCTTCCCTGGGTGGATGCGAGCCGATTGGGGATCTTCGGTCACAGCCTCGGAGGGGGGATCGCCTTGCTCCACGCGGCCGAGCACGGGGATCTTCGCGCGCTGGTGACCTGGTCGGCCATCTCGCGGATCGATCGCCATGGCGCGGAGATGCTCGACGCCTGGCGGCGGGACGGGTTTCTCCCGATCCCCAACACCCGCACCGGGCAGACGCACCGGCTCGGGCTGGGCTGGCTGGAGGACATCGAGGCGAGACGGGAGGAGCTCGACATCGTGGCGGCTTGCCGGAGGTTGCGCACCTCCGCCCTCCTCGTCCAGGGGACGGACGACGAGTCGGTCGCCCCCGCGGAGGCCGAGACGCTCCTGGCGGCCATCCCGTCGGGGGTGGCACGCTTCCTGGCCGTGGCGGGCGCCGGACACACCTTCGGGGCGACCCACCCCCTGGAGGCCGTGCCGGACGCTCTGGGCTCGGCCCTGGACGCCACGATTCGTCACCTGGACGAGCACCTGCGCTGAGCGGGGATCCGGCGCGGTGCGGTCGGGGCCGGATCAGCCCTCGGCGTGGATCGTCAGCCCTCCGGAGGAGCGGAGCTCGACGCGGTAGGTGCGCCCTTCGCGGAGCTCGATGAACGGAGCCTCGCCGTGGAGCGCCCGCACCCCCTTCTCCCGGGCCTCCTCGGGATCGTTGGCGTAGTCCCAGAAGCGCGACCAGAGCTCCTCGTAGAAGGGACCCGGCAGGACGTCCCCGCCGTAGACCAGAGGCTGCATCCCCACGGTATCGATGGGGACCCCCGCGGTGGGGGGCTGGTGCTCGCCGAACATCCTGCGGAAGAGGCAGATCGAGGTGCCGCGCAGGGCGTCGCCTCCCTCGACGAACCGATCGCCGAACTTGATCACGAGGGTCTCGAGGTAGAGGAGCTGGCCCTCGATCTCCGCCTCCAGCCCGGGGCCGAGGGGGGTTCCCTCGGAATCCAGCTCCGTGAAGAGCACCCGCGTCCGGATGCTCTCGGAATCCGCCGCCTCGGTCCACTGCTCGAGAACCTCGATCCTGGCGAGGCGGTGGTCCACCTTGAGCAGGCGAAGGGAGGCCTCGAGAGCCTGGATCTCGATCCCCAGGCTTGCGACCTCCTCGTCCAGCTCCACGATCCTGCGATCCCGGGCCTCGAGATCTCGGGCGAGGCCCTCGAGCTCCTGGTTCTTCTGCTGGACTTCAGCGGAAAGGCCCTCTATCTGCGTGTCTTTCTCCTCGAGGGCTTCCTCATGCTCGTTGATTCGGCCCCGGAGAAACAGCGTCCACCCGCCGGCGAGGGCGACGAGAACCCCGATGACCAGGGTGCGGAGGAGGACGTTGATGTTCTCGAACACGGGAAGAGCTGCCGGGGTGGCCCGACCTTGCTTGTAGCAAACGGGAGGCTGCGTTGGAACGCGGAGCCTGCGCGGGCGGGCCGAACCCACGGCCGGCTACGCCGCCGACCTCCGGTCCTTGGCGAAACCCGGCGAATCGGTCGCAACCGCCGCCGGCGCGCCGAGGTCCCCCGGGTGGGTGGGGGGTTGTGGGTGGGGCGACGAAGGTTGCGGGGCCGCCTCCCGGCTCCCTAGGCTCCACCCGATGAACCTGCGCGCCGAAACCTACGCAGCCCTCACCTTCGACTGCTACGGCACCCTCGTCGACTGGGAACGAGGCATGCGAGCCGCCCTGGGCCGGATGCCAGGCTGCGCGAACCTCGATCTCGACCGGCTGCTGGCGGACCGGGACGTCCTCGAGCGAGAGCTCGAAGCGGGTCCCTACCTGCCCTACCGGGAGGTCCTGCAGCGCTCCCTCCGCCTCGCGGCGATCCGGCAGGGCCACGAGCCGTCTCCCGAGGAACAGGAGGTCTTCTCGACCGGCATCGGCGACTGGCCCGCCTTCCCGGACACCGCCCGCGCGCTCGAGGAGCTGCGGCGACGCCACCGCCTCGCCATCCTCTCGAACGTGGATCGCGACCAGCTGCACGCGACCCTGGATCGCCTCGGCGTGGCGTTCGATGCCCTGGTGACCGCGGAGGACGTCCGCTCCTACAAGCCGGCTCCCCTCCACTTCGAGGAGGCCCTTCGCCGACTCGACCTCCCCGCCGAGCGCGTCCTGCACGTCGCCCGCAGCCCCTTCCACGACCTCCGCCCCGCGAGGGCTCTGGGCTGGCACGCGGTCTGGATCACGCGAGGCACCTCCGATCCCGGCGAAGAGATCGCCGCGGACGCCGTGTTCCCCGATCTCGCGAGCCTGGTCTCCGCCCTCGCCCCCTGATCCCGGCCGCGGGTCGACCGCCCCGGGGCGGTATCAGTCCAGGATCGTCGAGACGGCCTTCTTTGCCTTCCTCGACTTCAGGGTGGCGAGCAGCCCGTCCTCGAGGCCGCGGAACGTGTAGTACCGCACCGACCCGATCCGCTGGTGCTTGCCCTCGCGATCGAGGTGGTTCATGGCCGCCCCGATCGCCTGCGGCCCCACCTCGTCGTGCAGGGCGATCAACGTGCTCAGGACACCGTCGCGGTCCTCCCGGGACAGAGGGGTCGATTCCAGCCGCTTTCGCTCGGCGGAGAGCGAGCGCCACCGCACGTCCTTCAGGGCCTTGCCGATCTTCTTGAACGACCTCTCCTCGGAGAGGTGCTCCACGATCACCACGCCCGTGTAGTGTGCCCACGCGTGGCGGTCCTCCTCGACGGTGCGGGAACCCCACATGGCAATGACGTGACCGAGCTCGTGGCAGAGCCCGTAGAAGAGAAACTTGCCGTCCGACGTCGGCGAGGTGAGCTCCTCGGCATCGATGACGGGAAAGTCCACCTCGGAGTGATAGGGATACTGCGGCGCGAAGTGAGGCGGAGCCGTGATCTCGTCCTCCAGGTGGATGCGGAAGCGCAGCTTCTTCCCGGGAACCTTGCTCCACTCCTCGAACCCGAAGACCTCCTCGTACGCCGCGAAGATCCCGTCGAGGATCTCCGCGAAGTGCTCGAGATACTCGACGGTCAGCCCGTTCTGTCCGATGAGCAAGTACCCCGGGCGGGACAAGGCGACGTCGAGCGACGAAGCTCGATCGGGGAAGAGCTCGGAGAGTCGCCCGCGAATCGAATCGAACTCCTCCACCCGCGCGAGATCGAGAGCGGCATCAGCGCACGACTGCAGGGATTCCTCGAGGGACTCCTCCGACTTGAGGGCCAGGAGCTTTTTCAGCGCGCCCGTGGCCTTCTTCGGCAGCCGCGTCGCCAGATCCTCCTCGGTCCCCTTGGGTTTGCGCTTGTGCTCGTCGTTGAGCTTCCCGATCGCCTTGACGTAGGTGTCGGCGAGCTTGGATGCCTTGTCGGCCGAAACGGCCGGTGGGGCGGAAACGAGGACGCCGAGAAGAGCGATCGAGAGGAGCCAGGTCTTCATGGGAACATCTCCTCGGCTTCGACCTCCTAGTCGAGCCTTCCGTTGGGGGTGCCGGTCAGGTGATCCACGAGGTCCATCTTGGTCAGGATGCCGAGCAAGCGCTGGTCGTCGTCCACGACGAGCGCCACGAGACCATCCGCGAAGAGCTCCGTGAGAACCCCGGCATCCGAGCTCGCGGGGACGGTGTGCACGCTGCGGAACATGACCTCGGCCACGGCGCTGCCCAGGCCGGCGTGCCCTTCGACGAGCTTCGACAGCACGTCGGTCTCCGTGACGATGCCGACCACGCGACCGTCGTCGACGACGGGGAGCTGACTCACGCCGTGTCCCTTCATGGCCTTGATGGCCGCGGCCACGCTGTCTGCGCTCGTGGCGGTGATGAGCTCGCGCGAGGGTAGGTTGCGCAGGAGGTTGCCGACGGAGTCCGTCTCCCACCGACTCTCGGTGAAGCCGTTCTCCCGCATCCACTGGTCGTCGAGGAACTTCGTCATGTAGTTGCGCACCGCATCCGGCAGGAGCGTGACCAGCCGCTTGCCGGGCCCTTCGCGGCGCGCGATCTGGACGGTGGCCCACATGGCCGAGCCTGAGCTGCCGCCCACGAGCAATCCCTCCTGGCGAATCAGCCGGCGCGCCATCAGGAACGACTCGCGGTCCTCGGTCTTCACCCACTCGTCGACGAGCTCCCGGTCGAGGACGTCCGGGATGAAGTCATATCCGATGCCCTCCACCTTGTAGGGAGTGATCGGCCCGGGGCCTGCGAGAATGGAGCCCACCGGGTCCACGCCGATGATCTTCGCTCCCGGGATCTTCTCCCGGATCATGCGCGCGACGCCGGTGACCGTTCCTCCGGTGCCCGCGCCGAGCACGACGTAGTCCAGCTCGCCGTTCGTCTGCTCGACGATCTCCGCCCCGGTCCCGTAGTAGTGCGCGTCGGGATTGTCGGGGTTGGAATACTGATCGAGGATGTGGGCGTTGGGGAGGATCTCCTGGAGCTGGTTGGCGACCCCGATGTGGCTCTCGGGGGAATCCCACGGGGCCTCGGTGGGGGTCCGGATGATCTCCGCGCCGAGGGCTTCGAGGGTGACCTGCTTCTCGTGGCTCATCTTCTCCGGCATCGTGACAATCATCCGGTAGCCGTAGACGGCCGCGGCGAGGGCCATGCCGATGCCCGTGTTGCCGCTCGTGGGCTCGATCAGGGTGTCTCCGGGCTTGATGCGTCCGCTCTTCTGCGCCTCCTCCACCATGCGCCGGCCGATGCGGTCCTTGACCGAGCCGCCCGAGTTCAAGAACTCACACTTCGCGAGAATCTCGCAGCCGGTGTCCCGGGCAATCCTCTGGATGCGGACCATGGGGGTGTTGCCGATTGCGTCGAGGATCGATTCGCTGATGTGGGCCACGGAAGCCTCCGGAGACGAGAGGAGAACGGGACAGAGGGTGCGTTTCTTGCGGCGAGGGGGGCGCCATCTCGCGGCCGAGCATTCTAGCGTCCGGCGGCCCTCCGTCCCCGCTTGCGGCCGAGGAGTCCCGAGGGCGTCGTCGGGGCGCGCGGGACGTCCGGTCGCCGCAGACGCGGGGCTCACCGTGGGGTGGCGGGGAGGTTTTCGACGCGGTCGGCGGAAACCATCCGGTGGGAAGAGCGGTCCCCTGGGTGGGTGGGGGGTTGTGGGTGGGTGGCCCTGGTCGCCGGATCGTCCTTCCGACCCGCCAGCCGAGGTGACACAATCGCGAGGTGACCCAGAAGACCCTCGTCGTGACGCTCGAACCGCGAGAGCAGGAACAGCTCCGCGGCCGCCTGGAAGGGGGCGATTTCGCCTACCACCCCGTCGCCCACGCCCGCTTCAGCGCGCGAGGGGAAGGGGTCGTGGCCACGCTGTACGAGTCCGGGAAGCTCGTCGTCCAGGGCCGAGACGTCGAGACCTTCGCGGCGCGCTATCTGTCGGGAGGCGGGCAGGGCGCACCGCACACGAACACCCCGGCCGCCGACTCACCCGCGACCGAGCCGACGATCGGCAGCGACGAGGCGGGCAAGGGCGATTACTTCGGCCCCCTGGTGGTGGCGGCGTTCAAGCTCGATCCCGAGGACGAGGAACAACTGGCCCAGGGCGGGATCATGGACAGCAAGCGGTTGTCGGACGACCGGATACGAAAGCTCGCTCCCGCTCTGCAGGAGCGGTTCGAGTTCGCGGTCGAAACCCTCGATCCCCCCTCCTACAACCAGGAGCACGCCCGCCGAAAGAACCTGAACCCGATGCTCGCCGATCTCCACGCCCGGGCGATCCGGCGGATCGCACGCCCCGGAGATCACGTCGTGATCGACCGCTTCGCCAAAGAAGAGCTGCTGGAAGAGCGCCTCTCCGGCCTCGACATCCGGCTCGAGCAGTTCCCCCGGGCCGAGAGGATCGTCGCCGTCGCCGCCGCCAGCGTGATCGCGCGCTTCGTCTTCCTGGAGCGGATCCGCGAGCTCTCCGAGGAGTACGCGATCGATCTCCACAAGGGCGCCGGCGCACCGACCGACGCCGCCGCGCGTCGCTTCGTGGATCTCCACGGCCGCGACGCTCTCGGGGAAGTGGCCAAGCTGCACTTCAAGAACACAGGAAAGCTGCCCGCGTCCGAGCAGCAGTAGAGGATGCAGGCCACCGTCGTCTCCGCCACGCGCAACCGCTTCGCCGTCCTCGACGGCTTCGATGAGCTCCCCTCGGGCGACTTCGCGGAGCTCGCGCGCAGAACGTGCGCCACGAGCCCGCACGCGCTCGACGGATTGATCCTGCTCCTGCCTCCCCGCGAGCACGGCGACTGCCGCATGGTGGTCTTCAACGCGGACGGCAGCCGCCCCGAGGCCTGCGGCAACGGACTCCGCTGCATCGCGAAGCTCGCGGTGGAGCGCGGCCACGCGAGAGATGACGTCGTCTGGATCGAGACGGACGGCGGATACCGCCGCGTGGAAGTTCGTCGTGAAGATGAAGTCGTCCGGTACGCCTGGGCCGAGATGGGCGTGCCGCTCGTCGTGGCCCGAAACGAGCTGCTCACCACGACCCGGGGCTCGATTCCCGCGGACCTGATCGACATGGGGAATCCGCACTGCGTTCTCTTCGTGGACGACGTGGACACCGCCCCGGTCGAAGAGCTGGGACCGGAGCTCGAGCGGCACGCGCGATTTCCGAACCGCACCAACGTCGAGTTCGCCGCGGCGGACGGAGACGGGCTCGCGGTTCGCATCTGGGAACGAGGCGTCGGGGAGACGGCTTCGTGCGGCACCGGAGTCTCGGCCGCGGCCGCCGCGGCGATCCTCCGCGCGCGGGGCACGTCACCGCTCGAGGTGCGGACCCGGGGAGGAAGACTCCAGGTGGAGTGGGACGGCGAAGGAACGCTGCGACTGGGCGGCACGGTGCAGGACCTCGAGGGCGAGATCCAACTCGAAGAAGGAGGATGAACGATGGAAGTGTGCGTACGACACCAACTCGAACCCGCCGAGGCGACGCGTCGTATCCGAGCGGCCGCGCAAGAGCTCGAGATACGACCGGACGAGGGCGAGAAGGATGACGATCCGCGGGGAGTGTTCACCAAGGACACGCCGCTGGGATCGATCCGCGCGAGCTGGGAAGCGCGGTCCGGCGAGGTCGTGGTCCGGATCGAGAGCAAGCCGGCGTTCCTGCCCGCCTCCACCGTGACACGCGCCCTGGAAGAAGGCCTGGCGAAGACGCTCTCGGATTGACGTCCGTCTCCCGAGACGGCGAGGATCCGGACTCGTCTAGAATCCCCGCGTCTTGAGCTACATCTTCCACATCCTCGCCGCCCTGTTCACCCTCGGCCTCCCCCAGCTCGGGTGGGCGGGAACGGCGGAGCTGCCCTGGCTCGTCCCCCTTCCCTGCCTTCTGCCCTACGGTCTCGCCTGGTACGCGCATCGCCGCGCCGTGAACGGCGGATTCCGCGTCGCGGCCGGGCTGGAGAGGATGGCGGGCCTCTCGCCACTCCTCGGCCAGGTCCTGGCCGTTGCGGGTTTCGGATGGACGGAGAGCATCGAGCTCTGGTGGGGGACCGAGGTCAACCTCACGCAATGGCCCGGGCTCGGACTGCTGCTCGGAATCCTGCCGTTCGTCGTGTTCCAGTTGTGCGCGATCGACGCGCGGGTGCGATTGAACGAACCCCGCACCGATCGCCGACGGGAACTTCGATCGCTGCAGCTGAGACTGTTCTTCTCGGCGCTGATTCCCTTCACCGTCTTCCTGCTCGCCTCGATCCTGATCACGCTCCACCGGCCCTTGCAGATCCTGTTCGAGGAGGTCGCCCTCTACAACACGGCGTACGTCGCCGCGATGATCGCCGTCTTCGTGGCGATCATCCCGCGGCTCCTGGAGAAAACCTGGGAAACGGCCCCGCTGGAGCCCGGTCCGCTTCGCGACGTGTTCGATGGAGTGGCGCGTGCGGCGCGGTTCCGTTGCCGGGAGCTCCTCGTGTGGAAGACCGGTCACCACATGGTCAACGCGGCGGTCATCGGCTTCACGGCGAGGAGCCGCGTCGTGCTCTTCACGGACGCCTTGCTCGCGCAGCTGGGACCTCGCCAGCTCGCCGCGGTCTTTGCCCACGAGATCGGGCACGCGCGCGGGCGGCACCCCGCGGTTTTCGGAGCCTTCGCCCTGTTGCTCTTCTTCGGTTCCGATCTCCTGCTCGAGGTCCTGCCCCTGGAAGGCGAAGCCGCTGCGATCGGCGTCTTCCTCGCGCTGTTCGCGCTGTGGCTGCTCGCCTTCGGCTACGCCTCGCGCCGCTTCGAGCTCGAGGCGGACCTCGCCAGCGTCGAGCTCCTGGGCGACGAACGACCGCTGATCGAAGCCCTGGAGGAAGTCGGGGGCAACGTCCGGCGCCACAAGGCGTCCTGGCGTCACTTCGGGATGGAGCAGCGCATCCGGTTCCTCGGTCGAGCGAGTCGCGATCCCGCGGTGGGGCGACGGCTGCGGAGGACGCTGCGCGCCTGGAAGATCGCCGGCCTCGTGCTTCTGCTGGCGGTCCTCGGGCTGGAGGGCCGGAAGCTCGTCGGCTCGCTCGGAGCCGATCGAGTCCATGCGGACCTGCGCCTGGGGCGCTACGAGGCCGCCGCGAGCCGGATCGCGGCAGGCACGGAGGTCGAGGAGATCATCGCGCGACTCGTCGAGCGCGGAAAGGCCCTCGGGGAGGAGGAGCGCTCGCCCGAAGCCCTCGAGGCCGCGGCGCGGGCGGCACTCGAGTCCGGGGAGATCCGCTCGTGCAGCGAGTTGCTCCACCTCGTGATCCTCCGCGGTCGGAAAGGCTTGCTCGAAGTCCTCGATGCGGTGGACGCTCTGGCCGAAGTGGAGGACGGAAAGAATCTCCGACCCTTGACGGAGGACGAGCTTTCTTCTCTACCGGAATCCTGGCGTCCTCTGCTTCGAGCCCCCCGGTTCGAGAAAGTCCCGTAGAATCGAGCTTCCGGTCCGGTGCGTTCGACAACCGCGCGGCGGATCGGTTGGCCGTTCCTCTCGTCGCGACGCCGCCTTTCCGGCGTAACCCATGAAGCTCCCCCTCGGCGCGATCGTCGCCGTCGCCCTCCTCGTCCCCGGCAATGCCCGGGTCGAGGTCATCTACGAGCAAGACTCCGAGCTGGAGTGCGAGCGCGTCTCTCGCGGAACGCGCACGCTGACCTCGGTACGTCTGTTCCTGGGCGAGAACGAGCTTCCCGCGGATGCGATCCGGGAGGTGATCGCGGACACGGAAGCGACGACCGAAGAGACGACGATCCGGTTTCGTGACCAGTTCAAGACGGTGAGAGCCGGCGAGCCCCTGCGTGTGCAGCGCGTCTTCGAAAAGCTCTCTCGCGCGCGCCAGATGGGAGAGGATACGGCGGAGCACGTGGGGACGCTGGTGGGTCGGACGCTCTCCCTGGAACGATCCGGGGGGAGCGACGTCGTCCAGGCCACGCTCCTGGCGAGCGAGGCGGAGGACGCTCCGCGGCTGGACCACTTCCGGATTCGCCCCGACGAGGAAGCGCTGCTTCCCGACCGCGCGGTGAAACCCGGTGACTCGTGGTCGCCGCCCCGGAAGGGGCTTGAACGATTGCTGGGGCTCGAGACCCGCCCGGAGCTGTTCGCGGATTCCGCCGAGGATCCCGTCGGAGAGCTGGGCGACTTCCTGGGCCGGGGGGTCGACTTCGACGTCGAGGTCGTGCTCGAGGGGACCGAGATGCACGAGGGCGTGAAGTGCTGGCTCCTCACCTACGAGCTCGCCATCGAGGGGGCGCGCCAGGACGCGAACCCGTCGTTGCTCGGCCTGGATCCCCTCGAGCTCGACCGGATCCCCCGGGCGAGCTCCCCGCCTCGTGGTCGGCTGGAGGTGAAGGGGAAGGGCTCGGGGCGCGCCTGGATCTCCTGCGAGGAGCGCCGGTTCGTCGAGGCTTTCCGGACGATCGACGTCATGCTCACCCTCGTCGTCACCCACGCCACCGGGGAGGTCGAGCTGCGGCTCGTCTTCGAGTACGAGCTCGCCGTCGAGGGGCGGGTTCGCTGGCATCGCCCTTAGCCCGGAATCGGGGCCGGCATCCACCCGGGTACGTCGTGGATCGGGGGTTTGGAGCCCGGGTCGAGGCGAGGTGGAGAACGCTCCCTCCGGCGGGATCGAGGCCACTCCGCGACCGGAGGCCCCACCTCCGCCCCCCACCCACCCGGGGATGACTCGCCCGGCGCCCTTCCGGTTGCACGCCTTCCGGGAGAACCTCCGCCGTGCGGCGCGATTCCTCATCTTTCCCCGCTGCTCCACGGAGCCCATCCGTCCCTGGAATCCCGCGTCCCGGAGGCGGATAATGATGCGCTGCGCTTTCGCCGGACCGTGCCCGGCCGTGCTCGCCCCGCCCCGCCCCGGAGCGGGTCTCCGGTGAGGCCCGGGCGGCGCCGTACAGCCGGTGTCGGACTGCGGCGCGAGCGCTGGATACGAAACCGAAGCCCCCTCCCACCCCGACACGAATCCTCGGAGGACGCCTTCGAGCGACCCGCCGAAGGAGGGGAGGGGAGTCGATGAACGAAGGCTCTCTTCCGGCAGACGCGACAGCTCTTCTCGCGACGGAATGCCCGACCGCCTCGTTCGACAGATCCCACGACGATGACCGATACCGAACAAACGACCACCGAGGAACCGGACAGCCGGATCGAGCCGCGCCTCATCGAACGCGAGATGAGCGAGTCGTACCTGACGTACGCGCTCAGCGTGATCCACTCGCGCGCGCTCCCCGACGTCCGGGATGGGCTCAAGCCGTCCCAGCGCCGGATCCTCGTGGCGATGAACGACCTGAAGCTGCGGCCGAGCGCGAAGTACCGGAAGTGCGCGAACATCGCCGGGCACACGTCGGGCGAATACCACCCGCACGGCGAGTCCGTCATCTACCCGACTCTCGTGCGCATGGCGCAACGCTTCTCGCTGCGCTACCCGCTCGTGGACGGGCAAGGGAACTTCGGTTCCATCGACGGCGATCCGCCCGCGGCCATGCGCTACACGGAAGCGCGGATGGACGGTACGGCCGTCGAGATGATGGCCGATCTCGAGAAGGAGACCGTCGACTACCAGGCCAACTACGACGAGCGGCTGATGGAGCCGACCGTGCTCACGTCTCGATTCCCGAACCTGCTCTGCAACGGTTCGGACGGAATCGCCGTGGGAATGGCGACCAGCCTTCCGCCGCACAACCTGCGCGAGATCTCCGAGGCGATCCGAGCCGTTCTGGACGACCCCGAGGTCTCCCTCCTCCGCCTGTGCGAGATCGTGAAGGGGCCGGACTTCCCCACCGGGGGGATCGTCATGGGCCGCCGGGGCATTCTCACCGCGTACAGCTCGGGCCGGGGCCGCGCCCTCGTTCGCGCACGCCACCACGTGGAAGAGATCCGCTCCAAGGAACAGCTCGTGTTCACGGAGATCCCGTACCAGGTTCGCAAGAGCACGATCATCGAGAAGATCGTCGAGCTCGTGCGCGACGGGCGCATCACGGGAATCGCGGATCTGCGCGACGAGTCGGACCGCGACGGCATCCGGCTCGTGGTCGAGCTGAAGAAGGGCGAGGACCCCCAGATCGTCCTCAACCAGCTCTTCCAGTACACGCCGCTCCAGACGACCTTCAGCATCATCAACCTGGCCATCGCCGAGGGGCGGCCGCGCACCCTGACGTTGCGGGGGCTCATCGATGCGTTCATCCGCCACCGCAAGGAGATCATCCGCCGGCGCACGAGCTTCCTGCTCCGGAAGGCCGAAGAACGCCGTCACATCGTCGAAGGTCTGCGCATCGCGATCGGGGACATCGACGAGGTAATTCGCATCATCCGGGGTGCCCCGGACACCGACACCGCCAAGTCCGAGCTGCGTGCGAGCTTCCAGCTATCGGCGGCGCAGGCCCAGGCGATCGTGGACATGCGGCTCGGCCGCCTGACGGGTCTCGAGCGCGAGAAGCTCGAAGAGGAGTTCCGCAAGCTCGTCGAGGAGATCGAGGAGCACAACGACATCCTCTCGCGCGAAGAGAGGGTCGTCGAGATCATCCTCGCGGACATCGACGAGATCGAGAAGCGGTTCGGTGACGAGCGGCGAACCGAGATCTCGGACGAGGAAGTCGAGGGCAGCTTCGACATCGAGGAGCTGATCGCCGAGGAGATGATGGTCGTCACCTTCTCGCACGCTGGCTACGTCAAGCGAGTTCCCCTGGACATCTACCGCGCCCAAGGCCGCGGGGGCCGCGGAGTCAAGGGCTCGGAGTCGAAGGAGGGTGACGTGCTGCGGTCCTTGTTCGTGGCCAACACCCACGACTTCCTGCTCTGCTTCTCCAACCGGGGCAAGGTGTACTGGCTCAAGGTCTACCAGCTACCCGAGGGCTCGCGCACTTCATTGGGACGCGCCATCCGCAACCTGCTTCCCCTCGAGGAAGAAGAGGCCATCCACACGGTCCTGCGCGTTCCGGCCTTCGACGACGAGAGCAACGTGTTCTTCGCCACGCGGCGCGGGACAGTGAAGAAGACGCCGCTCGAGGCCTACTCGCGCCCGAAGCGCGGAGGCATCTGGGCGATCCAGCTCGTCAAAGAGGACGAACTGGTGGGAGTCGGTCTCTGTCGGCCCGGGGACACGATCGTGCTGGGGACGGAGAAGGGCAAGACGGTTCGCTTCGGCGAGAAGGCGGCGCGGGCGATGGGGCGAACGGCGCACGGTGTGCGCGGCATCAAGCTGCTCGGGAACGATCGGGTCGTGGGGATGCTGGTGGCGCACGATCCCCAGGGAACCGTGTTCTGCGCGTGCGAGAACGGGCACGGGAAGCGGACGCCGCTCGACGACTATCCCATCACCAACCGCGGCGGTCAGGGCGTGATCAACATCAAGACCGGGAGCCGCAACGGCGATGTCGTGGGCCTCGCCCTCTGTCGGGACGAGGACGACGTGATGTTCATCACGGAGAGCGGCATGATCGTGCGCTCGCCGGTCGCCCACATGCGCCCGATGGGGCGGGGCACGCAAGGGGTTCGTCTAGTCAACCTGAAAAAGAACGACCGGCTGGTCGGGACGGAGATCGTCTGCGCCGAAGACCTTGCCATGTTCACGGACCGCAACAACGATTCCTCGGAGGCGGGTGCCCCGGAAGGCGGAGGCGCCGAGGAGCCCGAGGCCGACGCGGAGGGGTGAGATGTCGATCCAGGAGCGGCTGAACGAGGAGCTCAAGAGCGCCATGCGATCGGGAGACACCGTGGCTCGCGGGACGATCCGCATGGTCCTGGCGGCCCTGAAGAACCGGCGAATCGAGGTCGGCAAGGACCTCGACGAGGGCGAGGAGCTGCAGATCCTGAGCAAGGCGGTGAAGAGCCGCCAGGATAGCGCCGCGCAGTACGACGAGGCCGGCCGGAAGGACCTCGCCGATCAGGAGCGCGCCGAGATCGAGGTGATCCGACGGTATCTCCCCCGGGAGATCCCCGAGGAGGAAGTGCGGGAGATCGTCCGGACGCGGATCGACGAGCTGGGGCTGGAGTCCCGCAAGCAGATGGGCCAGCTCATGAAGAGCGTCATGGCCGACCACAAGGGACGCATCGACGGCAAGCTGGTGCAGAGGATCGCGGGAGAGCTCTTGGGCTGAAGGCGGGCGGGCGACAGATTTCCGCGAAAGAGGGCAACCGACCGGCGCGCGGCGAGGTCATCCCCGGGTGGGTGGGGGGAGGTGGGTGGGCGTCCACCCGCCTCGCACGCCCTCCCGCTGGATTCGCGCCTCCGCAAATGGGATACCCCGACCGGTGAGACCACCCCGAGACCACGAACCGACCCCCCCCGCCGGAGCTCCCGGCGCCGGGCGGGAAGAAGTCGTCACGCGGCACCGACGGCTCGTGGCGCGGACCGCCCTGGTCTCGGCGCTCACCCTGGTGAGCCGGATCCTCGGCTTCGTCCGGGAGATGGTGATGGGGGCCATCTTCGGGGACGCCTCGGCCGTCTCGGACGCCTTCTTCACCGCCTGGCGCGTGCCGAACTTGTTCCGGCGGCTGTTCGGGGAGGGGGCCCTCTCGACCTCCCTGCAGGCGGCGGTCACCGAGGCGGACGCCGAGGAGGGGAACGCGGGGGGGCGAGCGCTCTTCCTGAAGACCGTCTCCCTGACGGCGTGGATCCTGCTCGGGGTCTCGGCGGGGGCCATGGTCCTCGTGTGGCTGATGCCGGATGCGATGCCCGTCACCGGCTGGCCCTGGCTCGGGGCCGATCCGGGGCCGGTGCGGGACCTGACCGTCCGCCTGCTGCCCTTCGTGGTCCTCGTGTGCCTCGCCGCCCTCTGCGGGGGGGCCCTCCAGGTGCGCGGCCACTACGCGGCTCCGAACCTCGCTCCCTCGGTGAGCAACGTGGTCTGGATCGGGGCTCTCGTCTGGGTGGGATACGCGTTCGGGTGGGCGGAGAGCGGGGACGGGGCGCGAGAGGCCGTCTTCGGAACCCAGTGGACCATGGCCCGCTGGCTCGCCTGGGGCGTGCTCGCGGGGGGGGTGCTCCAGCTCCTGATCCACCTTCCCCCGCTCCTGCGCTTCGGGCTGCTCCCCTCGCGCAAGGAACGGGCCGCCGCCCCACCTGCCCTCGAGCCCCTCGAGGAGACGGGGCGATCCCGGACCGCGTGGAGCGTTCTGCGGGCGAGCGCCCCCCTCGCCTTCGGGGCCGCGATCTACCAGATCAACGTGATGATCGACGGGCTGATGGCCGAGGGGCTGCTGCCCGACGGGGGGCCGACCGTCCTCTACTACGCGAACCGCATCCAGCAGTTCCCCCTCGCGCTCGTGGCGATCTCGGCGACGAACGCCGTCTTCCCCTCCCTGAAGGCCCTCGGGCACACGGGCCGGCTCGGCGAGCTGCGCCGACTCCACGACCGCTCCCAGCTCGGCATCGTCTTCCTGGCCCTTCCCGCCGCGGTCGGCCTCTTCGTCCTCTCCGAGCCGATCGCCGCCGTGCTCTTCCAGCGAGGCAACTTCGGCGTCGAGGGGGTGGCGCGCATGTCCGCCACGCTCGAGATGCTTGCCATCGCCCTCGTCCCCGCGGGGGCCGCCGCGCTGATGGTGCGGGCGTACTACGCGAGGAACGACTTCGTCACCCCCGTGAGGATCTCGAGCGTGATGATGGTCGCGAACGTCGCCCTGAATGCCCTCTTCGTTCGCGTCATCGGCATGGATGCCGACGGCCTCGCCCTCGCGACCGCGATCACGAGCTGGGGGAATCTCGTCTGGCTGCGCGCCGGACTGCGCCGCCGGCTCGGCCTGCCGGCACCCGAAAGTGGCGCCCCGTCGCGCCTCGCGCGCGTCGGCCTCGCGTCGATCGTCAGCGGCGCGGCGGCCCTCGCTCTTCACGCCGGCGTGGTTCGAGCGACCGGCATCGACGACGCACAATCCAGTCGCTCGATCCTCGCCCTCGCCGTCGGAGCGCTCGGCGGGCTCGCCGCCTACCTCGCGATGGCGAAGGTGCTCGCGATTCCCGAGTGGGCTGACTTCCGAGAACGAGTGGTCCGACGCTTCGGCTCCCCCCGGTGAGGCGATCCGAAGCGCAGTTCACAACCCGTTGCCCGAGCGGAATTTGAGACGCCTTCTCGAGCACGCCGAAAAAGCCCTTGAGACGGCGGCTTCCGTCAGTACGCTCCGAGGTCGGCGGCTGCACCGGGCACGGCGTTCGAGTGCGTCTTAACTCTTGACTTGGCAAGGGGTTAGGGCGCCGAGGAGAGTATAATGTGCTCGCTCGACTACGTGCGCGGATCGGTCGTCGACTCGCTGCTCCGGGAAGGGGTCCTGGCCCCCCGTCCCTCCCCTCCGGCGATCCATCTCCGCGACCCACGCTTGTCCAGCCCCCTGGAAAAGACCATCAGAACCCAGACAGGCCCCACGTGAGCACGACGAATGTGACAGGCAACGAGATGCCCGCGCAACCGATGACGACCCCGGGTAGCGCAGCGGAGGAAAACGCGGCGCTGATCCTCGCCGCCCCCGATCCGCCGGAAGGGGTGCTCGAAACTCGGTTCTCGCCGAACGCGATCGCGGTGCTCGAGCGCCGCTATCTGAAGAAGGACCCGGAGAGCGGCGCGGTCATCGAGACCCCCCAGCAGCTCTTCTGGCGTGTGGCCGTACACATCGCGAGACCGGAGGAGCAATTCCCGGGCGGCTCGGCCGAGAAGGCCCTGGCGGTGGCCCTCGAGTTCTACGACCTCATGACTCGCCGCCTGTTCATGCCCAACAGCCCGACGCTGATGAACTCCGGTCGGGAGATGGGCATGCTGTCGGCCTGCTTCGTGCTCCCCGTCGAGGACTCGATCGAGGGCATCTTCGACTCCGTCAAGGCCACCGCGCTCATCCAGAAGGCGGGCGGGGGCACCGGATTCAGCTTCTCGCGCCTTCGTCCCCGCGGAGACCTGGTGCGCTCCTCGGGAGGAACGACGGAGGGACCGCTCTCCTTCATCCAGGTCTTCTCCAAGGCCACCGACGCCATCCAGCAGGGAGCCTTCC
>CAYRXS010000057.1:0-28868 GCA_964428225.1 uncultured Planctomycetaceae bacterium
GTAGGGGAACGTGCAGCGTGCAGCGTGCAACGTTGACAACTTGTGCCGCGCTTCTCGTTGCCCGTTGTTCGTTGTCCGTTGTCCGTTGTTCGCTGCTCGATATTCGCCGCCCTCTCCCTCCTCTGCCCATTCTGCCCTATTTACTGCCATAACGACAGGTCATGTGAACACAAATGTTCAAATCCTGCCTAAATGGCCGCTTTTCCCTGGCATCCCCGATGCATAAGCACCCAACCAGCGAACGCGGCGTAGTCGCCGCACTCAAAACAATTAACTGACAGCGTGTTTTTTTGGAGGTGTTACAATGGCTTATTACCCAGCGTTACGGCGTGTCCGGCGGGCTCCGGTAGCTTGGAACGATGTCTTTGGCCGGTTCGATCGTTTGTTTGAATCCGACGGCAGTGGTCGTCTGTCGCTGGCCTGGTCGCCGGTGACTGATGTGCGTGAAGATGAGGATGGCCTAAACGTGGTTGTCGAGCTTCCCGGGATGAGCTCCGAGGACGTGAACGTGTCCGTTGAGAACGGCATTCTCTCAATTTCGGGTGAAAAGAAGCAGGCGACCGAAGAGGGCGACGCCGAGAGCGAATACCATCTGGTTGAGCGGCGCTACGGCAGCTTCGAGCGCACCTTCAGGCTTCCACGCAGCGTCGATTCCGACAAGGTGAAGGCCAGGTTCGAGAATGGCCTGCTCACCATCGATCTCCCTAAGGCCGAGAAGGCGAAGAAGAAGCAGATCGAGATCAAATAGGGCGGAAGGATTGCAATCATCCTCCCTCCACCTCCACGGCCTCACCCGGCTCCACCTTGTACTCCGCTCCGTTCGACTCGAATGCCAAGCCATGCTTGGCCTGTGTCTCGAGTCCAACCCAGAAGCGATCGTGAGTGACCGTTATGGCGATCCACCTCCCTCGGTATTTGATGCTGAGACTGATGCGACGGAAACGGTCGGGCAGGTTGGGTTCGATCGATATGCCATCGTCCGTGATTCCGATTCCGACGTAGCGGTCGTGCACGATCCCGACACTGCCAGCCATCGATCCTAGATGGATGCCCTCAGCGGTTGTGCCTCCCTGAATGTCTACGAAGTCGCTGCGCAAGGCTGCGTTGAACAGGTCCCAACTCAGTTCCCTGTCGATGCGGTCTAGCAGGGAGGAGTAGACCATCCGACTGAGCGTGGATCCATGTGATGTGCGCTCGAGGTAGTAGTGAATGTTTTTCTCGATCGTGTCATCGCCAAATGCGTAACCTAGTTGCTTGAAGATGCGCTCTACTTCGTTGTTGCCGAGGACGTAGAACATCATCGTTACGTCCGGTTGTTTCGCTACCATGTACTTGTCCGGCGACGCCCCTTCTGCCTTGAGGATCCTGTCGAGACGTTGTATGTCGCCATACTTCTCCCTGTAGTCGTCCCAGGGGAACTCCTCCAGATCCTCATAGCCGTCGAACTGACTGATGATGCCGTCGCCATGGAACGGGACAGTCATCTTCTCGGTCATGTCACGCCACTGGTCCAGTTCCTCATCGCGGATATCCAAAAGGGCCAGCAGGTCTTTGCGGCGTCCCGGGTGCACCATCTCGAGAGCCATCAGAGCTCTCTCGATGCACCAAACCACCATCACGTTGGTGTAGGCGTTGTTGCGGAAGCCGCCTTCCTCGGCACCCTCGTACATCTCGTGATATTCGTCTGGCCCCATCACACCGTGGATTTCGTATCGCCCCGTTTCCTCGTTCAGGTGCGCGGTGCTGACCCAGTAGCGCACGATCTCGAGGATCATTTCGGCACCGTACCGCTCGAGGAATGTTCGACTCCCCGTCATTACGTACTGCTGCCATATGTTGTAGACGATCGCGACGTTGACGTGGCGTTGACGCCGGCTGTTGTCGGGCCCCCACGAGCCGTCTTTGGGGTTCAAGTGCAAGAACTGAGTTTCCTCTCGTCCGTTGCTGCTGCTCTGCCACGGATACATCGCGCCGCGAAAACCGAACTCCTTGGCGTAGTCTCGGGCGGCATCGAGTCGGTAAAACCGATACCGCGTCATGGCTTCGCCTATTTCCGGGAACGTTTTGAGGTAGAACGGGAAGATGTAAAGTTCGTCCCAGAAAATGTGCCCGCGGTACGCTTCGCCATGTAGCCCGCGGGCCGGGGCGCTGGCGTCAATGTTCCTGGTGTTTTCGGATACCGATTGCAGCGAGTGAAAGATCTGCAGTCGCATCAAGACGCCTTCGTCGGGCCCGGCGTCGTCTGGATTCGGCTCGCACTCGATGTCGACATCGGCTCGGTCCCAGAGGGAAACCCATGCGGCGCGGTGCGTACGGAGCAGATCGCCAAACCCGGGGCTGCGGGTGATGGCCAGGCCCGCGTCATGAGATGCTTCGCAGAGCCCGTCGTCTTTTGACGTGTAAAGAGCAGCAACCTTCTCGACTACGATAGGTGAGCCCAACGTTGCACTGGTCGTGAACAGCTGACCCGTTTCCGCATCGTTTACCGTCGTTTTTGCCGAAACGTCAGCACCCGAATCAGTTGCGGACACTCGTGTGCGCGCGGCCACGGCAACCTCGAGACGAGACTGCCTCGTCTTGACCAGAACGTAGACTCCATCCGGATCGACTTCTCCATTTTTGACAACGTCATGGTGTTTCGATTCCAGCTCGCCGTAACGTGCAACGCCAGTATTGGTGACGTTTCCGTCCACCATCGACCGTATCTCGATCGTTCCCGACCAGTCCTCGGGGGTGATCCTGTATTCGATTGCTGCGAGGTGCGGCGAATACATGTGCACGAATCGCCTGCTCACCACCGACGTGGTTCGGCCGTCCGAATCTCTAATGGTGTACGAGCGTACCAGCACCCCCTCGCGCATATTGAGCTCCCGCCGGTACGACAGGATCTCCATCTTCTCGAAATCGACCCAATCTCCTCCCTCAGGACGGAACGAGAGGCACAGCCAGTTGGGGAAGTTCACCAGATCTTCATTCTCGATGTCGTGATCGGCGACCTTGCTGGTGGCGCGGTTGTATCCACTGGCGACATACGTGCCGGGGTAGTGCGTTCCATCTGCGCTCACCTCCTCGGCGGCACCGCGGGTCACGAACTGGCCGTTCCCCAGCGCGCAGAGGGCCTCACGCACGCCTTCTTTGCCCGGATCGTAGCCTTCCCAAGTCAGGATCCATCTGTCGGTATGCTCGCTCATCGTGCTTTACCCCCTCTGTTCCGCGAACCAGCCGTCCATGTTCTCAACCGTGAGCCCCGCCGGGTCAGTGATGACGACATGCGCGCCGGCGTCTTTCAGCGCTTGCGCTTGATCTCCGTGGGCCAGGCCGACCACAACGCCGAACTCGCCTCGACTGCCTGCCTCTACTCCGGATGCCGCGTCTTCCACAACGAATGCTCTGCTCGGTTTCAAGTCGAGCAGCTCCGCGCACCGAAGGTAAACGTCGGGATGTGGCTTGCCTCTCATTCCCTCTTCTTCGGCCGTGACACCGTCGACGACTTCGTCGAAGAGTTCAACCAGCCCCGCAATCCTAATGATATCGCGCGTATTCTTACTCGACGACATCAACCCGATTTTGTGGCCGTCGGCGCGGAGAGCTTTGATGAAGTCGACGGTGGGGTCGAAAATTCCCACTCCGTCTGTCTCCACCAAATCGCGATAGAACTCGTTCTTGCGGTTGCCGAGCCCGCAAACGGTTTCCATTCTCGGTGGATCTGAAGGATCGCCAAACGGAAGCTCGATTCCCCGAGATTCAAAAAAACTCTGACAGCCTTGGTATCGGGGTTTGCCGTCGACATAGATGGGATAGTCGGTATCCATGTCGAAAGGCGCCTGTTCTTTGCCGTTCTTGGCCGACCACTCCAACAAGTACTCGTCGAACATCTTCTTCCATGCGTTGGAATGAACCATTGCGGTGTGCGTAACAACACCATCTAGGTCGAAGATGCCGCCATCATAGTGAGCGTGCACGATATCCTCTTCGATTATTTGCCTGGGACGAGAAACTCGATGAGCCACAGAGGCGTGGAATTCGGCAGCATCCTTCTTCCTCGGGGCCCAGAATCAACTCACGCCACCAGGACACGGGAAGTCAAGGCTGTTAAATTACCGAGTCTGCAAGATACCCAGGGGGAAGTATCGAAGGCGTGAACGTACAGGCCAAGCCGTCCGAGGCTCAGGTGTCGGGAGTCGACGGCGAAGCGCGCAAGCGACAAGACGGTAAGAGACGATCCGGGAAGAAGGAAGTTCGGGCACCTCGTCGAGGACGGCTGTTCAAGTTCTTGTTCCCGGTGACGTCATACATCGTCACCAACGTATGCGTTCTGGTGTTTTGGGTCTATCTCTTCGTGTTGAACCGGACGAAAATCGTCGGGCGGCACCACGTGGGAGAAGCAACCAACACGCTCTTGCTCTCCAACCATCAGTCGATGGTCGACAGCTTTCTGGTAGGGATCGGTGCATACTTTCCGCGTGCGTTGTGGAAACCGCACCTGATACCTTGGAATCCAGCTGCCGAGGAGAACTTCTTCAAGAATCCGGTACTAGCATGGTTCGCGGACAATTGGAAGTGCATACCAGTAAGAAGAGGACGACGCGACTTCCATGCGGTGCATCGCATGAGTCAGGTTCTTCCCACAGGAACGATGGTTCTCTTTCCAGAAGGTACTAGGTCACGTGACGGGTCGGTGCTGCCTGGTAGACCAGGGGTGGGTTTAGTCACCCTTGCGACACGCCCGCGCGTAATCCCTGTAGCGATCGAGGGGATGAACAGGGCGCTGCCGATCGGAAAGGTCATACCGAGGATCTTCCAACGGATCTCGGTGAGTTATGGACCGCCTATAGACTGTTCGGAGTTCTACGCGATGCCTCGGAACAGGGAGACGACACAACTTCTGGTAGACAAGGCGATCGAGGTCATCAGGGGACAGTATACCGAACTACGGCGCGATGCAGGTTTTGCCCCCAAATCTTGAGTAGTTGCGGATGTTAGGAACACGAAAGGGCCGGTGCGCGAACACCGGCCCCTCTTGATCTCGTCTAGATCCGTTCGCCCAAACTTGGGCGATTGTGTTAGGGTCCTCAGCTGAAGCCGGTGGGTCCACACCCAGCCGACCTGCTCAACGACTCTCTGAAGGCGGAGAGCACGTTAACAACCGAGAATCCACGAGCCACCTTTTCGGATCCGCAGTTCGGGCACTTGGGGCTCAATCCCTCCGAGTACTCCGAAATTGAAGCCCGTATGTCAAATGGCTTCTCGCAGTCGTTACAGGTGTATTCGTATGTCGGCACGATTGAAAGTCCTGGTTTCGGATTAAGAACTCAATAATAGCTTTATAGCAATATAAAGATGTTATCTCGTTTGTCTAGTGGTGGATTGCGGTAAAAATGCCCCTCAGGGACGCCGAATGGCATCCCCGAAGGGTGGTGAAACACATCGCACTGTCTGGAAACAACGGTTTTTTATGCCGCGCTGTCCGGTACCTTGTGCAGATGAACGTCGGTCTGCGGGTAGGGGATCGAGCAGCCGGAGCTTTCCAACCCTTCCTTTAGCGCGCGTGTGAGATCGAAGTACACACCCCAGTAATCTTCCTTTGTGCACCAAGGGCGGACCACGAGGTTGACCGACGAATCAGCCAGTTCGCTCACCGCCACCGTCGGAGCGGGATCTTTGAGAACACGTGGTTCGTTTTCGAGCACTCGGTTGATCGTTTCCATCGCGGCACTAATGTCGTCGTCGTAGGAGATACCCATTACCAGGTCGACTCGGCGCGTGGCATTCGTTGCGTAGTTCTTGATCACTTGCCCCCAGACAGTACCGTTGGGGAGCACGATCCGGACGTTGTCCGGGGTGTTCAATGTCGTGGTGAAAATACCGACCATATCGACAGCTCCAGCGACACCGGCGGCCTCGATGAAGTCGCCTGTACGGAACGGTCGGAAGATGAGCAGCATGACACCTGACGCAAAGTTGGCTAGCGTGCCCTGGAGTGCTAGACCAACGGCCAGGCCGGCCGCACCGAGCACTGCAATCATCGAAGCAGTTTCGATGCCTACCATGCCTAGCACGGCGATCAGTACGAACGCCATAACCAGGTAGTAGGAGAGCGACGAGACGAATGGAACGAGCGTCGGATCCATCTTGCCGCGCTCTAGGGCTCTGCGAACGCCCTTTCGTACGGCTTTGGCAATCATGCGTCCAATGACCAAAACCACCAGGGCGCCAAGGACCTTGAGGCCCCAGTCGGTGATCAATGTGATGATTCGACCAAGCAGATCCTCAAACTGAACTGCCGAGAAGTCCATAAGACCTCCTAATTGATGTCACTAAACAGTGGCATGAAGAGCGTGTTCGATATTCTGGGGCCTGTTTTGCCCTCGGAAGAAAAAACCAGCCTATACTGGAAATTGCAAGCCTGAATGTTGTTTTGTCGAGGATCGTGTTAAGAGGTCATACGGGTGGAGGGACTCGTTGCGAAGCATACCGAGGCCGCAGGTACACCCCAGGCAGCGAATGCAGAATGAAAAATGCAGAAAGCAGATCAGGCCGTTCTGCACTCTGCACTTCAAAGCTCCCCGAATGTACCGGTCTACTAACCGCCGGAAAACCCTGGCCGAGCCCGAGGTCTGGTTCCGCATCGTCCACATGGCGCTAAAGGCCTCCAACGGCGCCCCCGTGGCCGCCTACCGCGAACAGACGGTCGAAATCGCGCTGGGGCCCAAGGGGGCCTTCGAAAACGGCAACATCGGCACCCTGACGCGCCGTGTGCTCGCCGACCGGGTCGTGAGCGCCGTGCCGCCGCCCAGGGGCAAGCCCAAGCCGCCCAGGGAGCCCAAGACGCCCCGGGTGGTCGAGCTGCTCCGCAAGGCCCTCGAGTGGGAGGCCCTAATCGAGTCCGGCGAGGTGCCCGATCAGGCCGCCATCGCCCGCCGGGAGGGCATTACCCGCGCCCGGGTGACGCAGGTCATGAGCCTGCTGCGCCTGGACTCCGCGATCCGGCAGCACATCCTGTCCATGCCCGACGCGGTCCGCCGCCCGGCGATCACCGAGCGGGCGCTGCGGCCCATCGCGCAGCTGGAACCACCACGAGGACAACTGCACGCGTTCGAACAACTGATCGGCCAGCGTTGATTCCTATCCCATCTTGGCGAAGCTCCCGAAGATGGCGTCTGCAATCTTAACCCCTGTTCGGTTATGACCAGCGAAAACCAGGCAGTAAAGGGGAGCATTCTTGCTATTCGTCATCAGTACAGGCACGGTACAATGTGGGAAGATCTCCTTCAGACGGTTCTGGAACCGGTGCCCCAGATCCTTGCCTGACTGCTTTATCCTTACTGTCTCTGGCCCAAACAAAGTTTGCTCTTCCTCATAGAGTTCGGCTTCCCAGTCCGTGCCCCAGAAGCGATCCATTCGCCTACGTACGGATGGGGAAATATCCTCCTTCCGGCGCAGCCGCACGTTCCGGTTGATCGCCATGACCGAGAAATTGAGGAACACCTCGATGGTCCCAGCACGGGAAACTTCCTCGAGGGTACTCCATTCCAGCTCCATCCCGAAAGGATCGAGGAAGGCGATTGCCCGTTTGTAACTCTTCAGCGGAAGGGCAGGGACTATCTTCGTGCGCAGCATTTCATTGCAGTCGCCGGGGTAGATCTCGATTTCGTGGTTGGGAAACTCCCTGCGCAGCCTTTCGAGCTTCTTGATCCTCCAATTCGAACTCTCGATGAAATGGTACTTCGTGAATGGAGAGGGAAGTTCAACTGCTACCCGCGGAGAACCGGCGACGTACTGTTGCTCATCCCGCGTTTTCGGCTTTCCAGTCCCAGCGAAACCATCGATGTACTCGTAGCCCTTGCACCAGCTCTGCTTCTTGAGAACCGTGACATAGGCCTCGAGGTACTTACGCAAGAGGTTGAGCTTATCAATGGACCAACTGCCGATCGTGTCATCCCGCTCCATTACCTATCTCCGCCAAGGGACAGAGCGGGCGCCACCTTCTCGGCCTCCGGCCTACGTGGGGCCGGCATGTCATCCCAGGTTCGTCCGTCGAGTACCCGGCCGTTACGTTTCTTTCGAACACCGCCCCACTGCTTGAAGAAGAAGGGTACACCCTGTCGGTGGCACTGCTTGCGGATATCCCTGACCCAGGTTGCGTCGATTGACCTAGCGCCGGGCCCACTTTCCCCGCCGACGATGACCCAGTGGATGCCGGAAAGGTCAAGAGTGTCCAACGGTCCCAGCAACGGTTCCAGCGACAAGAATCGTACGGCGGCCGGTACTTGGCGAAGGTGATCCGCCCGCCGCAGGTACTTCGCCGTCTCAATCGAGACGCCCATCCACACGTTGGGAGGCCAGTTCAGATGGCGAGCGAGCTCGGTCAGTCTCTCCGACCGCTTGGTGAGAATCTGAAACGTGTGCCACGAGGCTGCCTCCATCGTGGCGAACACTTTTTGGATGAACGCGAGAGGGACCTTCTCGTGGAACAGGTCGCTCATGCTGTTCACGAAGATCGTGCGCGACCTCCTCCAGGTAAGGGGGAGGTCAAGGCGATCCGGCCACAGGCGGAGGTCGAAGGCCTGCTCGTAGGGATGCCCCGGAATCCCGCGCCATCGCTCGGCGAAGACCTCGGCATAACAGTGCTTGCACCCCGGGCTGACCTTCGTACAGCCCGTCACCGGGTTCCAGGTAGAGTCGGTCCATTCGATGGCGGATTTGTCGCTCACCTAGGACCACCTCCTTTGTCGAGCCGCTCCGAAAGAAAAGGGGCTCTGGCCGGTCTCGGCGGGGACGGTCCGCGCCTAAGGACGCTTTGAGCTGTTCGTACTCGTCGCACTAGTCTTCGTCTGACATCTGCTCAATATCCGCCTCATCTAATGGCTCCTCGACTGCGTTGCGTAGCCATGACGGATCGAATCCCTCCGAAGACGAGCCTTCGACATTCACCGTAACGCTTCCTCCGTCGGCCTTGTCCGCTAGGTTCGCGATGGCGGGGAAGGCCTTGAAGATCTGATCCCTCGTTGCTCTGAACTTCAGGCGGACCCTGTTCCGAAGTCCGGGAGCTAGCGTGCCTGGGGTTGGCGACGGAATACCGCTGGGGCCTCCTGGTTGCGTAGCGGTGCCCGGTTCAGGCTCCGGGGCACCGGGAACGCCTGGGGTAGGTTCTCGCACTGCAAGGTCCGGAATGGCGATCGGAACCATGATGAAGCCGGAGTCGAAATCCACCTCGTCGTCGGCGAGCACCCTCCCAATCACCAGCTTGTCCCGACTCACCTGGAACTTCCCGTCCGAGGCCAGCGCTGGTTGTGCACCACTCGTGTATGCGAAGGCTCCTTCCGTAACGCCCCGCGCGATGCCCTTCCGCAGAACACTGGACGACTCAAGACGCGGCGGTGCGATGTCCCTGAAGAAGGACTCGAGTACTTCCGACGCCTTGATACCGAGCAACGGTTCTCCATCCGCGACCGGCTCTCCCAGCTTCACCCGCTCTGAGATTTTGCGAGGGGTCACGCTCCCGTGTACGCGAGGAGTCCCCACGCTCGTAAGAAGCTCCATGATTCTTTCGTGAATGCCTGCAGCCTGAAGGGGCCGACCGCCACGCTCCACCCGTTCGACATCGATCTCTCCGCCTTCCACGCGTGGCAGCCACACAGCTGCGTACAGGTCGCGGAAGCACGATTCTGCTGCGGCCTCTTCCGTGCGTCTCCTCTCCTTCAGCTGGTCCAGCTGGTCCTTCGTCAGTCGCAGCTGCTGCTTCTTGGCATCCACGCGCTCGATGGCCAGGAGATACCGCACCGCGCGCCGAAGCGCCTCGATTTGCCTCTTGTCGGGAATGGCCAACCCGAGACCGTTGCGGTAGCGCCTCGGACGATCCCCATACTTCGACAGCAACTCCTTGGCCTGGCGATCCTGGTCGGCCTTGCTCTCCCCCGCGAACTCAAGCGGAAGGTAGGCCACCAAAAAGCGGGGGTCTTCATCGGGAATGTCCTGGCTCTTCCCAGGCCAAACCACCACCGTGTGGTGTCCCGCGAGCCGAGCGTCGAGCATTTCCTTGGTCTTGTCCCGAACGGGTCCGCGTCCCTTGGCTTGGGCTTCCTCACGAGACACGCTCTGTTCCGCATCTTCGATGAGCTTCGTGACGTTGGGGTCCTTCTTGAAGCAGTACCGAACTCCGTCGTAATGCAGGTAGAGACACGCGTTGCGGAGCTCGGAGAGCACTGCCGTGGCCGTGATGTTGTCGAGGTCGGGACCCACGCACGCCGCGAGGAGCTCGCTCTCTGTCACGCCGGGGGGAAGGGTTTCCGCGTCACCCGCTCCTTCGCGTCGGAGTCCGCCGAACGAGTACAAGAGGATCGCCGTAGCGAGGCGGGTCGCCGGTTTGACGCTGGCCAACGCGGGCGTCTCTCTCGCCATCCGCTCATCGATCCGCTTTGCCCGGGCGTTCGGCCCATCGATGTCCGCCGTGATCACCGGATCGTAGTCGTTCTGAACGCCGAGTTCCTTCAGCATCTTGACCCGCACGTCCACGTCCTTGAGCGGCACGTCGCCAGGACCCAGGAGCGGCTGGGCGCCGCCGTTTCTCTTGAGAGAGTGCAGGGACGAGGCGAGAAAGCGAAGCGCACCCCGCGTCCGCTGGAAGGCGTCTACGGCGGTCCAACGCTCCCGCATGACATCGATGAGCGCCGGGTGGAAGGGGTAGGCCTCGCGCATTCGGTCACGGAGCAGGCGGCCTTCTTCTTCGGCCTGCTGCCGTTCGGCGGGTGTTTCGGCGTGCGCCCTCTGCATTCCCGTGACGACTTCTTGATACGAAGTCGCAACCTCGGTGGCCAAACTGTGGTCCGGGGCAGCGCCGAGGAGACGACGCTGCAGAATGGGGAGCACCTCGTCGCCAGTCACCGGCTCTCGAAGCTGGTCGACCCGTGCGGCGAGCTTGTCGATCTCGGCGAGCAAGGCGACGTTCCCGAGCGCCTCCCGTGCGCTCCAGGTCAGCGAGTACACGAGCGCCGCGTTAGTGCTTCCGGACACCTCGACGGTCAGGCTCTGGAAAAAGTCCTTGGCCTGTCGTTGGAGGGTCGAATCGAGCACGCCCACCGCAGCTGCTCGCTCCATGTACTTCAGCACCTCATCGAGCAGGAGAAGAACTGGACGTCCGCCGGAGCCCTTGGTGAGAACATCTCGGATCACGTCACCGCCAGGAGCCACGCGATCCTGGTCATGCTCCGCGACGATGGGGAAGGCTTTCTCCGGATCGATTTGCCAGGCGAGCCAACCCCACATGGTTCGGATCGTGCGTCCGTCTTCGAGCTCCTTTCCGTTGCGGGCGTCGAACTTCTCCCCGTCGAATACCGCAACCGCCACGTTCTTGGGCCGTGCAAACCCCTTCCCTTCGGGTATGCAGTCGAGGGCCTCCCGCTTGCGGGCGGCATGGAGGAGCGACGCCAGAGTGTGCGACTTACCACCGCCGAACGGCGTGCGGAGCTTGAGCACACGGTTGTAACCTGACTTCCCCGCGAGCGACGCCATGACTTCCTCGAGGAGTTTCTGAAGATCGGATGTCAGGTACGTCGCCCGGAAGAAGGCCTCCGGGTCCCGGCTCACAACCGGAACGTTGGGGTCGCCCGAGGCGATCGCTCCGAGGTCGATGGCAAAGACCGCCTCGGTGAGCGCACCCGCTTCGACATCGGGGTGCAATTTGACGAGGTCGGTCCACGGACGGAGGGCTCGCGTGCTCAAGGGTTCGCCTCCATATCGAAGAGAGTCGGGCCTGTAGCGGCATTGCGCTTCTCGGGCTGAATCTTCGGGTAAAAGACCCCGATCACGACCCAGGTCTTCGGGTAGGCGAGGATGGTTCCCACGAAGAAGTGGGCGTCCTTATCGGCGCCGCAAAGCTCGCCCAGGAATTTCGCTCGCACCTTGTCCGCTGCATCCTTGTGCGAAAGTCCTTGATCCACAAGCCTCCAGAAAAGCGCCCCGACCTCCCAGTCCTCGATCATCATCCGATGCCCCGTGCACCGCGAATCATCGCACTCGAACTGGTAGTGAAACTTGAAGGGAACCTTGCGGGGAGGCTCTTTGCTGACCGTGCGGGTCTCCCACAACCTGGCCTGCTGGAGCGCGGCCTTGAAACCGGCCTTCCAGTCGGGATCGTCGGCCGAGACTACGAGGTCATGCACCTTCTTCGGCTTAAAGATGCCCAGGGATGTCCGGTCGGCCTTTCGACGGTCTTGCAGCTCTTCCATGGAGCGCGCTTTCTTCGCCAGGGCATAGCGAGCGCGCTCGGCCCAGTTCCCCGGGTTGCTCTTGATAGGCTCACCCAGCTTCTGGATCGAGTCGCAGTCGGGCCGATAGCTCTCCTTCCGCACGTCACGCCCTCGGTGTTTCTCGGCGACGACCTCGATCCACTGATACTTCTTGTACTGCTGGCTGAACGGCAAGTCGCGGAAGTTGACCGGGTACAGACGGATGAAATCTCCGGTCTCCGTCACTCCGGCCGTGCAGACCAGCTCATCGTACTTCGCCGACGGGATCGGATACGTCTTCACGGTGATGAGCACCTTGAGTTTCTGCTTAGTGTCCGTGCGGCCCATCATAGGTGAACCACCTCCAGGCCGGTCGTCTGCGCCACCGCCTCGGCCAATCGGCTTCGGTGGCAACAACGGACATCCTTCTCCACACAGACGAGTACCGAAGGCTGCCGGTGCATGAGGCGGCCCACATCCTCCACTTCAGTCGAACGCTCAGGCAGCATCGTCTGCTCGTATCGATTGAGGAGGCGTTGATATGAGGCAAAGCCGTTTAGACCGGCTCGGGCGGCGCTGGGTATTCCCAAGCTCGGCACGTGGCGGTATTCAAGCCCCAGCTTCTTGCATAACTCGCTTAACCGTAGGCCAGAGAATCCGTACTTGCGGGAAACTGGATTCGCTCTGACGTCGACGACTACGTCGATGCCTCGCTTCAGGAGGTCGTTGAAGAAGGCGTCCACGGACCTCCCCTCGTACCCGGCCGTGTAGACGGCGGCGGGCGCCTTCTTGGGTCGTTGGACTGATGCTAGGCGGCGCTCTTCTTTCAGCTCGCTGTTCAGCGCGAACCACGGATACCTGCTGTAGACGTCTCGTATCAAGGCCTTCTGATTCATCCGTCCGTAACGACTGAGTACGTCGGCCACAGCAGCATGGATGAACGCAGGAAGCTCTTCGGCCTTCTTCTCCGCCAGTTCGAGAGTACGCCCGCAGAGCGCGATGCGTTCTTCCTCGGTCGTCACGTACCCGTTCTGCCGGAGGCTGCCGAGGTCCCAGTAGAGCGTGAAGGAGAAGGGCCCGAAGTTGTACGGCACGAAGTCGTAGAAACTCGGGTTCCTCTCCAGGCCGGTCTCCTGGCGGAGCAGGAAGACGAGCTTCACGAAGACCGTCGGCGACAGCGGCTTGCCGGCCTGCGTGAGGAGGCTCAAGACTGTCTTCTGCCGTATCAGCACAGATTCTCTCCCGGGCACGCTTCCATGCTACTTCCTCCCCGTGTCGAACAGCGTGCCTTCATCAGCGGCGAGCCGCTGGTCGATGAGCGCCCGCCAGTTGGCGACCAGTTTCTTGAGAGCCGCCTGCTCCGCCGCCGTCGTGGCCACAGTGTGCTCCGGTCCGTTGTCCTTCTTACCCGCGAGGGTGGTTCCGGCCAGGGCCTGGGCCACCAGGCGCAAGCGTTCCCGGTCGGGCCGAGCCTCGTCGAGGAATCGCTTCAGGTTGCGGGGCTGGTTCTCCACGAGCCAGAGGATACGGTGGAGTGCGTCGACGAGGGGGGCCGGCGCGCCGCCGTCCTCCGGCAGGCCCAGCTTCTCGTCCTCCCCCCGCTCCGTAAAATCCCGAAGGCGATACTTCCCCTTCTTCTTTTCGACCAGCGCGTGCCGCCCGGTTGAGAGGCCCTTCTGGCCGTCGAGCTCGACGTTCTGGCCGTAGGTGAACACGATGGCCTCGCCCGCGTCCATCTCAGCAGCCTTGTAGGCATAGCGCCAGAGCACGTAGAACCGGCTCGGGCCGTCCACGGCCGCCACGCCGCTGCCGGCCATGCCGAAGATCTTCTCCAGAAGCGTCTCGAGGACTACTCCTTCCACCTCGGCGAGGAACTTCTCGGCCGGGACCTCCATGCCGCTGTGATACTCAACTCGGGAGAAACGCGTGAAGGCTCGGAGTCCCGCACCCACGGCAGCGATCACCAGGTCCGCGCCGGTGATCCCCATCTTCCAGAGTGAATCCACCCGCTCCCGGACGATCTTCTCCAGTTCAGGCCGAACCTCGTCTTCATAGGAACCTGTGGCCGCCTCTCCACGCTTCCTGGCGACGAGGAAAATGCTCGACGCGAGAGCCGCCGACTCCTGGGCGCGGAGTCGACCGGGCTTCTCCGTATCCAGCGGCCAAGCTTCCGTGACGATAAAGCCCGCGCGCCGAAGCGCATCGACCAGGGTCGACCACCCGAGGGTGGTCTTGTGCGCGTAGACGACGGTGAGTTGACCTCCCGGTTTCAGGACACGGCTCGCTTCGGAGAAGGACTGGGCCATCATCTCTTCGTAGGCCACCTTTGCCGTCTCGCGGTTACCACCATACCGCATGGGCTCTGCCACCGCTTCCTTCTTCTTGGGAGTCAACTCGGTGGCGAAGTGTGCCGGATACAGGTGAGCGATCGTTCGCTTCAGCCACACGTAGAAGAAATCTGAGATATCGGCGTAGGGGACGTTGTCGTAGTACGGGGGATCGGTGATGACCGCGTCGAAGCTACAGTCGGCCCATGGCACGGCGGTGGCGGATCCTCTCTCCACAGATGCGAAGAGGGGCATCCCGGCATCGCCGAGCGCGGCGGGTACGTCGTCGATACCCGAAATCCAGCTCGCGCCGTCAGGGTTGAATACGTTAGTCTCAGCGTAGTCCCATACCATTGGGAGAGCATGTCGGCCGAACGTATGGACGACTCCTCGTCCGCCAGTGTAATTGAACACGCATAGGCTAGAATTGAAGTCGGCGAGGCGGTCGACGACAGCAGCAAGCATGGTCGTCACGGCTATAAACCGTTCGCGCTGATGCCCCGCGGCCTGCATTGCCAGCTCGGCCTCCCGTACGACGGTCGCGAGCGACAGCAGCGACAGTACCTGCCGTGTTGAGAAGAGATCGCCCCAGACGCTCAAGCCGTAGGGTTGAATCCGGAATCCAAGGGTGCCTCGGGGAGGAAGCGGCTCACTCGGCACATCCAACCCGCCACGTTCGCAGATCGCCTGGAGCGCGCGCGCAACAGCCTTCTTCGCCGGAATGAACGAGGACACATCGTCTGCAGAGAGGTAAACCTTTCCGTTCTCTCCCTTCCGGGTGCAGGCAATCGCCATCATCTGTTCATCGAGGCGACCGGCGCAGCCTTCGGCCTTTATGTACTTACTGTCCGCAACGGTGCTGCAGAAAGGACACGTCGCGTTGCCACCCTCCGATCCCAGCGACGGGTCGAACCCCAACCCACTCGCCGACTGCGCCTCGACAACCTCGAGGCGAACCTGCTTGGCGCCCTTCGGTGCGACCACGCGCAGGGCAACGTACCGACCGCCGCCCTTCTTGCTGCTCTTCTTGCAGAGCCACGTCTGCTTGACGAGGGGCACAGTGGCACCGCATGAGCGGTTCTTGCAGCGAACCGTCCGCGTCCACAGGTAGGCGACGGGCATTAGGTAGCCAGGCGGGACCTCCTCGCGTCCCGTCCCTTCCCAGAGACGCATCTGATTCTGTGCGCGTTTGCCCTTGAACTCCGGGTCCGGGATCAGCGGATAGAGATCGCCGATCTCCGCACGGACCTTCTCCAGGACCCATTTGCCCCAGTAGCGGACCTCCTCGGCCAGGCCGCCCCAGGTTGTCTCGCCCATGTCGTTCTTCGGACCGGTCATGCCGCGAGCCGTCGGGTCAGGCCGGCCGTACTTCTGCGGGTAGACGAGGGTGCAGAGTTCGATGATGTGGGCCACGGGGTTTAGATCGAGCGCGTAGGCCTCACATCCGAGTCGTAGCGCCTCCAGCGGAATCGCCCCGCCGCCGGCGAACATGTCCAGCACCTTGGGCCGAGGCGCACGTTCCTCAACGATGTCCTCGACCGTGACCGGCTTTCCAGTCTCCTTGGAGAGCCGCTCCGCGTGGGCCTCAAGGATGTGCTTCTGCGCCTCGGCAATGGCCTGGGGTGCACCAGGGTATTTGCAGAGCCTTTCCACGAACTTGGCCGCGTTCGCGCGGGTCAGACTGTCCCGCTTCCCCTCCGGGCCGTTCGCCGGCCGGAAGCGGCTCACTGGAACGAGCGCCCCATACACTGCAGCGCGGCAGGCTACGAGCGGCCGCCGCGCCCACCAGAGGTGCAGCGTCGAGATGTGCCCCTTGCGGACGGACTTCTCCCGCGAGGCCTCCTTGCTAATGACCTGGATCGGGAGGTAGTCCTCTACAAGCCGTCGGTCGTCCAAGTTAACGATCTCCACAAAGCGGTTGTTCAAGCTGACGCAGTCTGCTCTCGATCTGGCCTCGCCCTGTCTTCTGGAGGTTGGGCGTATAGTGGACAGCGTAGTGGATCGTGCCTCGGCAATTCCGTTGCCACTGGTCGGCACGGTCGTGATTGAGAACACGCTCCTGCAGGTCGTGTGACTCGCCAACATCCAGGCACGTCCAAGTCTCGCCGTTCTTGCACCAGATAACGTACACACCGGCCCGGGTCTCCAGCTGGTTCGCCGAAGTGAAGGCACCCTCGAAGTGGTAGCCATGTCGTTCGAAGCTCATACGCGATCTCCTTGCGCCTTCGCCGCATTCACCACCGCTTCCGCCGGGATCTCGAAGAACCGCGCCGCCACGATCTCGCGCTTCGCATGGTCCAATCGGGCCGCGGGGTTGTGGATTCGGACCAACTCGGGGACCTTGCCTAGGGGGTTCCACACGACGTAGAGCCAATACGTCTCGGCCAGTTGCTGCGCCTTGTACCATTCGTTCGTAGTCAAACGGACAGGCTGCCCGCGCATCCGTCCCTTGACCTCGACGCGCTTCACGAGCACATCGCCTGTCGCCTCGTCCGCCACCCTGTGGGCCCGGACGTCGAAGCCGAGCTTCAGGTGTCCGACGCGCTCGATGCGGTCCTCGGGGAACCCTTCCTCAATGAGCGCGGCAACGGTCATGTCCTCGGCGGCCAGTTCGCTTTTCCTCCGAATGTTCGGATCGAGCTCGTCCGCGAGGTCCGCAAGCTGGCTTTCCGTATCCGCGTCAGGCGCCAAGACGATGGCCGTGGCGACATGACGCACGGGGCCAGTTCGGGCGACCCCGAGCCGGTTCAAACCATCAAGGCGCTCCTCCCGTCCCCGCTGAAGCTCATCGACTTGTTTTCGCGCTTCGTCCGCCGACAACTTGTATTCAGGCTTGCTCGTCGCTTCCGCAGCCAGAAGCATGGCCCGTTCCTGGGCCCGCTTGATACGGGCATCAAAGGACCGCTCCAGGTACTCCTGGCAGATGCGGGCAAAGTGCTGCCGTTCTTCTTGGCAGCGAGCGCGGCAGTCCAACTGGTACGTGCTCTTCAGGTAGTCCGAAGCCGCCTGCGTGTCCACCAAATCAAGTGCGGCCGGCGGGCTCGCCTGAGGGGGCAGGTTGAGAAGGATGTCGCTCGGTACAATCTCGAACTGCCCGCGATGCTCCCGGACTGCCACGAGCTCTCCGTGCAGAGGGACGTCGTTGCCTTTGGAGTCCTTACCGCGGATGGAGATCTCGAATAGGTGGAGCCGGTACGGCTCGGCCGTGAGTGGGTCCACGTAGAACCCAATGCCCCCCTGCAGAGTCGCCAACTTCTCATTCAGTTTTTCGTCCACTGCGGCGTACAGCGCGTGCCCCGGGCCCATGAGGACAGCGTCAACATGGGCGGATTGTTCGAGGTGGTGCTTATGGAACGTGACCTTGCGGTACGAGGGATCGGCCTTGCCCAGCCGATGGATCGACCGAAGCCGCTCTGACCGCAGCTCCGCCAGGACGTGCTCGATCCGCCAGAGGCCATCTGCCCTTGGCTCGACGCGAAGGCCGACTTCCTTGGAGGCCGCGATGAATTGCGTCTCCACATAGCGGGGCATCAGCCGCTTCTCCTCGACCTCGAGGTTGCGGCGCTGGAATCCCGTGAAGTCCACGTGGCTCCGGGCCAGCGCGATGCCCGTGGCGTCTTCGTACTCCTTCAGCTTGGCCGGATCGATGCGGTCGATCTGGTCCAGATACTCGTCGAGCCGGCGGGGATCGTAGGCAGCCTCCCTCAGCATGTCCGGGAGGTTGACGTCGTTCAGCGACAGCACCTCGCCGATGACATCGAACACGCGCCCTTCCAGGGCCTCGTTCATCGTATCCAGTTTTTCCAACAGGCGGTGAAGGATACGCCCCTCAACGATGGGCAGCCCGTCCTCGGAGTCCGTTGCGACGAAATTGAAGGCGTAGCAGTCCCTATCCTGGCCGATTCGGTGGATGCGGCCCAGCCGCTGTTCCAGGCGCGTCGGATTCCACGGCATGTCGTAGTTGATCATGAGGTGGCAGAACTGAAGGTTGATCCCTTCGCCGGCGGCCTCTGTCGCCACACAGACCTGGGCCGTGGTGCGAAACTGTTCCTGCGCCCGCTTGCGCTCGTGTGGATTCATGCCACCGTGGATCTCGCACGTGCTGAACCCCCAGCGCTCGAGGTGCTCCCGCACGTAGCCCAGCGTGGCGCGGTGTTCGGTGAAGAGAAGGAGCTTGCCCCGGCCGTCCTTGAGCTCGACAAACTGCGCTTCCCCGAGACACTGTTTCAGAGCGGCCAACTTGGAATCGTTCGCCAGCTCTCGCACCCTTCTGGCCTGCTCGGCCAGCTCTTTGAGGGCGGCGATTTCTGCTCGCAGCTGCTCCAGTTCCAGCGCCGCCGTGTACTCGTCGACAAGCTGATCGCGGACCTCGTCGTCAAGGTCGTCTTCTTCCTGCTCCGCGTCGGGCAGGCGTCCTTGGAGGGCCGCGAGGCGCTTGGCCCGCTGGGCGGAAGAAAGCCCCTCCAACTCGTCCAGCAGGTCCTGCTGCTTCTTGAGGCGCCGCTTCATGGACTCGTGGATCGCGCAGGTCGAACTGACGAGGCGTCGCTGAAAGACCGTGCGGGTCAGGGCGGCGGACGACCGTCGCTGGCCGGTCTGCTGGGGGATGAACTCGTTGATATAGGCCGTTACCGATTTGTAGAGGGCGTACTCTTCGCTATTGAGCCGGAACGTCACCGTCTTGGCGTGCCGATCCGGGAAGAGTCGGCCCCCATCGAGATCCTTCAGGTCCTCCTTCAGGCGACGCAACGACCACGGCGAATCCTTCCCGAGCCTGAACACGTCCTTCTGAATCGCGGTCGCCTGCTTCCCAAGCCGGTGCGGTTCCGGGAATAGATCGGGATCAATGAGTCGAAGAAAGTGCGAGAACTTGTCTTCATCCCCATGGTGCGGAGTAGCGGTAAGGAGGAGAATGTGGTCCGCATCCGATGTGAGGCGGGAGACCAGATCGTATCGCTTGGTCGTGGCGACCTTTGGTTCTCGCCCTTGGCCTCCCGACGCAGTCCTTGCCGAGCACTTGTGGGCCTCGTCGATCACCACGAGATCCCACCGTTGCTGCCACACCCGCTCGCGCACGTCGTCCTGCTTCGCGTAGTCAATGGAGGAAATGACCTGCGAGGAGCGTTGCCACGGATTGGTCAGCTGCTGCTGGTCCACGGCGGAGAAGATGATGTCGAACGACTCCCCGAACCACCGGAGCATCTCATCTTGCCACTGAATCGTGAGCGGAGCGGGGCAGAGGATGAGAACGCGCTCGACGGCCTCCCGCAGCTTCAGCTCTTTGATGAGCAGACCAGCCATGATGGTCTTGCCGGCCCCCGGGTCGTCGGCGAGCAGAAAGCGCAGGCGAGGCTGCGGCAGCATGGCCTGGTAGACAGCCTCGATCTGGTGAGGGAGGGTGCGGATGCCCGAGAGGCTGACCGCGAACTGGCGGTCATGCGCGTAGGCGAGACGGATACGGGCAGACTCAACCAAGAGGCGCAGCCGCTCGGCATCCGCAGGCTTCGCCGCCGCTGGTGCTTTCTGTTCCGCCCCGAAAACGGTAGCGGCCTCTGCGGGCGAGATGACTGCTTCCTCGAGCCTGCCGTCGGGCAGCCGGACGCGGCATTCATAGCCGCCGGAGCCGTCCGAACCCAGCGCCCGCACGTCCTCCAGGATGACGGGGACATCAAAGTGCCCCGCAAGTAAGATCCGCCGCCCAATCTGCGTTGCAAGTCGATTCTCAGCCATGCCTATTCTTCTTCACATTCGACTTTCGGCTCGCGGGTTTGGTTCTTGCCCCTTTGCTCGCGGGATTCGTGTCGGAGTCGTCTGCGCCGCTGTCCTTCACCCATTCATCTACCTCAGAAAGCTTGAACCGAAATAGGCGTCCCACCCGATGGGCCGGGAAGCCCTTCGACTCGACCCACCTGTAGATGGACGCCTGTGCCACCCGCAGATGGGCAGCCACCTCCTCGACACCGACCCAGCCCTCTTCAGTAGCCATTCGTTGGTCTTGCCTCGCCTCCCGTGAGGAGCGTAGACGAACGTTTATGAGGCGCAACGAGAGTATACGATAATGGGTGGGGCCGGTCAAACGGGCCCCAAGAGAGAAAGGCCCGACGCCGTGAGGCGCCGGGACCTTTCTGGGTGAGGCATGGAGGCCGGTTCAGGCCATGACGGCCCGCAGGCGGTTGGACAGCGATCCGCCCTTGTTGCCGATCTCCTCCTTCGGGCCGAGGTGCTTGTCCGTGTAGCCGTAGGCGGCCTTGTTCACGGACTCCTTGAGGGCCGCGAGCGGAATCACCTCCTCGGTCTTGGGCTGGCCCTTGACCGTCACCCGGACCCCCGTGTCGGTCTTCTCCACGAGGAAGGAGACCTTTTCGGAGACGTTCGTGCTCCGGCCGCCCTCGTACTCGCACTCGACGCCCGCCTTGCGGCAGGCCTCCCGGTAGGGAGCGAGCGCGGCCCGGTAGGCCTCCTTCGCCTCGGCGACCACGCTGCGGGCCTTGTCGGCCACCGCCTTCGCGTCGGCCTGGGCCGTCTCCAGCCTGCCCTTGGCCTCCTCGACCGGCTCGCGCAGGGCGTCGAGTTCGGCCTGGGAGACCTTCGGCTCGGCCGCCTTCGTGGCCTCGGGCGCCTGGGGCGCCTTCGGCCTTTCCTCGGTCGGGGCGGCCGCCTTGCCGGTCGGGGCCTTCTTCTTGGCCCCCACCTTGGCCGGGGATCGCCTCTTCCCGGCCACCTTCCTGCCCTTTGCCTTCGCCTTCATTGGACCCTCCTTTGTGACGTTCCGGGGCGGCCCCGTGCCGCCCCTTTCAGGGGTCACATGAAGGCGGGCTGTCCGCCGTAAGTCAAGCTATTTCAGGTAGTTACGGGCCGTGGCCCCGGTGGGCCGAAAGCGGCCCGGACAGCGCGGAAGGCCGGCGACTGGGCCGGGAGGCAGAGCCGGACGCCCAGGGCACGCCAGGCTCAGAAGCGGATGTTGAGACCCACACCGAGGGCGGGGTCGAACCGGGCCCGGACCAGGCCCGCGTAGGCCCCGGTGAGGTAGGCGCCCAGGTCGACCTCGAGGTCGTTCCGTTTGTAGAGGTCCTTGGCGACGCCCAGACCCCCGCGGGTCGGGGTCGTGAGGGCGTCCAGGCTCCAGCCGGAGGTGAGCGGGCTGTCCGTCCGCGTTTCGACGAGCTCGAACGCGACGGACGGCTCGGGCCTGCCTCTGGTGAGGAGAATGCCCTGCTTGCGCTCGAGGCCGAGGACCGTGCCGGCCCTTTCGACGAGGTTGGGGACGAGGGAGGCTAGGCCGCCTTCGCCTCGCCCCTGAGTCCGTTTTTTTCCACCTTCAGCTTTCCGACCACGGCCTCGACCATGACGCTCAGGATGTCCTTACCGACCTCGATGCCCTCGCGCTTGAGGAGTTCAAGGGACTGGTCCAGCGTCCGCCGGAACGCCTCGGCCGCTTCCTCCTTGGTCAGCTTGCCGTCAGCGTTCCGCGTCTTGACCTCGTCCACGTAGGTCTGCATGGTGGCCCGCGTGACGAGGGTCACGGTATCGACGATCTTGTTCTTGATCGCCTCCTTGCGCTGGAGCTCGCTCGACGCGTCCAGCACCGCGGTCTTCTTATCCACGTAGTTCACGCTCTTTCGCGCCATCCACCCGATCAGCGCCGTGATGACGGAGCCGAGGGCGGCGATCACCGCTACGATGATGGTCACCGTCGTTTCACTCATACGCTCACCTCCTTTCAGCTTTGAACCGCCGCCGGTGCGGCGTTGGTAGACCGGCCGCGCTCATCACCTACACCTACTCGGACCCTCAACCATCCAGGCACGAACGCCTCGAACTTCTGGTTGCGCTCGGCCAGCTCGATGTACCGGACGCATTGGAGGGAATCGAGGGCGCGCAGGATGCAGAGGCGGTACCAGGGCGCGACTGCAAGCGCCCGTTGCAAGGCGTCCATGGTCCGGGGGCCGATCACGCCGTCCACCACCAGGTCCGGGTACTTCGTCGCCTTGACGTTCAGCACGTTGAGCGTCCGCTGGAGGAACCGCTTCACCGTCGGCATCCCGCAGTTGACGCCGGTATCGAACAGCTCCTCGGCGATCTCCTGGTCGGGGATCTCGTCCCCCCGCAGGCCGTCCCAGTACTTCCTCCGGTAGATCTCCAGAGTTTTGGTGTACGGGATGTCGCGCATGGGACCCGCGTACCCGTTCTCCAGGGCGACCTTCCGCGTGATGCCGTAGTTGGTCTCGCCACCAGGGTCGTCCGGATGGTTGACGTAACCCGTCCGGCCTGGCAGGGGCCGCCCGTCGGGACCCAACTCGACCCCCTCGTGCCGCAGGATCTTTCGGACGGCTTGGTCGAATGCGGCCATCGGTCACCCCAGCACTCGTTGCAGCAACAGCCCGACGAGTGCCGCGAGCGTCCCGTAGAAGAAGAGGCGGAGCGCGAGCCACAGCCGGCCGTGCTCGACGCGGTTCGCCTCGGCGTCCGCCTTCTTCCCCACCTGCTGGACCAGCGTCCCGATCTCCCGCTCGTGGATCTGCACCTTCTCGAAGTACTCTCGCTCCACGTCATGCCGCCCGTCGAGCTGCTCGATCACGCGTTCGACCTTCTCCTCGAGGCGCGGGAGGATGCCGTTGAGCTCGCCGCGCAGCCGCTGGAAGCCCTCGCGCACCTGGGCCAGCGACTCGGTGTTCGTCTCCATGGCCTGGCGCAGGCCCCGCACCTCGACCTGGAGGCCGGTCACCTCGGCTTCGATGTTGCGCTCGCTGCGCTGCGGCACGATTCGCTCCCGCCCTACGCGAACTGGATCTGGATGACTTGCTTCCCCAACTGTCCGGCGACGTCGTAGACCATGACCTCGGTGATCACGGTTTCGGTCGAACTCGTGAGCGTGACCTCGGCGTAGCCGTTCACCAGGTTGACCTGCCACGCGGAGAGGCGTCCCCGTTGGGTCCGCAGTTCCATCAGGTCGTTATCCTGCAGAGCGGTCATATCGAGGCCGGTTTCCCCGTCCTTCTTCTGGATCCTGATCGTGCAGCTCGAGATGCCGTCAGCCGGAATGTCGGGGTAGCCATCGGGAGGGTTGTTGTCCGTGGCGTCCGTCGACAGCACGAAGTAGTCCTTCTTCTCGACCCCCAGCAGGTCTGCCGTCACCCGGTACCTGGTGTAGTTCGTCAGGACGTTCTGATCATCCGGCAGGGTGATGTCGGAGACGCTCGCCACGTCGGTGACGCCCAGGGTCCCGGTCAGACTCGAGTCGGGAAAGATCTCCGCCCGCTGGGGGTCTTCCGTGGTTCCATCCTGATCCACGATTTGGCTCGCGATCCCGATGATGTCGTAGGCCTCGTACGGGCCGGTCGGGGCTGTCGCAAACACGATAAGCATGCGCGTCTACCTCCTCACTTCACTCCGACGACCATGTAGTACACGATGCCGGTGGTATCCGGCGGCAGGCTCAAACTCTTGTTCTGGTCCCAGTCGCCGACGGCGACTTGGCGGTTCGAGCGATAGAAGGAGCCGAGCTTGTCGTTGTCGTCGACGTCGCCCCGGCACTGGATGTAGTACATGCTCGTGAACACAGCGACTTCGGTGAAGCCGAACGTTGGTCCGGGGATGAAACCGCCGTTCGATACCGTCCCCGTTCGAAAGGAGTATTCCTGTGCGGCAGCCACTCCATCGAGCTTCGTCTTGTCGGCTGGCGACATGAAGCCCGCTTGAGACGTCGTGGCTTGCGCATGCTCGGCGACTCCGCCCGCGCCCCGATGTTGAACGCCGTCCAGGAGGTCCGCGTCCAAACCCGAGCCGGCGCCGTCAACGGTCGTCAGGAGCGAAAGGATCTCGCCGGCCGTTTGGTCTCCCGTGGCGCCGGCCTCGATCCCGTTGAGCTTGGCCTTATCCACCGCCGACATGAATCCGTCGACCGTGGGCGTCGCGACCGCGTGCTCGCCGCCGCCGAGCCCTCGGTGCTGCGAGCCGTCGAGAAGGTCGGCGTCCAGGCCCGACCCGGCGCCGTCCACCGTCTTCAAGGCGTCGAGGATCTCTTGGCCCGTCTGGTCCGCCGTGGCGCCCGGTTCGATGCCGTCGAGCTTCGTCTTGTCGCCCGCGGCGATGAACCCGGCGGCCGCTGGCGTGGCGTTCGCGTGCTCACCGCCCCCGAGGCCGCGGTGCTGCGAGCCATCCAACAGGTCCGCGTCGAGACCGCTCCCGGCCCCGTCCACCGTCTTCAAGGCATCGAGGATCTCCTGCGCGGTCTGGTCGGCCGTGGCGCCCGGCTCGATGCCGTCGAGCTTCGCCTTGTCGGCGGCGCGCATGGCCCCGCGCGCCGTGGGCGTCGCGTCGTTGATCCCGACCGGGACGTCGCCGGCCGTGCCGCCACCCGTGAGGGGTGCGGCGGGCGTAATCTTGCTGATGCCCTTGAACGACCCGTCGTCGTTCAGCATCACGTCGAGCCGGGCGTCGAGCGACGGCTTCGTGCCGCGCGCGGTCACCACCTCGCCCCGGACGGGGGCGACGATGCCATCCGCCTTCGAGACCGTGGTGATGGGATTGGACGTGCTCGGGTTCTCCATCGCGTTGAAGGCGTCCGCCTCGGCGGGGTCCACGTCGGAGAGGTCGCGGAGTGCCAGGACCTCCTTGTCCGAGTGCTTCACTTGGCGGAAGTCGATCTCGCTGAGCCCCGGGTTGTTCGGGTCGGCGGCGTCGCGAATCGCCGTGGCGCCGGCGCCGAGGCGGAAGCGGGCCAGCTCCACGGCGGGCGCCGTCGGCACCTGCGGGGTCGCCTCCAGCACGAAGCTGTCTTGGACGAACTTGTTCTGGGTCGCCCCCAACTCGTCGACGAAGTAGGGGTCCGTCTCGATGGTGTTGTGGCGGAGGGTGACGTAGACGGTGACTTCCCCGGCAGCCGGGACGAGCGCCGCGCAGTCCAGGTCCTGGGGCGACTCGACCTCGGGGTCGTTCCCCTCGGTGTCGAGCGCGCGTCCGGCGGCCACTTCGACGGTGAGCGACGGCGGATTGGCCTCCGTGACGTCCAAGCCGCGGACGAGGCCCTCCGAGTGCTCGTGGGCGAGGTGCTTCTTCCGCTTCTCGTTGAAGTAGCTCTGCTCGGTCTCCGCCTCGAGGCGGTTCACGAACAGGTACTTGAGCCATTTCAGCTTCTTGAGCGCCACGTCAGCCCCCTACCTTCGCGTCGACGCCCAGGGTGGAGCGCACGCCGATCTGCCAGAACGACGCGAACCAGCCGACGTGCACGAGCTGCGTGTGCGCCGGCTTCTCGATGAGCACCCGCTCGCGGACCTTCCCCTTGCGCTCGAGGTCGAACTCCTCGAAGGTCGCCACGAGCACGCTGAACCGATGGGCGTTCTCCTCCCAGGTGCCGTAGACCTTGGTGTCCACCTCGACCGTGGAACGGACGCCGATCCGCCAGCCCGCGCCGTACTCCTCGACGATCTCGGGCTTGATCCCGGTGTTGATCTCCACGAACTGCCGGATGCCCTCGATGGTCCCGCGGGTGGTGTAGAGCTGGACGATCCGGCGGATGAGCTCGCGCCGCTTGGATTCCTCCCAGGTCTCGTCGAGCAGGAGCGCCACCCACGAGGCGAGCCAGGGGAGGAACCGGGCGTCGGCCCGCACAGGGTCGAGCTGGAGGTGGACGCCGTAGATTCTGTCCTCGAGACCGTCGAGCACGGCGGCGAAGAGGCCCAGGAGCCGGTAGGTAAGACCGTCCTTTTCCTCGTGGCGGTAGACCTCGGGAAGAGATCGGAAGAGGGTGTCCTGGACCGTCTCGGGCATTGGGTCTCCCTCATGCCGCCACGTTCACGACGAGATCCCGCACCTGCGGGAGCTGGAACTCCTCGATGGGCACCGCGGCCGCGGGGACAGCGATGCTTTCCACGTGGTCCACGCCGGCGATCCGCTCCAGGAGCTCGAAGATCTCCGAGCGGAAGACGTCGCGTCCGAACTCCCAGCCGACGCCGCGCTCGCCAGACGTGCCTGCCACGAAGGCCGCGGCCCTCGCCGGGTCACCGCCGAACTCGGCGTCGTAGTACTCGCGGACGACCGCCTGCACGCTCGCGGCGAGCTCGACCGGGTTCGCCTCCGGGGTCTTCACCACGGTGACGGTGAGGTCCACGGGCACGAACGCCGTCTCGACGACGAAGATCTGGGTCGTGACCAGGCGGCGCGCGTCGAGGTACTCACGCACTTGGTCGCGGAGCGCCAGCGACAGCGGTGCGCCCCCCTTGGGAAGCACGATCACCGACACGAGACCCGGCTTGGGCGTGCCCGGCTCGGCCGGGTCGAACAGCGGCAGCGTCTTCGCCCGGGCGATGCCAGTGGTGCTCTCCAGGGTGAGCGTCTCGAAGTCCTCGGCCACCACGGCGCGGTTGCGGGTGCGGAGCACCTCGGCCGGCCCGCGCACCATGGCCTCCTGGATCGTCTCCTCGTTGCCGCCGCCGGAGGCCGGCTCCTTGTTCGTGACCGAGGCGATGAACGGGTGCGTCTGGCGAAGCTGGATGATGGTGCCCGCGCCGACGTTGCCCTTGATCCCGCCGCCGAAGCGGTACGGCCGCGCGCGGACGTTACCCGTGCCCTTGGCCGGGACCTTCCCGTGGCGGCCATCGCCGAAGACGACCTCGCCGGTCCCGCGGTTGATCAGGTAGTGCCGGTCGGCCGGGCCCGACGCGGAGAAGTCGTCCACCGCGGTCCAGTCCTGGAAGCCTGCGCCCTCGTCCACGACGACCGTCAGGTCGAGGACCGGGACCTTGGAGAGGAAGAAGCGCTGGTCGGGCGAGGCGTTGCTCGATCCCAGGATCTCCTCAGGGACGGTCACCGCGTTCGAGCAGGAGACGCGCCCCAGGATCTGGTCGATGTCGAGCTTGCGGAGCGCCGCGAAGCCGCCGCCCGGACCGACGCTCGTGATCCGGTAGCGGAGCCACGTCGCCCGGACGCCGGCGACCGACGTCGGGTCCCACCGGGCGGGCACCTGGAACGTGACCGCGCCCGACTGCGTGAAGCCGAGCGTGCCATCCTCGACGTCGAGCGGCTCCCACGAGCCCGTGCCGTCGGGTCGCGCCTCGAGGAACTCCCACGCGCCCGAGACACCGGCGGCGGGTGTCGCCACGTCGACGATCAGCTTCTCGAAGTAGTTGTCCTCGTCGTAGGCGAGGTAGATCGTGTCATCGACTTGGGCGGCCGGGAGCGGCGAGAACACCGTTCCGGGGTCGCGCGCGTCCGCCGTGAAGTCCGCAAACGTCCCGCCCTGATCGGCCACCACCTTCTTGAGGCGCGCGGCGTGGATCACCAAGTCCTCGTCCGTGGTGAAGACCACGGGCTTCTCGCCGCCCGCGCCCGAGGTGGAGACCTCGAAGCCCTTGAGGACCGTGATGTCGAAGGTGGGTTTCCTGGTCGTGGAGAAGAAGCAGAGCGCCCGGGCCGAGGACGGCGGTGTGAGCGTCACGCCGATCATGTTCAGGTACTCCCGCATGTGCTTGGGGAGGACCTGGTTCAAGCGGACGATGAGCTGTTCGATCTGGAGCGCGAAGGCCTCGACGAGCGTGACGCCGGGATCGGAGAGGTTGTGGTCGGTCCACTCCGGCGCGCGGTCCGGGATAGCGCGCACCATCTCGTCCTTGATCGCCCGCCAGTCGCGGTCGTCCAGGTTGGGAACGGGGAGGAGTCGGCCCTTCACCGCCACGGGGTCACCTCAGGGAAGCTCCCGTGAGAAGAAGGGCACGACCACGTTGTCCTCGCGGTTCGTCTGCCGCACGATGTAGCGCACGTCGATCTCCATCCGCTCCCGGGCGGGAAGTGCCCGAACCTCCTTCAGGACGATGCGCGGCTCCCACCGCTCCAGGGCCTTGCGCACCAGGAACTCGATGCGGCCGGCCAGGTTCGCGTCGTTCGGGTCGAAGACGAGGTCGCCGAGCGCCGTGCCGAACTCGGGTCGCATGGCGCGTTCGCCCAGGCGCGTGCCCAGGATCACCCCGATGGCCTCGCGGATGTCCTCCTCGCGGGAGCGCATCCGGATGCCGCCGGTGTCGTCCGCCTGGATGGGGAATGCCCACCCGGTGCCGAGGAATGCTTCCGCCATGCCGATCTCCGAGCGGAGGCCCGGACGGCCTCCATCGGACAAAGGCCGTTGGGAGATGAGGAGGGGGACAGCTATGAAGTGCAGGGAGTCGGAGAGAATACGACCGTCACCCGGGAGCCCAGTTGCTCTCAGCTCGGGCCTGCCAGGCGAACCCCCCGTTCCCAGGCTGGTCTTGGGCTCGCGTTCCTGGCTGCGACCTCTGTCGTGCTTGCCGGTCGCCGCATCGCAATCATGTGTGGCCCCCGA
>CAYRXS010000058.1:0-28326 GCA_964428225.1 uncultured Planctomycetaceae bacterium
CGATGAAAGATTCGACCCATCAAGCCTTGACGGGTCCATCCATACTAGAAGCCGAACCGGAGATCCTGCGCGTTCGTCAGGTCGACGCTGCCTCCGAAGCGCACGGCCTGGGTGCAGATCGTGTAGCCCGCGAGCACCCGGTGCGGGGGAACGTCGATCTGGATGACGGCGGGATCTCCGTGCTTCCAGATCGCCCCGAGCAGCTCGCCGGAGGGATCGGTGTAGTCGACCAGGATGTTGCCCCAGCGCGTGGACTGGAGCCGCGGCCCGGAGAAGCCGACCAGGTACGCGCCGGTCTGGCCCGTCGTGACGATCGACGCGGTGAAGCTCGATCCCAGCACGGGGAGCGAGGCCACCGAGTAGGCCGAGGGATTCACGGTCCCCCAGAAGTTGGGGTTGCGGTACGTGGCCGCGGCATAGGTGCAGCTCACCAGGTGCAGATCGGACGGAGCGGTGCCCAGGTGGCCGAGCTCGTCCGACGCGAATCCCGCCCAATCGCCCGCGGGATCGTAGGGGCCGACGCCCAGGTAGGGGGTGATGCAGTGGTAGGAAACGCGCCGGAGAGTGGCGTCGCTCGTCACGACCGCACCCGTTCCCCAGGCCGTTCCGGGATCGACGCCGATCTCGCCGACGGCATCCACCATGCGCGTGGCGGTGGCCAGGACGAGAACGTCGTCTCCGTCGAACTCGAGCAGGCTCGAGTACTGGTCGACCTGCGGCAGCACCCCCGGGTCGATCATCGGATGGGCGAGGACCCACACGTCCCCGGACGCGACGACACCCGGGCCGAGAGCGATCTGCACGGACGGGGTCGAGCTCCCGTCGGTGTAGAGGCCGACTCGATACTTGCCGAGGTCGACCGAAGCCTGCGAGAAGTTGTAGATCTCGAGCGCTCGGTTGTGGCCGCTTCCCTCGACGTACTCCGAGAAGACGACCTGGGCTTGCGCCGGGAGAGCGAGCAGAAAGACGGGTGACAGGAGGCGGAGGAGACGAGAGGTGCGGATCATCGGAGAGCCCTCCGGAGATAGAGAACGGGCATACCTGGGACGACTCCCTTCGGCCGCCGCGGACCGCCATCTGGAGCCCAAACCCGCTCAGCGCTCGAAGCGCAGCACCGAGATCCCCGGCCGGAGCCGCAGGACGACTCCCGCGGCCTCCATCGCCCCGCGATCGGCTTCCGAGCGCAGCGGATACTCGTCGAAGGGAACCACCTCGGCACCCGAGGCCTCGACGAGGCGGCGCCCGCGGGTGCGGATCATGAGCGTGTAGTCCCGGCCGCCGGGCAGGGTCCCGGAGTACCCGGCGGGAGGTTCGGTGACGATGCGCAGCGTGTCGTTCGCATCGATCCAGCGGCTCTCGCTCACCGTGAGGAAGGTGCGGGAGATCGAGGGGAGCTCCGGCCCGTTCGTCTCCACTCGCAGGTCGTATTCTCCGCGCCGGTTGGGAAGGAAGATCGTGCTCTCGTCGAAGTAGCGCCAGTCCTCGCCGTCGAGGATGACGGAGCGCACCGGACCGTCGAGCTCCACCCGCGGCGCGAAGAGGAACGGTCCCACCTTCTCCACCCTCACGCGGCAGGATCCGCGTCGTCCGACGTCCTCGATGGCGAGAACGTGCTGGCAACCCCAGCCGGGACGGAAGCCGTTTTCGAGGAACGGCGCGTGCCGGAGCTGGGTCCGGGCCTGGACGCGGTCGTAGATCTTGACGAGGAACTCGTCTCCGTGGCTCTGCGCTCCTCGGACGACCCACCACGCGCGACCGTCCGCATCCGTCTCGCGAACGAAGACGCGCGGGAGGGAATCGTCGACCGGATCGGGACGCGGGAGGGCAACCACCCGCACGCGGGGCAGCGGCCCGTCCTCGAGGAACGCGATGCACCGCGCTCGCTCGGAGAACACGCCGAGAGCCACCGCGTCGGGCGGAGTCGCGTCCGTTTCCGCGGATGCGATCCGACGCAGGCCGAGGGCGAGGCCCGTGGGATCGTGTCGGGCATACCGCCCCGCGCCCGCGATCCCCTCCGCGGCCGACCTCGGGAGCCGGATCTCGTCGATCAACGCTCCCCCTTCGACGCCCGGGCCCGTGCGCACGCGAGCGACGTGGAGCACGGGATCGTCGGCGATCAGCGAGTACGTCCGCTCCTCGCGCACCTCGCCCGCATCGGTCTCCACGGCGATCGTCTCGAGGAGCGTCGCCCGGGCTCCGGCCTTCTCCGGAACGGCATGGCGGATCGCTCCCGTGGTGACGCGGTGGACGGTCAGGAAATCCAGGGCGTGACCGGGGCCGGACTGGACGGAGAGCACGAGCTCGTGCTCGCCGCGATCCACGATGCCGAGCTCGAATTCGCGCACCACGTCGCGGGCTTCCCCGGCGTCGCGCGCCCCCGTCACGTAGAACCCGACCGGATCGCCGTCGAGGAACACCTCGACGAGACCCGGCTCGTCGCCCTCCAGCACGCCGATGCGCAGGAGGTGGGTGCCGACGCGCGCCGGGAAGACGAGCCGAAGCCGTCCCGGCCACTCCGGTGTCGCATCGCGGGCGAGACGGGCGGGAAGGACGCCGTCGGGTCGCACCGCGTGCTCCTCCTCGTAGCCCTCGGCGCCCCGACCTTCCGCTCGCCCGTTCGGCTCTCCCATCCGAACCACCGACTCGTTCACCGCCTCGTCGAGCTCGCTTCGCCCCGGGGCGAGGAAGTCCTCGAGCAGGACGACGGCCCGCTCCTCTCCCGTGACGTCGGGATCGAAGCGCGCCAGGTGGAGGGGATCGAGGAGGAGCATCCCTTGGTCGCGATCGCGGCGGCGCACCAGGCGAAGGAAGTTGTTCTGCAGGATCGCGGCGTCGAAGGGCAGGTCCGGCCCGCTCGCGTAGCCCGGAGGAGGATCGGGGCTCAGCTTCGCGATCGTCTCCCGGTATCCGCCGCGGCCCGTGGCCCAGAGCCGGCACGCGACGGCGCAGCGGATGGGATCCATGGAGATGCCGTACACGTAGTCGCGGTACCGCGGATGCAGCGTGCTCTCGGGCTCCCCGAGCCACCAGATCGCGGAATCGGCGTCCAGGCGCGGGCGACAGAAGTCGTTCACCTGACGCAGGATCCAGTCCGGATAGGATCCCCCTCCGTAGCGTCCCCATCCGCCCCACACGCGCTCCGAGGGCTTTCGGGTGCGGCAATCCGCCTGATAGGAGAGGTAGAGCGGCGCGTGGTAGACGTTCCGCCACTGGTCCGAGTAGCCGCAGGCGTTGAGCGAGCCCAGCCTTCCGAACGCGCACATCAGCGTGGCGGAGAAGTTCGGCGTGTAGGCGGGCAGAACCGCGGTCGAGTGCTGGTAGGCCCCGGGGTTGTACTTCCACAGAGCGGCGGTGATGCGCGCTTCGTGATCGACCGGGAACCACTCCGTGCCGAAACCGTCCCACGACCTCGCCGATCCGTGGAGCAGTGGATTCGCGAAGTCGCGCGCGCTGCGCTCGGCGTAGGCGACGAAGTTGTCGAGGGGCGGCCGCACGGGATTGGGGTGGTGGAACGCGTGGACGAGGAAGCCGCGGGAGCGGGCGTGGGCGGTGAGCTCGCGCGTCCTCTCCGCATCCCAGGCCGGGTCGAACCCCCCACCCCAGTAGAACTCGGGTCGGGGGAGCGGATCTTCCTCCTCCCAGGGAATGGGGAAGCCGTGCTCCATGTCGGGGGGGTAGAACTCGAGGAGGTTGGCTCCCCAGAACGCCGACTCGTCGACGACCCGCGCGCACAAGTAGCGCAGGTCCGCGGACTCTCGTCCGGCTCGCTGGTAATCGACCTGCCCGAGCCACCCCCAGTGCGCGAGATACGGCAGGTGCGGACCGGCGACCTTCCAGAACCTCGGCGCGGGGAGAGGCTCCGGCGGCCCCGACGAGTAGCCGTCGATCGCGAGCTGCGCGGGCGAGGGGGGGAGCAGGCCGATGCGCGGTCTTCGCGTCGATCCCTGCGGCTCGCCGCACAGCCAGCGCACCGCGTTCTCGACGAAGCGCGCGAGGTTCCTCGCGTGGGGATTACCGCTCGTGAAGAGGGGGCCGCTGCCGTAGGCGAGGACGCGTCCCTCTCCCGCCTGCAGGCTCACGAGCGCGCGGTGGGAGAACGTGCGGTCCTCGCCATAGGCGCGGCGCGAGAACGCGCCGAGCACGACGGCTCGCGTGGGCTCGCTACCTTCCCAGAAGCACGCCTCGGACCACAACGCGTGCTCGCCCGCGAGGAAGAACACGTTCGCTCCCTCGCGGGCGGGCTCGAGCTCCCGAAAGAGGGGGTGATCCGGCTCGTCCGCCTCGAAGCCGTAGTCGTAGCGCCCCTGCGAGTACGCGTCGCTGTGGCCGAGCAGTCGCCCGTCCGCGCGGTCGGGAGCCACCGGCTCGAGCCCCAGATCGTGCATCCAGCGCAGGGCGTGGGAGAACAGCAGGACGTTCCCTCCCCCCTCGATCCATGCGCGAACCGCTTCGATCGCCTCCGGCGTCGTCGCGGCGGGCGGGAGCCGGCGCGAACGCGTGTCCCAGACGAGAAGGTCCAGCCGATCCAGCCGCTCGCGATCGGCGAGGGTTCCGGGCTCGACGGTCTCCACCTCCCCCACCGCGGCGAGGAGCGGTTCGAGGCCCTCCGCGTCGAATCCCGCCCACGCCCCGAGGCCGAGGGCGGTCAGTAGTCCGAGAACCAACATCGGAATACGGTACCGTTTCCCCGCCCCGAACGGGGATTCCCATGCTCGGACCGTCCGCCGCGGGCCAGCACTTCGGCCCACCGCGGAAGCCGTGCGCCCGCAGGCTCCACGGCCCGACGCATCCGCGATTCGCTACACTCGAAGGGCAGTGGCCGGACGCAAGCGGAAGAGAGCAAGGGACTCGGCACTCGACGAGGAGCTGCAGCGGCACTTGAGGTTGCTGCAGCTGAGCTCTCTGGAGGAGTACCGGGAGTGGTGCAGCCGGCGCGGATTCTCGACCAGTTCCCGGAAGAGCGCGATCGCTCTGCGCCGCGAGTGGGAAGTCCACGATCGCGAACGCACTGCGGCGCAGCTTGCCCGAGCGCGCCGAACCCGTCGGCCCGCCGCTGCGATCGAGTCGGTGTGTCTGGGCGGGATGCGGGCCGAAGACGTTCGACACACCCCCCTCCGCCGCATCTGCGAGCGCATCGAGGAGACGCCTGACGATCCGGACTACCGCGAGGGAATGCGCGAGCTCCTGGTGACCGTCGGCGAGCGGGCGGACTTCCTCACCGAGGCCGTGGACGTGGGGGGAGCTCGCCAGCCCTATGTCAACGCCCTGATCGCGCTTCACGATCGAAGAGCTCAGTGGGTCCGGCCGCTCGAGGAATGGAAGGTCCGGTCCCACAACCGCGAGCGGCAGTTCGCCTCCCTGGTGCGGCACCTGATTGCCCGCTACCCCGTGCCCGGGTTCATGGACTCCGCCTGGCTTCGACGGGATCGAGCATCGTACCGGCAACGCGACCTGTACGTGCACATCGCCCGGGGCGGGACGGTACGCGAGGGCAAGACCCCCATCCCCCTGACGACGCGCATGGGCCACCACTTCCTGCAGGCCCCGGATCACTACCTGATCGAGAACGCGATCCGCTGGGGCCAGATCCACGCGCTCGGGGGCGGTCGCCGGCTGGCCGATGCCATCGTCGCCACCCGACTGGGCACCGACTTCGCCAACGACGAGTTCTGGCGGACGGTCCTCGTCTTCTTCGTCGAAAATCCGATGCTGGACCGCGCCACCGTGGGGCCCATCATCGACTACCTTCGGCACCAGAAGTACGAAGGGGACGCCGTCTACATACGACCCGGCGTTCGCGAGCAAAGACCCCCGCCCCAGCCCGGCCTCACCATGAAGGGTCGGACGCCGGAGAGTCTCTTGCGCCAGGTCGAGCGCTGGCACGAGAAGCTCGGGCGCGAGGAGGGACAGCTCGGCCGGTGGGAGCCGACCGGAATCCCTCCCTTCGAGCGGACGACCGGCAAGGCGGGAAAGGACCGCCGAACGTGGTCCATTCGAGAGCTCCTCAGCAGCCGGGAGCTGGTCGCGGAGGGGCGCACCATGCGCCACTGCGTCGCCAGCTATGCCCGCTCCTGCGCCGCGAGCCGTTGCTCCATCTGGACGCTCGAGCGCGAGGATCGCGACGGTCTCCACAAGCTCCAGACCGTGGAGGTCAACCGCGAGGGGGTCATCGTCCAGAGCCGCGGCAAGTACAACGCCCCTCCTTCCGACCGGGAACGGCGGATCCTGCAGCGCTGGGCGCAGGCGGCCGACCTGCGGATCAGCCGGTACGTCTGAGGCCCATTCCCAGTCCGGGACCCTGCATCGAAGGACGGCGCCGACGCCGGTTGACACCGCGCGAGCGGGGTACTAGCGTTCGATTCGATTCTCTCCCGCCGACCATGACTCGTCTTCGGGAGGGGAAGGGTATCGGATGAGCGAACCTTTCATCACGGAGGATTTCCTGCTCGAGAGCGACACGGCCGTCGAGCTCTACCGGCGCCACGCCGAGGCGCTCCCGATCATCGACTATCACTCCCACGTTCCCGCGCGGGACATCGCCGAGGACGTGCGGTTCGCGAACCTGACGCGCGCCTGGCTCGACGGGGATCACTACAAGTGGCGGGCGATGCGGGCGAACGGCGTCGAGGAACGGTTCGTCACCGGAGATGCGAACGATCGGCAGAAGTTCGAGCGGTGGGCGGAGACCGTGCCCCGCACGCTGCGCAATCCGCTATACCACTGGACGCACCTCGAGCTGAAGCGCTACTTCGGCGTCGACGAACGGCTCTCTCCGGAGACCGCGGAGAGGATCTGGCACGAGGCGAACGAGCGGCTCGCGACGCCGGACTACTCGTGCCGAGAGCTCGTGAAGCGCTCGAACGTCGAGGTGGTGTGCACGACCGACGATCCCGTGGACTCCCTCGAATTCCACGCGGCGCTGGCCGAAGACGATTCGTTCGACGTCCCCGTCCTTCCCGCCTGGCGCCCGGATCGAGGGATGACGATCGAGGAGCCCGACGCATTCAACGCGTGGGTGGACCGACTCGCCGCGGCGACCGACGTCGACATCGTCGGGTTTCCCTCCTTCCTCGAGGCTCTCCGCAGACGCCACGATCACTTCCACGAGCGGGGCTGCCGGCTGTCCGACCACGGCCTCGAGGCCGTCTGGTCCGTCGACTACACCGACGCGGAAGTTCGCTCCGTCTTCGAGGAGGTTCGCGGGGGAGACCTCCCCGACGAGAAGGGGATCGCGAAGTTCAAGTCCGCGATGCTGTACGAGCTCGCGGTGATGGACCACGAGAAGGACTGGGTGCAGCAGTTCCACATCGGCGCCATTCGCAACGTCAACCGCCGCATGCTCGCGCGGGTGGGACCCGATGCCGGCTTCGATTCGATCGGAGATTGCGAGGTCGCGCGCCCCATCGCCCGGCTGCTCGATCGGCTCGACGGCTCGGATCAGCTCGCCAAGACGATCCTGTACAACCTGAACCCGCGCGACAATCACGTCCTGGCCTCCATGATCGGCAACTTCCAGAGAGGTCCGGTCGCGGGCAAGCTCCAGTGGGGCAGCGCCTGGTGGTTCCTCGATCAGAAGGACGGGATCGAGGCGCACCTGAACACGCTCTCGAACATCGGGCTCCTGAGCACCTTCGTGGGTATGCTGACGGATTCGCGCTCGTTCCTCTCGTACCCCCGCCACGAGTACTTCCGGCGGATCCTGTGCAACCTGCTCGGGGACGAGATCGAGCGCGGTCTGCTGCCCCGCGACCTGGAGCTCGTCGGGGCGATGGTCGAGGACATCTGCCACCACAACGCCGCCGCGTATTTCGCTTTCGCGTCCGGAAGCGGACGAGCCTGACGTGCGGCCTCTCGCCGCGCCCCCTGCCTTCCTCCGGAATCATGACTCACTCGCTGGACCAGTTTCGCCTGCACGACAAGACGGCTCTCGTCACCGGCGGCGGGGGAATCCTGGGCGCGGCGTTCTGCCGAGCCCTCGCGGAAGCCGGAGCGAAGGTCTGGGTGACCGATCTTCGCCGCGGCGCGGCCAAGGCGGTAAGCGGGGAGCTCGAGGCCGAGGGCCTCGAGAGCGAGGCGCTGGTGGTCGACGTCCTCGACCGCAGCTCGCTCGAGGCCGCCTTCGAGAAGACCGGTCCCCTCGACATCCTGGTCAACTGCGCGGGAGGCAACGTCGCGGAAGCGACGACGTCTCCCGAGCGTCCCTTCTTCGACCTGCCGCTCACCGCGCTCGAGCGAGTGTTCGCGCTCAATCTCTTCGGAGGCGCGATCCTTCCGTCCCAGGTCTTCGCAAAGGCCATGAAGGACGCGGAGGAGGGCGCCGTGATCCTGAACGTGTCCTCGATGAACGCCGTGCGGCCATTGACGCGGATCCCGGGTTACTCGGCGGCCAAGGCGGCGGTCAGCAACTTCACGCAGTGGCTCGCCGTCCATCTCGCCCAGGAGTACAACGCGAAGCTGCGCGTGAACGCGATCGCGCCCGGCTTCTTCCTGACCGACCAGAACCGCTTCCTCATCTCCGACCCGAAGACCGGCGGGTGGACTGAGCGCGGCCAGGCGATCGTCGACCACACCCCCATGGGTCGGTTCGGCGAGCCGAAGGATCTCGCGGGCACCGTCGTTTGGCTGTGCTCGGACGCTTCCGCCTTCGTCACCGGCGCCGTGGTGCCCGTCGATGGCGGGTTCTCGGCCTTCAGCGGGGTATGACTCCCCGATTCGTCATGACCGGACATCCCGCTCAACCCCTGATCGATCATCGCCCGACCCGGGATTGCTTCATCGGCGTCGACTCCGACGGCTGCGCCTTCGACACGATGGAGATCAAGCAGAAGGAGTGCTTCGCCCCGAACATCATCAAGTTCTTCGGGCTGCAGGCGGTCTCCAAGTTCGCGCGCGAGGCGTGCGAGTTCGTCAACCTCTACTCGAAGTGGCGGGGCGTCAACCGCTTCCCCGCGGTGCTGAAGGCCCTCGACTTCCTCGAGGAGCGCGCGGAGGTGCGCGAGCGCGGTTTCACCGTGCCCCGGATGCCCGCAATGCGCGAGTGGGTGGCGGAGGAAGCCAAGCCGAGCAACCCGGCGCTCGAGGCCGCGATCGAGACGCGCACGGGCGAGGCGCGGGAGGAGCTGCGGCTCGTGCTCGCGTGGAGTCAGGCCGTGAACGCCGCGATCTCGGACATGGTCAAGGGCGTCCCGCCGTTCCCCCACGTTCGCGACTCCCTCGCCAAAGCACAGGCGCACGCCGACCTGATCGTGGTCTCCGCCACGCCGTGCGAGGCGCTCGAGCGCGAGTGGGTCGAGCACGAGCTCGCCTCGTTCGTGTCCGTCATCGCGGGCCAGGAGATGGGCAAGAAAGCCGAACACCTGAAGCTCGCCGCCGCCGACAAGTACCCGCCCGATCGCGTGCTGATGATCGGGGACGCCCCCGGGGACCTGAAGGCGGCGCGGGCGAACGGCGTGCTCTTCTACCCCATCGTGCCGGGCGCGGAGGAGGGGTCGTGGCGACAGCTCCACGACGAGGTGCTCGACCGGTTCCTCGCGAACGAGTACGGAGGCGCCGCGGAGGAAGAGCTCGTCGAGGGCTTCCTGGCCGGCCTTCCAGAAACGCCGCCCTGGGCGTAGCGAGGCGACGGTGGAGTACGGGCACGAGGGCTCTCGAGACGCGGTCGTCGACGAGACGCGCGCCGCGGCGTTGCTGGAGACGATGCTCGAGACGCTCGAACCCCTCGAGCGCGTTCTTCTCCTGCCACCGGACCACACGCGGCTGCACTCCTTCGCGGGCGAGCTGACCGTGATGCTGTGGAAGCGACTGCGCGAATCGGCGCACGTCGAGATCCTCCCCACCCTCGGCACCCATGCCCCGATGGGGCCACGCGAGCTCGACGCGATGTTCCCCGGCGTGCCCCACGACGTCTTTCGTGTACACGACTGGCGGGAGGGCGTCGTGTCGCTCGGCGAGATCCCGGGCGAGCTCGTGCGCTCGTGGAGCGAGGGCAAACTCGACTATGCGATCGAATGCGCGATCAATCGCCTGATCGTGGAGGAGAGTTGGGATCGGATCATCTCGATCGGCCAGCTCGTGCCCCACGAGGTGATCGGCATCGCGAACCACAACAAGAACGTCTTCGTCGGGGCCGGCGGCAAGGACATGATCGACAAGACGCACTTCCTGGGCGCGGTCCACGGGATGGAGCGGATCATGGGCCGGGCGCGCACGCCGGTGCGTGACGCCCTGAACTGGGCGGACGAGCACCTCGCGTCGTGGTTGCCGATCACCTACGTCCTGACGGTGCGGGCGCGCGACGCATCGGGGCGGCTCGTCACGCGCGGCCTGTTCACCGGCGACGACCGCGCGTGCTTCGAGCGTGGCGCCCGGCTGTGCCGAGAGGTCAACCTGGACCGGCTGGATGAGCCCATCGACAAGGCGGTCGTCTGGCTCCCTCCCGACGAGTACGCCTCGACGTGGCTCGGTAACAAGGCGATCTACCGTCTGCGGATGGCGATGGCGGACGGCGGAGAGCTCCTCGTGCTCGCCCCGGGCGTGCGGGCCTTCGGAGAGGATTCCGGCATCGACCGACTCGTCCGCGCTCACGGCTACCGGGGCACTGCGCATACGCTCGAGCGCGTCGCGGACGATCCCGAGCTCGCGGGCAACCTCTCCGCCGCCGCGCACCTGATCCACGGCTCGACCGAGGACCGCTTCCGCGTCACATACTGCCCCGGCGGCCTCTCGCGCGAGGAGGTCGAAGACGTCGGTTTCGGCTGGGCCGGGCTCGACGGGATGCTCGCGCGCTACGATCCGAGCACTCTGGCCGACGGGTGGAACCGGATGCCGGACGGAGAGAAGATCTTCTTCGTCTCCAACCCCGCCCTGGGCCTGTGGGGAACGCACGCGCGCTTTCCACTCGACGAGAACCATCAACCACGAGGATCCTGACCGTGTCCAGAAACGTCCTCATCGCGCAGTCCGGCGGACCGTCGCCGGTGATCAACGGCACCCTGCGTGGCATCATCGACGGCTGCCGCGCCTGGCCGGAAGAGTTCGGCGAGATCTACGCCGGCTGGCACGGCATCGAAGGAGTGCTGAAGGAAGAGCTGCTCGACCTCGGCGCGCAGGACGAGGAGGAGATACGCCTCCTGAGCATCACCCCCGCCGCGGGAGCGATCGGCACCTGCCGGTACAAGCTGAAGGCGGAGAACGCCGAGGACTTCGAGCGCGTGATCGACGTGTTCCGCGCGCACGGCATCGGCTACTTCTTCTACATCGGCGGCAACGACTCGATGGACACCGCCCACAAGGTCAGCGTGCTCGCGCGGGAACGGGGCGTCGAGCTGGTGTCCGTCGGCGGGCCGAAGACGATCGACAACGACGTCGGGGACGCGGAGTTCCGGCTGATCGACCACACGCCCGGTTACGCGTCGACGGCGCGCTACTTCGCGCAGACGATCCGCTGCCTCGAGGAGGAGAACCGCGGCTCCGCCCCCGCCGACCCGGTGCTCGTCGTCCAGGCGATGGGCCGCAAGATCGGCTTCATCCCCGCCGCCGCGCGCCTGGCCGATCCCTTCCGCGAGATACCGCTACAGATCTACCTCGCCGAGTCCGGCCTGACCCTCGAGCAGCTCGGGGAGAACGTCCTCGACTGTCTCGAGCGGCGCGGGCGAGCGATCGTCGTGGTCAGCGAGGGCTTCGACGTCGGCCGGCTCGGCGAGGTGAAAGACGCCTTCGGGCACACCTCTTTCGGCTCGTCGCAGCTCTCGGTGGCGCAGGCGGTCACGAACTACCTGAACTCGCTCACCTTCCCCGTTCCCGGCAAGGCACGGTTCAACGTGCCCGGCACGGACCAGCGCGACTCGATGGTCCATGCCTCGATGGTGGACATCGAGGAGGCGTATCTCGTCGGCCTGAAGTGCGCGCGCATCGCGGTCGAGGACGGCAACGGCTGGATGGGCACGATCCTGCGCGTGCCGGGGGACGACTACCAGGTGCGCTACGACAAGGTTCCGCTCGAGGAGGTGGCCAACTCGGAGCGCTCCTTCCCCGCGGACTGGATCGCGAAGAGCCGGATCGACGTGACTGACGAGTTCGTCCGCTACGCGAAGCCCCTCATCGGTACGCAGTGGCCGGAGGTGCCGCTCGTGGACGGCTTGCCGCGGTTCACGCGCTTCCGCGAGATCTTCGCGGATCGCAAGCTCTCCCCCTACGTGCCGCAGGGCCACCGCCCGACGGAGTGACCTCATGGACGGACAGCACATCGGCCTGATCGGCTGCGGCGTGATGGGGCAGAACCTCGCGCTCAACATGGAGCGCAACGGTTTCTCGGTCGCGGTGTTCGACACGGACCAGGCGAAGGTCGCGGAGTACCTGCGCGGGGCGGCGAGCGGCAAGGCGATCGTCGGCGCGGCTTCGCTCGAGGAGCTGGTGGCGGGCCTGCGCACGCCGCGGCGCATCCTGATGATGGTGCCCGCGGGGGAAGCGGTGGATCGCTGCATCGAGATGCTCCTCCCCCACCTCGATCGCGAGGACATTCTTATCGACGGAGGCAACTCGCACTTCCCGGACACGACGCGGCGAACGCGGTTCCTCGCGGAGAAGGGCTTCCGCTACATCGGCACGGGAGTGTCCGGCGGCGAGGAGGGGGCATTGAAGGGCCCCTCGCTGATGCCCGGCGGCTCTCCCGAGGCGTGGGAGCACGTGCGGCCGATCTTCGAGGCGATCTGCGCGAAGACCGAGGACGGGACGCCGTGCTGCGCGTGGGTCGGCGAGGAGGGCGCCGGCCATTTCGTGAAGATGGTGCACAACGGCATCGAGTACGCCGACATGCAGCTCATCTGCGAGGCCTATCAGATGATGAAGGTCGGCCTCGGGATGGACAACCGGGAGATCTCTCGCGTCTTCGGCGAGTGGAACGAGGGCGAGCTGGACTCCTACCTGATCGAGATCACTCGCGACATCCTCGCCTTCGAGGACGAGAGCGGCGAGGCGACGATCGACGCGATCCTCGACGCCGCGGGGCAGAAGGGAACGGGCAAGTGGACGGCGATCGAGGCGCTGAATCTCGGCCAGCCGCTCACCCTGATCGGCGAGGCGGTGTTCGCGCGCTGCCTGTCCGCGCTCAAGGAGGAGCGGGTGGCCGCGTCCGAGGTGCTCGCGGGGCCGACGCCCGAGCCCGGCTTCGGTCGCCTGGAGCTCGTGGCGAACCTGCGTCCCTCCCTGCTCGCCGCGAAGATCATCGCCTACGCCCAGGGATTTCAGCTCATGCGCGCCGCGGCCGCGGAGTACGGCTGGAACCTCGACTACGGCGGCATCGCCTCCATCTGGCGCGGCGGCTGCATCATCCGCTCGGTCTTCCTCGACGGCATCCGCCGCGCCTTCGAGGACGATCCCGCGCTCGTCAACCTGATGCTCGTCCCGCCGTTCCGCGACCTCCTCGCCGAAGCCCAGCCCGCCTGGCGCCAGGTCGTGACCGCCACCGTCCGCCTCGGCCTCCCGATGCCCGCGACGACCTCCGCTCTCGCCTTCTACGACGGCTACCGCAGCGCCCGCCTCCCCGCCAACCTCCTCCAGGCCCAGCGCGACTACTTCGGCGCTCACACCTACGAGCGCATCGATCGCCCACGAGGGGAGCGCTTCCACACGATCTGGAAGTAGCGTCGCCTACCGCCGCTCGAGGACCAGCGCCGTGCGCGAGGGCAGATACAGCTCGATCCGGTGCGGCTCCCCCTCGGCCGTTGCCGGGGCGGAGGTGGGATAGACCTGAGAGGGAGACAGGCGCGCGTGGCCGCCGAAGCGGGCCTCGTCGGAGTCCAGCGCGAGCGCGTACGAGCCCGAAGGCACGTCCAGCCCGTAGCCGGTGTAGGAACGGGAGGGGTGGAAGTTGAGCACGAAGACGAAGGAGCCGCGCTCGAAGGCGAGGACCTTGTCGTCCCCGTGCAGGGCGACGAGGCGGGGCTCGCCCACGTCGAGCAGGCCCGCGCGCTTCACGAGCTCCATCATGGCGCGGTCGAAATCCGCGAGGAAGCCGTACTTCAGCCCCGGATCGTCGCGCAGGTGCCACTGACGGCGCGCGTAGCGGTACGACCACGCGTTGCCTTCGCGGGGGAAGTCGACCCACTCGGGGTGGCCGAACTCGTTGCCGATGAAGTTCAGGTAGCCGTGGCCGGCGGTGGCCAGGGTCGCGAGCCGGACCATCTTGTGCAGGGCGATTCCCCGGTCGACGCTGAGGTCCTCGTCCTCGATCCGCATCGCCGTGTACATGGCCGCGTCGATGAGCTGAAAGACGATCGTCTTTCCCCCCACGATCGCCTGATCGTGGCACTCGCAATAGCCGATGGTCCGCTCGTCGGAGCGGCGGTTCGTCAGCTCGTGCCAGAGGTAGCCGATGTTCCAGTCCTCGTCGCGGACGTTCTCGAGCAGGTCGAACCAGCAGTCGGGAACTCCCATCGCCAGGCGGTAGTCGAATCCGCATCCCCCGTCCTCTCGGGGCGCCCCCAGGCCGGGGAATCCGCTCACGTCCTCCGCCACCGTGATCGCGTTCGGGGACACGGTGTGCACGAGGGTGTTCGCGAGGGCCAGATACGCCAGCGCGTCGTCGTCCACCGTCGCGTCGAAGTACTCGTCGTAGCTGGTGAAGACCCGGCCGAGGCCATGGTGGAGGAAGGACATGCTGGTCACGCCGTCGAACCGGAAGCCGTCGAAGCGGTACTCCTCGAGCCAGAAACGGCAGTTCGAGAGGAGAAAGCGCAGCACCTCGTCCTTGCGGTAGTCGAAGCAGCGGGAGCTCCAGGCCTCGTGGTGGCCCCGCGCCCCGTCGTGGAAGTACTGGAAGGCCGTTCCGTCGAAGCGTGACAGCCCCTCGACCTCATTGGCCACGGCGTGGGAGTGCACGAGGTCCATGATCACGCGCACGCCCGCTCCGTGGGCGGCGTCGATCAGCGCCTTCAGCTCCTCGGGCGTGCCGAAGCGCGAGGACGCGGCGAAGAAGCTCGACACGTGGTAGCCGAACGACCCGTAGTACGGGTGCTCCTGGATCGCCATGAGCTGGATCGTGTCGTAGCCGGCGTCCACGATCCGGGGCAGGACGAGCTCGCGGAACTCGTCGTAGGTGCCCACGCCTTCGCGGTCCTGCGCCATGCCGACGTGGGCTTCGTAGATCAGGGGGGCCGTGTCGGAGCGCGGGGCGGCATGCCGCCAGACGTAGGGCTCGTCCGGCTCCCACACCTGGGCGCAGAACACCTTCGTGTGATCGTCCTGCACGACCCGGCGGGCGTGGGCCGGGATTCGCTCGCCCGCGCCTCCCGTCCACGCCACCTTCAGCTTGTAGAGATTCCCGTGTGCGAGGGCGGTGGCGGGCAGGCGGAGCTCCCACTCCCCGGGCACGTCCGTCCGATGCAGCGCGAACGCCTCGCGCTCGACCCACTCGGAGAAGGGGCCCACCAGGTGGATGGCCTCCGCGTTGGGAGCCCACTCTCGAATGACCCAGTGGTCGGAATGCCGATGCAGCCCGAATCGCTCGTGAGCGGAGGCGAAGTCGACGAGCGTCCCGTGCTCGTTGCGGAGGCGCTCCTCCAGTGCCCGGGCGCGCTCCCGCCGCACGCGCAGAAGGGGGAGGTACGGCGCGAGGTACGGGTCGTCAGTCAGCCTGGAGGCGGGTGGTCGCACGGGGAGCCCTCCCCATCGCTCGTCAGAAGCCGGAGATCAACGGGCGGTCCAACATCCGCTCGTAGATGTCGAAGTAGCCCCGGGCGGTGACGGAGTGGTTGAACGTCGCCGCGCTCTCTTTCATGACCCGTTCGATCTGCCGGGCCTTCGCGGCGGGCTCTCGCCGGTGGAACGCCATGGCCTGGTCGATGGCCCAGCGCAGTCCGTCCGGGTCGTAGGTGTCGAAAACGAAGCCGTTGCCGGTGCCGGCGGCCTCGTCGAGATGGGTCACGGTGTCCCGCAGCCCGCCCGTGTTGTGGACGACGGGCAGCGAGCCGTAGATCGCGCTGATCATCTGGGGCAGGCCGCACGGCTCGAACAGCGAGGGCATCAGCATGAAGTCGGACGCCGCGTAGCCGTGACAGGACAAGTGCTCGCTGAAGTCGCACACCGCAACGCGGCGGTAGAAGTCGTGGAAGCGCACGATGTCCCGGAAGGCCTGCTGGCCCGCGCCATTGGCCACGAAGGCGATCTGTACGCCCTCGTTCCAGTACTTGGAGACGACGTCGTAGAGGATGTGTGCCAGGAGCTGGCACCCCTTCTGGTTCGGATCGAGCCTCGACGGCCAGAAGAAGAGGGGCGCATCGGAATTCTCTTCCAGCCCGAGCTTCTCCTGGAGAGCCACCTTGTTCTGACGCTTGCCCTCGGCGTGCGTCCTGGGCGTGTACGTGAACGGGATGTGCTCGTCCGTCTCGGGACGATAGGCCTCGTCCGGGGCGTTCAGGATCCCGGTGGCGCAACTCGCCTGATGCTTGGCCACGATCTCCCTTCGGATCTGCCCCGGAATGAAGTCGTGTTGGCCCTCGGTGATCTCGTTCAGAAACGAGGGGCTCACCGTGTTGATGAAATGCGAGGCGAAGATGCCGCTGGCGAGGAGGTCGACCGGGTTGTGGTCCCGGCTCTCCTCGTAATCCGCCGGAGGGTACTCGAAGAACAGGCCGGGCCAGAATCCCGCCGCGTCGATTCCGCGGTCCTCGACCTCCGCCAGCACCAGCTTGCGCGTGTGGATGTTGTGCAGCGTGAACAGACAGGGGATGTCGAGGCGTCGGGCGTACGCGGGAATCAAACCCGTCATCCAGTCGTTGCAGTGGATCAGGTCCGGCTGCACGACCGAGATGATGTTGTTGATGACCTCGCGCTGGAAAGCGAGGGCGATCTTGGGGTTCTCGAACGAGTCGTTGCTGTAGATCTCGGTGCGGTAGTAGAAGATTCGATCCTCGGCGAGGTGGATACGATCGTCGGGCAGCTTGCTCCGGTAGAGACGCAGCTCGTCGCTGATCAGCCGGCCGACCTCCACGCTAAACATGCGGCGATAGTGCGGAAGGGCGACGTGCACGTCGGCCCCCATCTCGAAGAGCGCCGAGACCAGAGAGGCCGAGACGTCGGCCAGCCCGCCGGCCTTGGCCGACATCCGGTTCGCCATGTTCCCCATGCCCGCCGGCAGATAGGTGATCTCCGGCGTGACGATCAGGATGCGGGGATTGGTGGGGGATGGGGCGGATCGCTTGGCGGTGGCCATGGGCTTGTCTTCGTGATGCGGGGCTCCTCCGGCTCGCGCGAACCACCGATCGGGGCCGGGACGAGGGGCAAGGTCCGGAACTCGTTCGCACCGAACCGGTCCGCGTGACGTGATTCGCGGGTGGTACCAGTACCGCCCGGCCCGGGGCAGGGCAATGACCAGCCGGCATTTAACGGCTCCTCGACGGCCTCCGAGCGGGGAGGGATGGCCGGGAGTACGCGGCGATTGGACCGTGGAGGTTGCAGTCGGCGAGGTGGCTCCTAACCTATTGGGCCCCCGCCACCATCTGAACCCCGGATCCGGGGTCCGTCCCCCTCGTCCGGCTATTCGCATCCCGCTCTCCATGCCTGCCGTAACGTCTCGAGACGCCGTCTTGATCCGGTTCGAACACGACGAGCTCGTCGCCCCGGGGCGCGTCCTGTCCCGGGAATGGCTGGAGACCGATGGGCTCGGCGGCTACGCCTCCTCGACGCCCCTGCTCTGTCCCACGCGCCGCTATCACGGTCTGCTCGTAGGCCGGCCCTCGGGGAGTGGCCGACGGCATGTCTTCCTCTCACGGTTCGATGAGCTCGTGGACGCCGCCGAGGAGTCGTTCCCGATCTCGATGGCGCGCTACGCCGACACGTGGTCGCCCGAGGGAAACCGGTGGATCCGGAGCTTCGAGCTTCGACCCTATCCCTCGTGCCGTTACCGCCGCAGCGACACGCGCGTGCGGCGCGAGGTGATGATGATGCGGGGCCGACCGGCGGTGCTCTGCCGCTACCGCGTCTCCTCGGGACAACGCGAGCTCGCGCTCGAGCTCCGCCCCCTCCTCCCCTTCCGCGAGGCGGACGCCCTCACCGTCGAGAACGACGCGCTCGATCCCCGGACCGAGCCGATTCCGGATGGGATCCGGTGTCGGCCCTACGACGCCCTGCCCCCGATCCACATCACCGTCGGGGGAGCTCGGTTCGGATTCCGAGCCGATCCCGTCTGGTACCGCGGCATCGCCTTCGCCGAGGACGAGGCGCGCGGCTTCACCGGTAGCGAGGACGAGTTCAGCCCCGGTGTCCTCCGCATTCCCGCGGGGGGCGAGGTCAAGATCGTGGTCGCGGCGACGACCGGGGCGCCGGTGGAAGATCCGGTCGCGGAGTGGACGCGGGAGAGCGAACGCCGGGAGGCGCAGGCGGGCTCGTGGACGACACGCCACCGCCTCGCCGACGCCCGCGTGGCCCTCGCCGCGGACGACTTCCTCTATCGCACGCCGAACGGCCGCCCGGGCGTGAACGCCGGCTACCCGTGGTTCGTCGAATGGGGTCGGGATTCCTACATCTCCCTGCCCGGCCTGACCCTGGGACGCGGCGAGGTGGAGAGCTGCGGTCACGCTCTGTCCGCGGCCCTGCGGTACCTGAAAAACGGCCTGCTCCCCAACATCTTCGAAACGAACCGGGAGGACAGCCATTACGGCTCGGCGGACGCGTCGCTGTGGTTCGCGCGCGCCGTGCGACTCTACGAGCGGGCGGGAGCGCCGCGCGAGCAGGTGGGCGACGAGCTCCGGCCCGCCCTGGACGAGATCGCCCGGGCGTACTTCGAGGGCACCGACCTCGGGATCGCGGCGGACGAGAGCGGGCTCATCGTCGCCGGAGATGCCGAGCTGAACGCCACGTGGATGGACGCGCGCACCGAGGACGGACCGGTGACGCCGCGCGACGGCTGTGCGGTCGAGATCAACGCGCTGTGGTACTCGCTCCTGCAGCACGTGGAGAAGCTCGCCGGGACCGTCGGCGACCGCCCGTCGAAGAGGCGGTGGACGGAGCGGCGGCGGCGGGCGCGGAGGAGCTTCCTGAAGCGATTCTGGCTGGAGGACGGCCGCTACCTCGCCGACCGCTGGAAGGACGGAGTGGCGGATCGGCGCGTGCGTCCCAACATGGTGATCGCGGCGTCGATGGAGCTCAGCCCCCTCACGCGCGCGCAGCGGGCGGGCGTCGTCGACCGCGCGAGCGCCGAGCTCCTGACTCCGCGCGGACTTCGCACTCTCTCCCCCCACGATCCCGACTACGTACCCCACTACCGGGGCGGCCCACGGGAACGCGACGAGGCCTACCACCAGGGAACCGCGTGGCCCTGGCTGCTCGGCTTCTACTGCGAGGCTTTCCTGCGCGCGAAGGGAGTGCGCCGGAAGGAGCGCGCGGAGCTCGGCTCCCTGTGGGACGCCTTCGCGCCGGAGCTGAACCGCTGCGGCCTGAACCACATCTCCGAGGTCTACGACGGAGATCCGCCCCACCGCCCCGGCGGCACCGTCGCGCAGGCCTGGAACACCGCGGAGTACTTGCGCTCGCGGGCGATGCTCGCGTGCAGTCGAAACCCATGAGAGTCCTGATGCTGGGATGGGAGTTTCCTCCCAACATCTCGGGCGGGCTCGGCACCGCCTGCCACGGGATCACCCGCGGCCTGGCGCGGCGTGAGGTGGACGTGCTGCTCGTGCTCCCGTGCGCGCACGGCAACGAAGACCGTCGGTTCGCCCAGGTGGTCGGGTGCAACCATCTCGACGATCTGCTCGAGGGGCGGGCGGTCGAGCACCGGCCTCTCCCCCACGAGCCGACGATCGACCTGCTCGCCGTCCGCTCTCTCCTGCGCCCGTACATGGGCCGGGCCGGCTACGAGCGGAGCCTCGACGAGCTCGCGGAGGATCGCCCCTTCGAGCCCAAGGGCGGATACGGCCCGGATCTCGAGCGCGAGGTGGAGAGGTACGCGCGCGCGGTGGCGGAGATCGCTCGCGTGCAGCCCTTCGACGTGATCCACGCCCACGACTGGATGACCTATCCGGCGGGGCTGCTCGCCCGCGAGGTCTCGGGCAAGCCCCTCGTCTGCCATCTCCACTCGTGCGAGCACGACCGAAGCGGAGGCCGGGTCGACCCGGTGATCTGCTCCATCGAGAAGCGGGGCCTGACCGCCGCGGACCAGGCGGTCTGCGTCAGCCGCTACACGGCCGACGCGGTGGTCCGACACTACCGGCTGGATCCCGATCGGCTGCGCGTCGTGCACAACGCGGTCGTTCCGGCCCCGCATCGCGAGCCTCCCGCCCGCCCGGAGACCGAGGACCGGCCCCTCGTCCTCTTCCTCGGCCGGATGACCGGCCAGAAGGGCCCGGATTACTTCCTCGACGCGGCCGTGCTCGTGCTGAGGGAGCGGCCCGAGGTCCGGTTCCTCATGAGCGGGGACGGAGACCTGCTCTCCGAGCTGAGGGAGCGCGTCAATCGCCTGAGCCTCTCGGAAAGCGTCCACTTCACGGGATTCCTGAGTCCCGAGGAGGTCGACGGTGCGTATGCGCGGGCCGACGTCTACGTCATGCCCTCGGTCTCCGAGCCGTTCGGCATCGCCTCGCTCGAGGCGCTCTCGCACGGCGTCCCGGTCATCGTGTCGCGCCAGAGCGGAGTGACCGAGGTGCTCGAGAGCCAGCTCGCCGTCGACTACTGGGACGTGCAGGACATGGCGAAGAAGATCCTCGACGTCCTGGGAGATCCCGAGCTGCGCGAGCGGCTTGTCGAGAGGGGCCGCGAGGAGGTCGGACGGCTCGGCTGGAAACATTGCGCGGACGCCTTGATCGACGTCTATCAAGAACTGATCCAATGAACGACACCACGAAGGGAACCCCGCTGCCCGACGCGCTCACGCTGTTCGAGGTCAGCTGGGAGGTCTGCAACAAGGTCGGCGGGATCCACACCGTCATCTCGACCAAGGCCAAGACCATGGTCGAGCAGCTGGGTGACCGCTACATCGCCATCGGCCCCTGGCTCTTGAGCGACGAAGACCAGGAGGTTCCCTTCGTCGAGGACCTCGCCTATCGCGACTTCTCGGAGTCCTGCCGGGCCATGGGGATTCCGGTGCGGGTCGGTCGCTGGCGCGTGCCGGGGATGCCGCGGACGATCCTGGTCGAGTTCTCCCAGTCGTTCGGGGAGAAGGACCCCGTGCTCGCGGAGCTGTGGGAGCGGTTCGGCGTGGATTCGATCCGGGGAGGCTGGGACTACGTCGAGCCCGTGCTGTTCGGCTGGGCGGCCGGCCGGGTGATCGAGAAGTGGGTGGAGGAGTACGTCGTCGCCGACCGCGGTCGAGCCATCGTCCATTCGCACGAGTGGATGACGGCCTCCGCGATGCTCTACCTGAAAGAGCGTATCCCCGCCCTGGGAACGGTGTTCACGACCCACGCCACGATTCTCGGACGCACGCTGTCGTCCGCCGGGCACTCTCCGGAGGACGGCCTGGAGGACCAGACTCCCGCGGAGCTCGCCGAACGCCACGGCATCGTCGCCAAGCACTCCCTCGAGGGAACGGGCGCCCGGCAGGCCGACGCCTTCACGACGGTCAGCGAGGTCACCGCCCGCGAGGCCGAGCTCCTGCTCGGAAGGACCCCCGAGCCGGTCCTGCCGAACGGGATCGACGTCTCCGTGGTGGATGAGATGGCCGGCCCCACCACCCGCACGGAAGCGCGGCGGATGCTCGCGGATCTGGCGTCGCGCTTCCTCGGAGAGAGCGTCGAGGACGCCGCGTTCCTCTGCACCTCGGGTCGCTACGAATTCCACAACAAGGGCATCGATCTCCTGCTGAGCGCAGTGGCCCGGTTGAAGGACGAGCCGGGTCGACCGTTCGTCCTCTTCGTCCTGATTCCCGCCGGCAACTCGGGGGTCCGGAGCGAAGTGCTCGACCGCATGAACGCGCCCGCCGACGAGGCCCGGGGACCGCTCGGGCTCTCCACGCACAACCTGTTCGACGAGGAGCACGATCCGGTGCACGAGCACTGCGCCCGCCTCGGCCTGGACAACGCTCCCGGCTCGCGGGTGAAGGTCATCCAGATCCCGATCTACCTCGACGAGGACGACGGATTCCTGGGCCTTCCCTACGCGGCGGTGATCCGCGCCATGGACCTCTCGTGCTTCCCTTCGTTCTACGAGCCGTGGGGTTACACGCCCCAGGAGAGCGTCGCGCTGGGAGTGCCGACGATCACCTCCGACTACGCGGGATTCGGGAGGTGGGCGCGAGGTCTCGGCCTGGGCTTCGATCAGGGAGTCTCGGTGCTCTCGCGCATGCAGGTCGACTACGACGAAGCCGTGAAGGCGCTCGCCGACGAGGTGGAGGCTTTCTTCGCGCGAGGCTCGGATCCCGAGCCCCTGCGGAGCGCGTGCCGCGAGACCGCGGGCTGCACGGAGTGGTCGGACCTCATCGTTCACTACCACACGGCGTATCGGGCCGCGCTCGAGCGGGCCGAGGGACGAGTCGGCGCCGCCCGGCCGCGGACCAAGCTCCGCAAGAGCCCCCTGACGGTGCTACCGACTCCGGAGGGCCAGCGGCCGCGGCTGATCCACTTCGACGTGTCCGCCACGCTGCCGGAGAGCCTGCAGGGATTGCAGCGCCTGGCTCGCAACTACTGGTGGTGCTGGGACCCCGAGGCCCGCGGGCTCTTCAAGGAGCTCTCCCCCATCTCCTGGGAGATCTCCAAGCACAATCCGGTGTTGCTTCTCCAGCGCGTGTACCCGGAGGACGTCGCGGCGAAGGCGCGGGACGAGCACTACGTCGCGAAGGTGAAGCGCGTGCTCGACCGTTTCGACGCCTACATGGCGGAGCCCCGCGAGGAGGGGCGCTGGTGGCGGCAGCTCGAGGAGCCCGGGGAGCCCGGCGTCGCCGAGGAACACCCCGTCGCCTACTTCTGCGCCGAGTTCGGCATCCACGAGTCGCTCCGCCTCTACAGCGGAGGTCTGGGGATCCTCGCCGGCGATCACCTGAAGTCGGCGAGCGACCTGAACCTGCCGTTCCTGGCCATCGGGCTCTTCTACCAGAAGGGCTACCTGAGCCAGAGGGTCACGGCGGCCGGCGACCAGATCGCGGAGGACGTGGAGAACGATCCGCGGAACCTCCCGATCGAGCGGGTGCTCGGTCCGGACGGCAAGCCCCTGGTGGTCTCGATCGGCTTCCCGGGGCGCGAGCTGCACGTGGGCGCCTGGCGCCTGGACGTGGGGCGGGTTCCGCTCTACCTGCTCGACACCGATCTCCCGTCGAACCGCGCGGAGGATCGCAACATCACCCGTCACCTGTACGGCGGCGACAAGCAGGTCCGGCTCCAGCAGGAGATCGTCCTCGGGCGCGGCGGAATCCGCCTCCTGCGGGGGCTCGGCATCCAGCCCTCGGTCTACCACATGAACGAGGGGCACTCCGCGTTCCTCACCATCGAGCGGGTCGGCACCCTGGCGCGCAAGGAAGGGGCGACGTTCGAGGAGGCGCGAGAGCTCGTGCGTGCGTCGACCCTGTTCACCACGCACACGCCCGTGCCCGCGGGCCACGACTACTTCGGCGAGGAGTTGATGCGGCAATACTTCTCGGACGTCTCCGCGTCCGTGGGCATCCCGTGGGAGCGCTTCTACGAGATGGGCTTGACCGAGGAGAAGCGCGACGAGTTCAACATGACCTATCTGGCGATGGGCTTCTCGTCCTTCTGCAACGGGGTCAGCAAGCTTCACGGCATCGCCTCGCGGAATCTCCTCCGTGACTACTGGCCCCGCCTGCTCGAGAGCGAGGTCCCCGTGGACACGATCACGAACGGGATTCACCTCCCCACGTGGACGAATCCCGACATCGCCCGCGCGCTCGGGGTCACGGATCGCCCGATCATGGGAGAGGACTTCTCGAAGCCGACCGCGCCGGAAGTCGCGGGGGAGCTGTGGAGCGCCCGCCGGCGGCTCAAGGGCGACCTGCTCGACAACATGAGGGCAACGTTGAAGCGCAGCTTCGTCGAGCGCGGCGACAGCCCCCTGCTCCTGAACCGGATCCTGGACAGCCTCGACCGGAGGGCGCTCCTGATCGGCTTCGCCCGGCGCTTCGCTCCGTACAAGCGCGCCCACCTGCTCTTCGAGGACCGGGAGCGGCTCGCGAAGCTCCTGAACGACGAGGAGCGGCCCCTTCGGATCCTGGTCGCGGGCAAGGCGCATCCCGCGGACGGAATCGGCCAGAGCATTCTCCGCAACATCTGCAAGCTGTCGCGGGAAGACGAGCTGGCCGGCAAGGTGATCTTCCTCGAGAACTACGACATGTCCCTCGCCCGCAGCCTGGTGCAGGGGGTCGACGTCTGGCTGAACACTCCCACGCGGATGCTCGAGGCCAGCGGCACGTCGGGGATGAAGGCCTCGGCCAACGGAGCGTTGAACCTCTCGATCGGTGATGGCTGGTGGCCGGAGGCCTTCGACGGGACCAACGGCTGGTTGATCGGGGGAGAGCGGGTCTACCAGGACCAGGAGCTCCAGGATCAGCTCGACAGCGCGGCCCTGTACCGGCTCCTCGAGGAAGAAGTCCTGCCCGCGTATTTCGAGCGGGACGAGTCCGGGCTACCCCGGCGGTGGATGGAGAAGGTGGTCCGGAATCTCGCCACCATCCCGCCCGCTTTCAACACCGATCGCATGGTCGGCGAGTATTTCGCGAAGGCGTATCGACAGCTCGGCCGCAACTACGTCGGCCTCCTCGAGGATCGCAAGGCGAAGCTGAAGTCCCACGCTCAGGAGCTCCATCGCCTCCGCCGGCAGTTCTCGGAGATCCGCATCGTGGGCGCCCAGGTCTCGGACCTGACCAGCCTGAGCGTCGGCGATCCCATGAGCGCCCGGGTCGAGGTCGACCTCGGCGCGCTGACTCCCGACGACGTCGTCGCGGAGGTCGTCCTGGGAAGCGAGAAGGGCGCGAACGACCTGGAGAAGGCGACGATCCTGGGCCTGTCGTACGCCGGCAAGGGCGAGGGATCGATCCACGTCTTCGAGGGCTCCCACCTCGCGGAGCGCTCCGGCCGGTTCGGATACGGCATCCGAGTGCGCGCGAGCGACCGGGGCTGGTCGCGCCTCCATCTCGGGGACCTCGTGCTCTGGGCGTAGCGACACACCGAAGAAGTTTCCGACCGGTGATGGATGGCCGCGAGGTCGTGGTTCGCCCGGGCGAGCGGCCGGGACCGTGCTAGAATCGGTCCGGTGCGCGCGCGAGCGCGCCCGGAGCCACGAATGAGCAAGCGCGTCCTTCTCGTCGAGCCTCCGTGGGCACGTCTGTTCGGGTACAACGTGCCCCGGATCCCCATCGGCCTCGCTTCTCTGGGAGCGGTGCTCGAGGAGGAGGGTCACGTGGTCGAGATTCTCCTCTGCGACCATGACCCGGACGAGATCGTCGGGCGTGGATACGTCAGCCATCACGACACCATCGCTCGCAACGAGAGGTACTTCTCCACGCTGAAGGACCTCACCGCCCCGATCTGGGACGAGATTCGCGGAACGATTCGCTCGTTCCGACCGGACGTCGTGGGCATCAGCGCCATGACGACGAAGTACGTCGCGGGCCTGAACGTGGCGCGGATCGCGAAGGAGGTCGGAGGAGCGGAAGGTCGGGAGATCCGGGTCATCATCGGCGGTCCCCACGCCACGGCCCTCTCCGAGGAGGTCGCGCGCGAGCCCGACGTCGACGTCGTCTTCACCAAGGAGGCCGAGCGCTCGCTCCCCCGGTGGATGAGGAAGATCGATCGTCCCCGCGAGTGGTCGAAGGTCCCCGGGATCGTCTTCGTCGATGAGGACGGGCAGCTCGTCGACACGGGGCCGATGCGGTACATCGAGTATCTGGACGAGCTGCCGTTCCAGGCCCGGGATCGGGTCCGCAGGAGGGAGACGCTGCCCACCTCTTCTTTCGGATACTTGTTCGCGTCCCGCGGATGCCCGTTCTCGTGCAGCTTCTGCTCCTCGAGCGACACGTGGTCACGCAAGGTGCGTTACGCCTCGCCGTCCCACGTCGTCGAGGAGATTCAGCAGTGCCACGACACCTACGGAACTCGCGTCTTCAGCTTCGAGGACGACGTCTTCCCGTTCCGCGAGGACCACGCGCTCGAGATCTGCGAGAAGATCGTCGAGAGCGGCATGGATATCCGGTGGAGCTGCGAGACCCGGGTCGACGTGATCACTCCGGAGATCGCCCGGGCCCTCGGCAGAGCGGGGTGCACGGAGGTCCGGCTGGGGGTCGAAACGGGAGATCCCAACATCCTGAAGTCGATCAAGAAGCGGATCTCGCCCGACCATGCGCACGCCGCGGCGCGGCACCTTCGCGAGGCGGGCATCGACGCGGCGGTCTTCTTCATGGTCGGGTTCCCGGACGACACCGAGGATTCCCTGTGGAGGTCGCTCGAGTTCATGAAGAGCCTCGACCCCGCGAACATCTGCTTCAGCAAGGTGACCCCCTATCCGGCCACCGAGCTCTACGACCGGTGTCTGCGTGACGGGCTCCTCGACGAAGGGCTCGACTGGAGCCACTTCTTCCACCAGAGCGAGTCGATGCACATCATGAAGAGCCTCACGCGCGAGGAGTACGCGGTGATCGCGAAGCGGATTTCGCGCGAGGTCGACCTCTACAACCAGAGGCGCTGGGCGAAGAAGAACGTCTCTCATCCCCTGCGCTTCGCGGGCAAGGCGGCGAGGTATCTCGTCACGGACCCGAGGGGCTTCGTGCGCAAATCGCTCGCGTACCTGCTCCACCGGGGCGTGGAGCGCGAGCGCCGCGACTAGCCGCCCTTCGTGATCCGATCGATCAGGTCCATCAGGCGACGGCCGTACTCGACGTAGTTGCGATACATGGCTTCGTTCTCCGACGCGACGGAGTCGTCGTGGAAGACCACCGACATGTGGGGCTCGATCGAGATGCCACCGTCGTAGCCGCTACCGAGCAGATCCGCGAGGATCCTCTTCACGTCCCCGTCGCCCTCTCCGGGGAACGTGTATTCGCACTCCGGGAAGATCTCGCCCAGGAGCTCCCGGACGAACCGGCAGTCCTTCACGTGGACGTAGGCCACGTGCTCCTTGACGTGTGAATAGAAGTCCCAGGAGCTCTGCTTGGGATACGGCGGCTCCTTCGTCCGGTCGTCGATGAACACCGGGTTGCCGGTGTCGAACACGAGCTTTAGACCGGGCACGTTCTCGACCAGCTTCCGGCTGTACGTCCATCCCATGCCGCCGTAGTTCATGCAGTTCTCGTGCACGGGCGTGATTCCCGCGTCGGAGAGCATCTCTTGCAGCTCGCGGAGCCGGCGGAAGCGCTCCTCCTCCATCTGGTCGTCCGGGCCGTGATCCGGGCGTACCGCGAAGCTCATGATGCGGACGAGCTTCGTCCCCAGCCGCCGCATCCGGGGGATCGCCCGCCGTGCTTCCTCGAGGGACGACTCGAAGGGCTCCTCGATCGACTTGCCCCAGTTCGCGACGGCCGAGCCGAAGCAGTTCACCTTCACCCCCGCGTCCTCGAGCTTGCCGGCGACCGTGTCGAAGTCGGCATCCGACAGGTCGTGGATGTTCGTGCCGTCGACGTTGCGCGATTCGATGTGCGACCAGCCGAGCTCCCGCGTCGCGCGAATCTGCCCTTCGATGTCCCGCGCCGCTTCGTCCGCGAATCCGGTCAGGTACATGGCTCGTGCCCTCAGACCACGTTGAAGGAGTTGCTCAGATCGTCCGGACCGTCGGCCTCGACGACCCTCTTGACGAACGTCGAATCCGCGATCAGCTTCTGGAGTCGCCGCTCGTAGGCCGCTCCGTCGAGCGGCAGGTCCACGGGAGCCTCGATCATCGACGAGTACAGGATCGAGTTCGCCAGCTCGACCGACCGAATACCCTCGGCGGCAGGAGCGATCAGCGGAGCCTCGTCCAGGATGGCGGCCACGAAGTTTTCCAGGATCTCCGCATGCTGGCCCCCCGTCCCTTCGGCGGAGATCCGCTCGCTCGTGGTCTCCGGCTCGGCGAACGACTCGGCCACCGTGCGACAGAACTCCGCGGAGGAGACCGCGTTGCGCGTGAGCCAGACCTCGCCGTCCTCCACGACGATCTTGCCCGACTCCCCGACGATCTCGAGGCGGTTCGTGCCCGGCGCCTCGCCGGTCGAGGTGATGAAGACGCCGGTGGCGCCGTTCTCGTATTCCAGGTACGCGGTGACCTCGTCCTCGACCTCGATCTCGTGGTGCTTGCCGAAGCCACAGAAGCCGTGGACGCGCACGGGCATCCCGCACAGCCACTGCAGGAGGTCGAGCTGGTGCGGCGACTGGTTCAAGAGCACGCCCCCGCCCTCGCCCTTCCACGTCGCCTTCCACTCCCCTC
>CAYRXS010000059.1:0-28322 GCA_964428225.1 uncultured Planctomycetaceae bacterium
TGCGCTACCTGAACCGCACCCTGAAGGAGATCGCCGAGATCCGTCTCGAAGAACCGATCGGTCCTTGAACCCTACGAATCATGCCCTTCCTCGAGCTCGACGTCCTGAACGAAACGGACCAGCCGATCCTCGGGATCGACCTGGGAACGACCAACTCGCTCATCGCGCTCTGGCGTGACGGTCGGGCGACCCTCCTGCACCGCGACCCTGACGTGGACGACGCGCGCATTCCCTCCGCCATCTGCTTCCCCGCCGACGGCGAGCCGATCGTCGGGCGCGAGGCCCGGCACCGCGCGGTCGACGATCCGGGCTCGGCGGTGTTCAGCATCAAGCGCTTCATGGGGCGCGGGCTCGATGACGTGCGCGACGACCTCTCCTCCGTGCCCTTCCCCGCCTTGGAGAACGAGAACGGAGTGGTCCAGTTCGAGATCGGCGGCCGCCGGTACACGCCCCAGGAGCTCTCCGCGATGATTCTCTTCGAGGCGTGGAAGAGCGCGAGCGCGGCTCTCGGCGAGGAGGCGCCGCGCCGGGCGGTGGTCACGGTGCCCGCCTACTTCGACGACACGCAACGCCAGGCCACGCGCGACGCGGCGCGGATCGCGGGGCTCGAGGTGGCGCGCATCATCAACGAGCCCACCGCGGCGAGCCTCGCCTACGGTCTCGACCAGCGCGAGGGGGGTACGATCGCGGTCTACGACCTGGGCGGCGGCACCTTCGACGTCTCCATCCTGTCCATCGAGGAGGGTGTCTTCCGTGTGCTCTCCACCGCGGGCGACACGCACCTCGGGGGCGACGACCTCGATCGCACCCTGGTCGACCTGGCCCTCCGCGAGCTCGGCGACGAGATCGACGAGGAGACCGCCGCGGATCCCGCCTTCCGCCAGGGCCTGCGCCTCGCGGCGGAGCGGTGCAAGATCGAGCTCAGCCACCGCCCCGAGGCCGAGCTGCGGATCGTGGCTCCCGAGCAGGGCATCCGCTGGCGCCGCACCGTCACCCGCGAGGAGCTCGACGCGCTGATCACACCCTTCGTCGAGCGCACGATGGCCTCGTGCCGCCGTGCGTTGACCGACGCGGGACTCGAGCTGGACGGGATCGACGAGGTCGTGCTCGTCGGCGGCTCGACGCGCATCCCCGCGGTGCGCGCGCGTGTCGCGGACTTCTTCGGCCGCGAGCCCCACACCGAGCTCGATCCGGACCAGGTCGTGGCGATGGGCGCGGCGGTGCAGGGGCACGTCCTCGCCGGGGGCACGCGCGACATCCTCCTGATGGACGTTACGCCGCTCTCGCTCGGAGTGGAGACGATGGGGGGCGCGGTCTCCAAGATCATCATGCGCAACTCCCCGGTTCCCACGCAGGCCACCGAGGGCTTCACGACCTACGCCGACAACCAGACGGGGATCGACTTCCACATCGTGCAGGGCGAGCGCGAGCTGGCCACCGACTGTCGCAGCCTCGGCCGGTTCAAGCTGTCGGGCATCCCCCCCATGCCCGCGGGCCTGCCGAAGGTGGCGGTGCGCTACGCGCTCGACGCGGACGGCATCCTGACGGTGACCGCCAAGGAGGAATCGACGAGCACCCAGGCCTCGATCGAGGTCCAGCCGATGCACGGCCTGACCGACGACGAGGTCGAGGGCATGCTGCAGGAGTCCTTCGAACACGCGCGTGAGGACTTCGACAAGAGCCGCGTGGCCAACCTCCGCGTGGAGATCGGCACCATGATCCGCGCCATCGAGGCCAACTTCGATGGCGCCCGCGACCGCCTGGACGTCGAGACCGTCGAGGACCTCCAGGCCGCGGTCGCCGAGGGCAAGGAGGCCGCCGACGGCGACGACCTCGCCCGCGTGCAGAAGGCTCGCGACGCGCTCGAGCAGGCTTCGCTCCCCCTCGCCGCCGTGCTCATGGACTCCGTGGCGAAGCAAGCTCTCGCGGGCAAGACGGTCGACGAGGTCTGAGCGGGCCGACGAGCGTGCGAACGAGAGTTGCTCTCCTCTCCTCCTCTCAGTGGCCGGCGAACAGGTCCTGGGCGTTCGAGAGGGCGAACGGCGTGACGCCGCCCCCGAAATGCAGGGCCTGCGTGCTCGCCTCGAAGCCCAGGAAGGTCAGGTCGAAGGGCACCAGGACGTCGAAGGTCGCGATCGGACCGGGCTGCATCGCCTCGCCGAGCAACTCTCCGCCGGCGGCCGACACGTCCACGAGCAGGACCTGTCCCCCGCCGAGGGCGAGAGTCGTCGGCCCCGCGTAGCCCACGAGCCACGCGAAGACGTGGCCGGTCGTGCCCGCGAGATCGACGGTGCCGCGGTAGTAGTAGCCGAGCTTCGGCGGCCATACGGCGTCGTAGCTCGCGGGGTTCGCTCCGGCGTTGCGGAAGGTGGCGGAGGCCTCCGCCCCGGGCGCGTAGACGAAGGCGGCGCCGAGATAGTAGTCCGCCACCTGGAAGGCCCCGGGGTCTCCGATCAGCACCGTCTCTCCGTCGAGGTCGAGAGAGGTGGCGAAGCCACCGGTCTTGTCCTCGAAGCACCCGGGCGCGATGCGGGCCTTCTCGGCCCAGGTCACGCCGGTTCGCTCGAACAGGATCGCCGCTCCCATTTCGCCGTAATCGCCGCAGTCCGTGCCGGTGCCCCCGATCAGGGCCAGGTCGCCGTCGATGGCCACCGATTTCCCGAAGCTGTAGTCCGGGGGGTCGTTCTCGAGGAATGCGGTCTGGAGGCTCCAGGCCGAGCCGGTCCGGACGTAGATGTAGACCGTGGCCGGGAGGCCGGTCGCGACGAGGGCGGTGTCGCCGGACAGGGCGACGGTGGTCCCGTACATCGTGCAGCACGCGGGGAGCTCGGCCTGCTCGGTCCACGTGGTTCCCGTGCGGACGAAGACGTAGGCTGAGTAATCCGCCGCGAGCAGGGCGGTGTCACCGTCCAGTGCCACGTCGGAGCCGATCTGCTCCTGCGCGACCCCGCTCGCGGCATCGAGCTTGGCCTGCTGCGTCCAGATCGTCCCCGAGCGCGTGAAGACGTAGGCCGCGCCCTCGGCCTGCCCGACCGCGGAGTCCGCACCCGGGGCCCCGACCAGCATCGTGTCCCCGTCGAGGTCCACCTCCCAGCCGAAGAGGCCGTCGACCTGCGGATCGGAGGGGAAGACCTTCGCCTCCTGGTGCCACGAGGTCCCGCTGCGCTGGAACACGTAGGCGGAGCCGCTGTAGCCGCCGAAGTCGGTGTCGCCGCTGGCTCCGCTGACGGCCGTGTCCCCGTCAAGCGCCACCGAGTGCGCGAACATGTCCCCCCCCGCCATGTCGTTCGCCTGCAGCTTGGCCTGCTCGCTCCATCCCCCCACGCTGCGCTCGAACACGTAGGCCGCGCCCGTATACGCCCCCATGTCCGCGTCGCTCCAGGCGCCCACCAGCGCGGTGTCCCCGTCGAGCGAGACGTCGATGCCGAGCTGATCCCAGTTCTCTCCGTCGCTCGCCCAGAGAGCGTCCTCCTCGATCCAGACCCAGGGATCGACGGTCAGGGGATGAACCGCGTCGCGGTCGTCGACCAGGATCGAGAGCGTGCGCCCCTCGACGGCCAGGCGCGTGTCGAGCTCCCGGCCCTCGGCGTCCCAGGCCCGCAGGCCGCGGTAGTGGATCGCGGTCCTCCGATCGGCGGACGCGAAGACGACGTCGCGCTCGCCGGGGAGCACGTTCGCCTCGAAGCGCCCGGGGAAGCTCAGGTCCAGTCGGACCGGCTCGTTGGCGCCCGCGCCGTCACGCCCGGGAGGCTCCGCGATCGTGAAGCCCTGCTCCACGCCTCGCTCGTCGTTGACGTACCACTCCGTCAGCGCCCCGCGCCGCAACTCGATGCGGCGATCCTCGACCGAGCAGGACGCGGGCTCGACCGCCTCCAATGCGTCCCCGCGTCCCCACCGTTTCAGGCGCAGCCGGAAGCCGTCCGGCCGCTCGACGCCGTCGATGCGCAGCTCGCGGGCGTGAAGACCGCGCGCATCCCCCGCGCGGCGTTCTCGGCCGTCCAGGCATCGGGCGTCGCTCCGACCGGAACGAGCGCGAGCGGGTCCTCCGACGGAGGATCGGCGGAGACGACGGGGGCGAGCGCGAGGAGGCCGACGGCGAGCCGAGGCACGAGCAGGGATCGGTGCTTCATGGATGCATCCTCCGGCGGGCGAGTGGTCTGGCAGGGTGGCGGCCGCCTCTTCGAGATCGATCCAACGTGGCCCGAACGACAGGGGGGAGGCCTCGAATCCCGATGGTGATCCACTCCTTCATAGCCGGCTCGGAAGATGACGTAACCGCTCCGCGGACGGTTGTTTGCCCGGCCCTGCGGGAGCGGCGCCGAGGCGGGGGAATCCACGGTGCGAGGACGTAACCGGAGCCCCGTCCGCACGTAGGAAAGAGTGCAGCCCCGCGCCTCTCCCCCCACCGCCACCCTGGACGAGGAGCTCGCCATGAGGACCCGTCGCTTCGTCTCCCGATCGGTCGTCGTCGTCGCAGTGCTCGCGTTCGCCGCCTCCGTCCCTCGAGCCCAGGCGGGCCTCGTGCTCGACCATCAGAAGATCGGCGAGCTCGAGGGCGGCTTCGGCAGCGGCCTGAGCCCGACCGATCACTTCGGATCCTCGATCGCTCCGATCGGCGATCTCGACGGCGACGGGAACGTCGACATCGCGGTGGGCGCACCGATCGGCGACAACCTCGAGGGATTCCTCGGCGAGGTATGGATCCTCCTCCTCGACGCGGACGGCACCGTGAAGTCGAAGCAGCGGATCGACAATCACACGCCGGGAGTCGCCGGCCTCATCATGCCCGCCACCCACTTCGGGAGCTCGGTGGCCGGTCCCGGCGATCTGGACGGGGATGGAATTCCGGACCTCGCGGTGGGGCACCCGCAGTACCTCGGCATCCACTCGACCCGCGGCGCCGTTTGGATCTTCTACCTGCAGGCGGACGGGAACGTGAAGTCCCACCTGCGCATCACCGAGAACGAGGGGGGATTCAACGTCCTCCTGGACAACTGGGACTCGTTCGGCTCCGCGGTGTGCTCGCTGGGTGATCTCGACGGCGACGGCTTCGTCGACCTCGCCGCGGGAGCGCGGAGGGACGACGACGGCGGAGACAACTGCGGCGCGGTCTGGATCCTCTTCCTCGACAACGTGGGCGCGGTCAAGTCACACCAGAAGATCAGCAACATCTCCGGGGGTTTCGGCGGAGGGCTCCTCCCCGAGGACCGGTGGGGCAGCGCCCTCGTCTCCCCCGGCGATCTCGACGGCGACGGGACTCCGGACCTGGTCGTGGGCGCGCCGGAGGTGGGGAACGGAGTCGGCGAGGCGTGGATCCTGTTCCTCCGCCCCGACGGCACGGTGAGGTCGCAGCGGACGCTGGCGGACACGTTCGTCTTGTCCGACCTCGACTTCTTCGGATGTGCCCTGGCGAGCCCGGGGGATCTCGACGGCGACGGTGTTCCCGACCTCGTCGTCGGCGAGAAGGGCGACAAGGACGGCGGCTACTGGCGCGGCGCGGCCTGGATCCTCTTCCTGAGCCCCGACGGCACCCACCGGGCGCGGTGGAAGATCAGCGACACCGCCGGCGGCTTCACCGGCGGCCTCGCCGACGCGGACTGGTTCGGCGCCGGCACGGCGGGTCTCGGCGACCTCGACGGGGACGGCTTCGACGACCTGGCGGTGGGAGCGCCCCACGGCATCGACGGCGGCTCGGTCTACGTCCTGAGCCTGCAGGGATGCCCGCTGGCCTCGGCCGTCCCGCGCAACCCGTCGGTGGGCGGCTTCACGAACCCGGCGGTGTACGACGTGACGGGCCTTCCGGTGCTCGGCACCTCCTTCGTCGCCTCGATCGGCACGACGGGCAAGGTGGGCAGCTTCCTCCTCGGCTACGCCGCCCCCGCGACGTACGGGAGCCCCTGGGGCAACGTGCTCGTCGACGCGACGTCCCCCGGCGGCGAGCTCCTCGACGGTCCCTACGCGTCCGGCAATCCCGCGACGCTCACCATCCCCGTCCCCGACGAGCCCCTGCTCTGCGGCGCCCTCCTCTCCACGCAGGGGCTCCGCGTCGGCGGCGGCTTCGACCTGACGAACGCCCAGGACCTCGTCGTGGGACGTTGAGGGCTTCGGCGGGCGCGCGCCCCCCCGCTATGACGCCAGCAGCCGCGGACACGCGGTGCGCAGTCCGAAGCCGAGGGCGACGACGACGACGACGATCGGCAGGGTGGAGGGAACGACGCTCCAGCTCGCGAGCTCGAGGCCGACGGGGAAGAAGCTCAGGAGCAGATACGTGACGAACGCGGCGACGAGCGCCAGCACGCCGTGCGCGGCCATCAGGTACACGAGGAGCAGGGCGTAGACCGCGCGCACTCCCCAGTCGACGGCGGGGATCCCGGCGGGGAGGTCGTCCGGCCCCATGATGATGGCGAGCACCGCGAAGGGGAGCAGCGCGAGCCACCGGCTGCGCAGCACGGACCTCGTCACGACCAGGACGAGGAGCATGCCCATCGTCGGCACGACGACGACGGGGACGACGCCGAGCAGCTCCGCGAACGCCGCGGCGAGGTCGTCGCACGCGTAGAAGTGCGTCGCCCCGGGCGGGCCGCACGCGCCTCCCCACCATCCGCCGGCGAGGTACTGCAGGAGCCCGAGCACCGCGCTCACCAGGGCGACGAGGATGCCGACGAGAACGCTCCGCCCGACGAGCGGATCGCGCCGACGTCCCGACAGGAGGCGGTTCCACGCCACCATCCGATCGGGCCAGAGCCGGCGGAGGTAGGGCTCGAGGGCGAGATAGCACACCCAGGCGAACACGGCGTGGTAGAGGGCGCTCCCCAGGGCGCGACGGAAGTTGTCGAACTCCACGAAGGTGTGGGAGACGTGGTGCGTGCGCAGGAGCCAGGCGAGCATCTCCAGCACGAGGAGCCAGAGCGCGATGCGGGTCGCCGCGCGCGGATCGCCCCAGCCCCGCGCGAGGTTGCGACGGGCGAGGAAGATCCCGGCGAGGAGGGCGATCGCGGCGACGAGGAGCTCCGCCCAGTGGTAGCTCGTCGTGGTACCGCTCGCCCCGACGGGCTCGGTGCCGAGCGCCCACTCGTCGGGTCCGAGGAGCTGGAAGAGCACGAGCCGTCCCTCCCAGCTCTCGCCGACAACGGTCAGGGGGATCTCGGGATCCTCGGGGAAGACGCCCGTCCAGACCAGGCGCTCGTCGCAGGAGAGCGAGGGCGGCAAGTGCGGAGAGTCGGAGCGGAAGGCACCGGGGTCGAGATCGGCGAGAGTGAAGACCTCCTCCCAGTCCACCGCGTCCCCGGCCTCCTCGGCGCTCGGCGGGGCGGCGAAGCAGAGCAGCCGCCCGGCGGGGCTGAGCCACACCCCCACCTCTCCCGGGCTCCGGATCGGCGGCGTTCCGGGGAGGATCCGCCCGCTGCCGGTGGTGCGGGCGAGCGGAGCCGGGCTCTCGCGATACCAGAAGTACAGGTGGGAGGGACGATCCGCGCCGAGCCGATCCCACCGCCCGGGCGCGGCGTCCTCGCGCGCGAGGTGGTGCAGCACGTCCCGGTCCGCGGCGAAGCCGAAGGCGCGATCTCGCGAGACGTCGTCGAAGCCCAGAGCCTCGCGCAGCTCGCCCGCGCGGTGGGCGAGGACCTCGGGGGCGAGGGGGAGCTCGCTCCGGCCGAAGTCCTTGCACCGGGGATTCAGCCACGTGAACACGGCGAGGAGGGCGAGGATCGCGAGCGCCAGGGCGATCGCGGCGCGTCGAGGCATAGTTCCCAGCTCGCCCGCGGCGGCGACGAGCTCGGGTGACGGCGTCTCTCCCGCGGCGAGGGCGGCGGCGAGGGGATCGCCGCCGGGGAGCGCCACGGCCACCGCGAGGACGGACGCGGGCCGGCGGGCGGGGTTCGTCTCGAGGCACTGCTGGATCGTGCGCTCCACCACTCGATCGATCGACGGCCGCACGGCCGAGGGCGGCTTCGTCTTCGCCGCCGCGTGTCGCCGCCGCAGCTCGGCGGGATCGTCGGTGGGGTGGGCGCGCTCTCCGGTGAAGAGCTCGTAGAGCACGAGCCCCAGCGAGTACAGGTCACTCTTCTCGCCGACCTCGCCGCTCGCGAGCTGCTCGGGCGCCATGTACGCCGGCGTTCCCGCGTGCGCGAGGGCGCCGTCGTCGTCGCCGGCCGCCACCGCAAGACCGAAGTCCGTGATGCGCGCCCGCCCACGCCCGTCGACCATGACGTTCGCGGGCTTCAGGTCGCGGTGGAGCACGCCCTTCGCGTGCGCCGCCGCGAGCCCCGCGCAGAGCTGCCGCGCGAGGTCGAGAGCCTTGTCGTGGGTCAGCCGCCCGACGCGGTGCAGGAGCGAGGCGAGGTCCTCGCCGTCGACGTACTCCATGGAGAGGAACGCGGTCCCTTCGACCTCGCCCAGGTCGTGGACGCGGCAGACGTTGGGATGCGTGACGGCCCGCGCGAGCCGGACCTCGCGCCGGAACCTGCCGAGCAGCCTCGCGTCCCCCGTGAGCTCCGCGCGCAGGAACTTGAGCGCCACCGGTTCCTCGAGCACGAGGTCGTCGGCCCGATTCACATCCCCCATCCCCCCTTCCCCGAGCCGCCCGACGATCCGGTACCTCTCCCCCAGCACCGTCCCCGCCGCGAACCTCCCCGCATCGATCCGTGACGAGGGTGGTCGCGGGGCCGTCCTCTCCGACGCCTCCTCCCCCTCGTCCATCCCGTGCATCGACAGCACGGACGACGACCGCACGCTCGCACCGCAATGCGAGCAGCTCTCGCTCCCCTCGGGAAGCTCCCGCGAGCACGCCGGACATCGCATGGCCTAACGCAGCCTACCAGCAGGGGAAGGCCCAGTCTCTACTCGCCTGGCCCGGACGAGGCCTCGATCAACCGCTCGCCGCGCGGCTGCGCATCGCGACGAGGACGCCGAGGGCGATCAGGGCGCCGCCGACGACCGCGTAGGCGGTCAGGGTTTCGCCGAGGGCGAGCGTGGCGACGAGCACGCCGGCGAGGGGCTGGAGGAAGACGAAGGGGGCGATGGCGGAAGCCTGCAGGTAGCGGAGGGAGGCGACCCAGAAGAACGTGGCGAGGAAGGAGATGAAGATGCCGAGGACGACACACCACACGAGCGCGTGCAACGCCTCCGTGCCCCAGGTCCACTGGTTCCATTCGAGGGCGGCGAGGGGAATGAGACCCGGGATCGAGCAGGCGAGGGTGAACAGGGTCACCTCGATCGGATCGTGGCGAGCGATGATCGGCTTGGCGATCGGGGTGTAGAAGCCCCACAGGATCGCGTGGGCGACCAGGATCAGGTTGCCGGTGAAGTGCTCGCCCACCAGGAGGTCGCCCAGCGACGCACCTTCCATGACAATCACGAACGCCCCGAAGAGACCGAGGCAGAGGCCGACGAGCTTCCGCCGGCCGATCCGCTCGCGCAGGAAGAGCCACGCGGCGATCACGATCGTGGCCGGCTCGAGCAGGATGAGGATGGAGGCGTTCGACGCGGTCGACAGATCCGTTCCCACGACCCCCAGGAGCATGGGCGCCGCGTAGGCCATCGTGCCCAAGAGGAGCAGGCGCCACCGCTCGCTCGTCGTGTAGCTCGCCAGATCGATACCGCGCCGCCACACCAGGATCGTCATCGGCACGAGACCGATGCACGTGCGGACCAGGGTGATCGTCGCGGGGGGAAGACCCTCGAGGGCGAGCTTCTGCATCGGATAGCAGAAGCCGGCGAGCAGGTTCGACGAGATGATCAGAAGGAAGCCGAGCGCGACCCCCGTTCCGAGCCGAGAAGTCATTCGTCGAGCAGCGAGACGCCGTCCATGCCCGGCGACCGCTCCAGACCGGTCAGCTCGAGCAGGGTGGGCACCACGTCGGCGAGGATGCCCCGCGCGCGGAGCTTCGCCCCCACCAGGTCGTCGGCACAGAAGACGATCGGCACCGGATTCGTCGTGTGGGCGGTGTGGGGCTGGTTGTTCGCCGCGTCCCACATCATCTCCGCGTTGCCGTGGTCCGCGGTGATCGCGATCAGGCCTCCGCGCTTCGTCACCTCGGGCACGATGTGCTGCAGGCAACGGTCGACGGCGACGACCGCCTCGTCCGCGGCGGGGAGGATCCCCGTGTGCCCCACCATGTCCGCGTTCGCGAAGTTGACGATGTACACGTCCGTCTCGCCACGCTTCAAGGACTTCAGGACCGCGTCCGCGACCCCGTAGGCGCTCATCTCGGGCTTGAGGTCGTAGGTCGCGACCTTCGGGCTGGGGATCAGGGTCCGCGACTCGCCGGGTACCTCCGCCTCGGCGCCCCCGGAGAAGAAGAAGGTCACGTGGGCGTACTTCTCCGTCTCCGCGATGCGCTCCTGGCGGAGGCCGGCGGCGCTGATCACCTCGGAGAACACGCCCTTGAGCTCCCGGGGCGGATAGGCGACCGCGAAGGGGAAGTCGTCGCGGTACTGGGTCATGGTCACGATCTCGAGCGAAGGACGCACCTTGCGCTCGAAGTCGGTGAAGTCATCGAAGCCCAGGGCCATGCAGATCTGGCGCATGCGGTCCGCGCGGAAGTTGAAGCAGAGCACGCCGTCGCCGTCCTCCAGGCGACCTTGCGTAGGATCGCCGATGATCCGCGGCTCGACGAACTCGTCGCCCTTCTCCTCCTCGGCGTAGGAGGCGGCGATGGCCTGGGCGGCGGTGTCGTGACGCTCGCCGATTCCGCGGGTGAGGAGCTCGTAGGCGCGCTCCACCCGCTCCCACCGCTTGTCGCGGTCCATCGCCCAGTAGCGGCCGACCACCGACGCGATCCGACCGATCCCCGCCTTCGCGATGTCGCCCTCGAGGGTCTCGAGGAAGCCCGCGCCGGAGCGGGGCGGCGTGTCGCGGCCGTCCATCAGGGCGTGGACGACGACCTTGTCGGCCGGAACCTCCTCCGTGGCGGCCATCTCGAGCAGGTTTCTGACGTGGAACTCGCTCGCGTGCACCCCACCGGTCCCGATCAGACCGATCAGGTGGAGCTGCTTGCCGTCGCGACGCACCCGGTGCATCAGGGCCCGAATCGCCCCGTTCTCGAAGAAATCCCCCTCCCGGATCGACTTGTCGATGCGGGTGATGTCCTGGAACACGACGCGACCCGCTCCGAGGTTCGTGTGGCCCACCTCGCTGTTGCCCATGAGGCCCGAGGGCAGCCCCACCTCCTCGCCGGAGGCCGAGAGCACGGTGTTCGGGAAGCCGGCGAGCAGGTCCTGGTAGAAGCCCGCGTCACGGGCGATCGCGTTGTTCTCGGCCTCCGCGCGGAAGCCCCAGCCGTCGAGAATGACCAGGAGCAGGGGGCGGTGGTTCATGGCTCAGGCCTCCTTCGGGCCGGATTGGGGACCGGGGAATGGCCCCTCGCTCCGTCGCGGGGGTTGGGCCATACTGGTGGGGCGGGCACCGAACGAACCGGAGGACGAGACCATGGAATCAGCAGGAGAGATCGGGGCAGGGGCACAGAAGAGCGCGGCATCCTATCCGATCCCGCGACCCACGACCAACCGGGCCAGGACCCTGCGGAGGGCGGTCGGGCGGCTGGCCCTGACCCTCGTCTTCGTCCTGGGGACGCTCGGCCCGGCCGTCGTGTCGAGCGGCTGCCATACCGTGCCCGTCACGGGGCGCTCGGCGTTCAACCCGCTCTTCGGCACGAGCGACGAGGTCCAGCTCGGGATCGAGGCCTACGACCAGGCGATCGGAGGGGCTCCGCTCGTCACCTCGGGGCCCCGAAAGGAGATGGTCGAGCGGGTCATGTCGCGCCTCGTCGCGGTCGCCGACGACCCCGGCTACGAGTGGGAGGTCCGCCTGATCGACGACGACAGCGTCGTGAACGCCTTCGCCCTCCCCGGGGGCAAGATGGCCGTCTTCACCGGGATCCTGCCCGTCACCGCCACCGAGGACGGCCTGGCCGTGGTCATGGGCCACGAGATCGGCCACGTCGTGGCGCGGCACGGCACGGAGCGGATGACGCGGGCGCTGGGGATCGGGCTCGTCCTGGAGTACGCCAACCTCGGGAACTACCAGGGGCTCGCGGAGGTGGGCTACCAGTACCTGGCCGAGAATCCCTTCGGTCGCTCGGCCGAGTCCGAGTCGGACCACATCGGCCTGATCTACATGGCCCGGGCCGGCTACGATCCGCGCGCCGCGGTGGATTTCTGGCAGCGCATGCACTCCGCGAGCGGCTCCGGTCCCCCGGAGTTCCTCTCCACCCACCCCTCGCACGAGACGCGGGTCGCGGACCTCCAGAGGCTCCTGCCCGAGGCGATCCGGGAGTACGAGGCGCGGGGCGGCGGCCACTGAGGGAGCGGAGGCACCGGAAGCGGGCTCCGGGCTCGATTCGCTCCTGACAGAAAACAGACGCTGCGGTTATCGGATTTTGTAATCCCCTGTGTTTCAAGGGGTTACGGCGGCGCATCGTTCCTCGCCCCTGACTTTGCGGGGGCACTTTCCTAGGGTGCGCGTCGATTCGCTCCGCCCTCCCCCTCCCTCCCTCCCCGGGTCGGGGGCCCCGAACGGGGTCCCGCGGACCGGAATCGGGGCGAGCGCGAGGTCGGAACGGGCCGGTGGGGATTCGAAACCCTTGAGAATCGCCTTCATCACTCCCGAGCTCCAGAGCCTGGTACGGCGTACGAATCTGGCCAACGTCGCCGAATCCCTGGCCCGTGCGATGCGCGACGTTCGCCAGGACGTCCGGCTGTTCCTGCCGTGGACCGAGGACGTGGAGACGGAGGCCCTCGGCGAGCTGGTGGAGCGGGCCTCCCTGCAGGTCCGGGACGGCAACCTCACCCAGCGCTTCCGCGTCATGGAGGGAAGGCTGGGCGACCTCCCCGTCTACCTCTTCGAGAACGAGCCCTTCTTCGGGTCGCGGCACCCCTACGGGGGCGACGACGGCCCGTACTCGGACAACTGGCGCCGCTACGCGCTGTTCTCCCGGGCCGTCCTGATGTCGCTGGCCGATCTCGAGTTCCGGGCCGACGTCCTGCACTGCATGGACTGGACGGCCGGTCTGGTGCCCCTCTACCACAAGCTGGAGTACATCGATCCGGACCTCGAGCACCACGCCACGCACGCCGGCACGTACTTCGCCATCCACAACCTGGCGATGCAGGGCAGCTTCGAGCGCGAGATCCTCCCCCACATCGGAATCCCCCACGAGCTCTTCCGCCACGTGGAGGGCATCGAGCTCGGGGGTAAGGTCAACTACATGAAGGCGGGGGCCGAGTTCTCCACCGTCATCGGCACCCACTCGCCGAGCCATGCCGCGAAGATCCAGGAGCGGGATCGCGGCTACGGCCTGGAGGACACCTTCCTGCGGCGGAAGAAGGAGCTGGTCGGGATCAACAACGGGATCGACTACCGCGCCTGGGATCCCGCGACCGATCCGGTCCTCCCCGCCAACTTCGGGGCCGACGACGTCGACCTCGCGGGCAAGCGCAAGTGCAAGGCGGCGCTGCAGGCGGTCCTGAAGCTCGACAACGGTCCGCGGACCCCCATCGCCTGCTCGATCGGTCGCTGGGACGCGGACAGCGGGTACGACCTCATCGAGCTGATGCTGCCCCAGATCCTCGAGCGCAACATCGAGCTCATCGTGATGGGATCCGGCCGCAAGGAGAGCGCCCAGCGGCTCTCCACCCTGGAGGGTGCCCACATCGGCCGTCTGCGGGTGGTCGAGGGCTACAACGCCTACACCGCCCACATGATGATGAGCGGCGCGGACATCCTGCTGCTCCCCTCGCACTACCAGCCGTCGAACCCGCTGTTCGCCATCGCGATGCGCTACGGGGTCGTTCCGATCGTCTACTCCGGGAGCGGCCTCCAGGACACGGTGATCGACCAGACGACCAACGAGAAGAAGGGCCTCGGCTTCCACTTCAGCCCCTACTCCGGCGAGGGGCTCATGGCGGGCATCAACACCTGCATCCAGACCTACCGGGATGCGGCGAAGTGGAAGGCGCTCGTCGCCCGCTCCCTGAGCCAGGACTTCTCGTGGGAGGCGACGGCGACCGAGTATCTCAAGGCCTATCGCCGGGTTACCCGTCGGGTGAAGGCGCGGATGGAGAGCGCCTGAGAACGCCGTGAACCTGATCGGCGTCGACGTCGGCGGAAGCGCGATCAAGCTCGGGACGATCGACGAGGAAGGGCGTGTCCTCGCCGAGGAGGCCGCCCCCCTGCCCGACCCCCTCGAGGCCTCGCTCTTGTTCGAGACGATCGCGAAACGCGTACGGCGGTTGTCGGAAGGAGATCTCCGCCACGGCGTGGGCGTCGGTCTCCCCGCGATGCTCGATCCCGCCCGCGACCTCGTCCAGCTCAGCCCGAACCTGCCCTGGTTGAACGGGGTGCAGGTGCGGAGCGGACTCGCCGAGCAGCTCGGGATCGCGCCGGAGCGCGTGCGCATCGAGAACGACGCGAACGTCGCCGCCCTCGGCGAACAGTGGCAGGGCGCGGCGAAGGGCCGGCCCCGCGTCCTCGTCCTGACCCTCGGCACCGGCATCGGCAGCGGGCTGATCCTCGACGGCCGGCTCTTCGTCGGCGAGGGGATGGCCAGCGAGTCGGGGCACGTCGTCGTCGACCCCGCGGGGCCGCCTTGCGGCTGCGGGGCGCGGGGCTGCGTCGAGACCCTCGCGTCCGCCACCGCGGTCCGGCGGCGGGCGATCGAGCGCTCGCTCCCCCCGGAGGACCCGGGGCACCTCGAGCGGCTCGCCGCGCGCGCCCGCGAGGGATCGGGCGGAGAGCGGGACCTGCTCCACGAGGTGGGCCTCGACCTCGGGCACGCCCTCGCCGCGATCGTGACCGTCCTCGATCTCCGGACCTTCGTCTTCGGGGGGGGCTTCTCGGCCGCTCTCGACACGATGGAGGAGGGAATCCGCCAGGGCATCGCAGAATGGGCCCGACCGGTTCGCGTAACGGGTATCTCGATCGAGCGGGCAATCCTCGGCCCCGCCGCCGGCTGGATCGGCGCCGCCCGCCTCACTCTTCCCTGATCCCCACCGGTCCACCCGAGGGAGAACCATGGTCGACACGGACAACCTGATCTCGGTGAGCAACCTGGGCAAGACGTTCCGGCGTCGCTTCCGAAGGAAGGGCTTTCGCGCCCTGGACGGCGTCAACCTGGACGTGGGCCGCGGCTCGATCTTCGGCCTGCTCGGGCCGAACGGAGCGGGCAAGACCACGTTCATCAAGATCCTGCTCGGGCTCGTGAAGGGCTGGGACGGCGAGGCGCGGCTCCTCGGCGAGCCGGCCGGAACGGTGAAGCCCCGGTTCCGGATCGGCTACCTCCCCGAGGCTCACCGGCTGCCCGGATACCTGAGCGGACGACAGGTCCTGAAGCTGTACGGGATGTACTCGGGCATGAGCCAGGCCTGGCTCGAGGAGCGCATCCCCGGCTGGCTCCAGCGCGTGGGCATGACGAAGGACGCGGACCGCAAGGTGCGCGAATACTCGAAGGGGATGTCGCAGCGGATCGGCCTCGCCCAGGCCTTCATCCACGAGCCCGAGCTGATCTTCCTCGACGAGCCCACCGACGGCGTGGACCCCATCGGCCGCGCCGTGGTCCGCGAGATCGTCAGCGAGCTCCGGGACAAGGGGACGACGGTCTTCATCAACTCTCACCTCCTGATGGAGGTGGAGAAGGTGTGCGACAAGGTGGTGATCATGTCGAAGGGCAAGATCATCCGGGAGGGAACGATCGGCGAGCTGACGCCCCGCACCGGCCTCGTTCGCTTCGAGATCGACAAGACCGCGGACGCGGACGTGAGGCGATTGCTCGAGGGGCTCGGACAGGGCTTCCGACCCGAGGACGGGACCTTCGAGATGGCTCTCGACGAGGACGAGCAGAACCAGGTCGTCGACCGGCTCCGGGGCGCGGGGATCGGCATCCGCAACATCGACCAGCGCAAGCTGACGTTGGAAGAGTCCTTCATCGAGATGATCCGGGAGGAGAACTGATGAATCCCAACGTTCTGAAGGCGCTCGTGCTCGACGCCTTCCACCAGGTGCTGGACAACTGGGTCTTCCGGATCCTCGCCGTGCTGGCGGTGATCCCCATCCTGTTCACGGTCCTCGTCCAGTTTCGCGAGGACGAGGTGGCGTTTCTGTTCGGCCTGCAGACGAGCAGCTACGGGGACATCCTCGGGGCCTTCAACATCCCGATGTCCTCGAGCCTGGACGCCCGAGGAGCCCTCATCGAGAGCTTCGTCTACCTCGTCCTCCTCATCTCGGGCTGGGCGGGCGTCCTGTTCTGCATCGCGGCCACCGCCTTCTTCGTGCCGCGCATGATCGAGAAGGGAGCGGCCGACGTGCTCTTCCACAAGCCGACGTCGCGGCTCCTGCTCTTCCTGTCCCGGTACCTGGCGGGGATCGTGTTCGTCGGCGCGCTCTCGGGGATCCTGGTCGTAGGCGTGTACCTCGGGTTGCTCGTCGTATCCGGCCACCACGACGTGGGCATCCTGTGGGCGTCTCCGACGATGACCTACATGTTCGCCCTGATCTACGCCGTCACCATGCTGATCGGCGTGCTGACTCGCAGCACGGTGGCCTCGATCCTGCTGACCGTCCTGTTCTTCGTCGGCAACGGGTGCGTCCACATGGTCTGGGAGACCGGGGCGAACGCTCCGACGCCGGTCGTCGAGCCGGAGGTCGAGATGGAAGACGATGGACCCGGCCTCTTCAGTCGTCTCTGGAGCGGCACCATCGAGACCCTGCACTACACGCTGCCCAAGACGGGCGATTCCCGCCGCATCGCGCAGAAGATGCGCAAGGCGTTCACGAACCTGCCCTACGAGGACCGGGCCACGGGATTCCAGATCACCGAGGTGCCGGGCGGCATGGACGAGGAATCGGCGGCCGACGCGGACGAAGCGGGCTGGTCGGAGGCGGTACTGGAGCACCTCGGAGAGCTCGAGTACAAGGCCCACGGCGCGAACGGCCGCGAGGTTCGACTCTGGCGGCGGGCCACGCGAATCGTCGAGTTCGAGCGGGCGAGCGGCAAGGTACGAGAGCGGCAGCAGTGGCTCCGCGAGGCGGTCGATCTCCTCGAGGAGGACCTCGCCGCGGCGGTGGGAACGACCGACATCGAGCGCAGGCCCCTCCGCCAGTACGAGGGCGACGAGGACGAGCCCGACCAGCCGGTGCTCGGCTTCCAGAACCAGTGCCTGACGTGGACGGCCGGCGGGGCGGGCGCTCCGGTGGAGCACCACCTCGTGGCCTTCCGCGGCAAGGAATGGACGTATGCGCTCGACTACCGCTCTCCCCCGGGAGAGGAGTCGGACGCCGTGTTCCGGGACGTGTGCGCCAGCCTGCGCTTCGCGATGGAGTCCGGGGAGTACGACCGGCGCTTCGGCCTGTACGCACCCCTCAAGTTCAACATCCTGTTCTCCATCGCCTCCTCGGTGGCGTTCGCGGCCCTCATGCTGCTGATCGGCTGGTGGAGGTTGAGTAGAATCGACTTCTGAATGGAGTCCTCTCTCACCTCCCGGCTCGTCGACGTCGTCGGCCCTCGCGGCGTCGTTGACGATCCCACGCGGCTGCTCACCTACGAATCCGACTCCTGCGCCCTGATCCACCAGCGGCCCGCCGTCGTCGTGCTGCCCCGCACGACCGAGGAGACCGCGCGGGTGCTCCGCATTCTCTCCGAGGCGGAGGTGCCCGTCGTGCCCCGCGGAGCGGGAACGGGATTGACCGGGGGCGCGACGCCGGTCGAGGGGGGCGCCGTCGTCTCGACCGCGTGCATGCGGGAGGTGCTCGAGATCGAGCCGCGGGATCGCTTCGCCCGCGTGCAGGCCGGCGTCGTCAACGCCGACCTCAGCGAGGCGTGCCGGCCGTACGGGCTGCGGTACGCTCCCGACCCCTCGAGCCAGAAGGCGTGCACCATCGGAGGCAACGTCGGCAACGACGCGGGAGGCCCCCACACCTTCCGGCACGGCACCACGTCGCAGCACGTGCTCGGCATGGTCGTGGTGACCTACGACGGGGAGGTGATCGATCTGGGGGAGCCGGCGCTCGATCCGACGGGCTACGACCTCGTCGGTCTGTTCGTGGGCAGCGAGGGGACGTTCGGCGTCGCCACCGAGGTCACCGTTCGCCTCGTGCCCCTCGCGCCGGTGGTGGAGGTGGTGCTCGCTCTCTACCCCGATCTCGACGAGGCCTGCGCCACCGTCTCCGAGATCATCGCCGCGCGGCTCGAGCCCTCGGCCCTCGAGATCATGGACAAGCTCACGATCGAGGCCGTCGAGGAGAGCGTCTTCGCCGCGGGGTATCCGAAGGAGGTCGAGGCGGTGCTCCTGCTCGAGGCGGAAGGGGCCGAGCCGGAGGTCGTCGGGACGATCGCGGACATGACCGCGATCTGCCGGCGCCACGGCGCGATCGACGTGCGCACCGCGCGCGATGCCGGCGAGCGCCTGGCCCTGTGGGCGGGTCGCAAGGGCGCGTTTGGGGCCATGGGGCGCGTCGCTCCGGACCTCTTCGTCGCGGACGCCGTGGTCCCGCGCACGAGGCTGCGCGAGCTCGTACGCCGGACTTCCGAGATCTGCCGCGAGCGCGACCTGCGCCTGGCGAACGTGCTCCATGCCGGCGACGGCAACCTCCATCCCAACATCTGCTACGACCGCCGCGACGAGGACGAGGTCCGGCGCGTCGTCGAGGCCGGTCACCTCGTCATCGAGGCGTGCATCGAGGCCGGCGGGACCCTCACGGGCGAGCACGGCGTCGGCATCGAGAAGCGCGAGGACATGCGCGGTCTCTACGCCGAGCCGGACCTCGAGGTGATGCGGCGCGTGCGCGAGGCCTGGTCCCCCGGCGCGCTCATGAACCCGGGCAAGCTGCTCCCCGATCCCCCGGAGACCGGAGGGCCGGAATGAACGAGCGCCTCTCCGAGCGGCTCGCCTCGGTCCTGCCCTCCGAGGGTCGGGGCACGTGGACGCGCGAGGCCGACGGCGCGACCTTCCCCCTCGCCGCGCCTCGCGGGGACGAGCAGTGGGTCGAGGTGATGCGCCTCGCCGCCTCCGAGCGGCTCGTGGTGCAGCCGATCGGGACCGGCTCGAAGCTCTCCTGGTGTCGCCCCGCGGCGGAGCTCGACCTCGTGCTCTCCACCCGGCGGCACACCGGGATCGTGGCGCACGAGCCCGACGACGGCACGCTCACCGCGCGGGCGGGAACCGCGATGTCGGAGCTGCGCGCGGCGGTCGGCGAGCGCGGCCACCACCTGTCGCCCGACGTCCCCCGGCCCGCCGGCGCGACGCTCGGGGGCGTGCTCGCCGCGGGTCAGAGCGGAATCGACCGGCTGCGGTACGGTCCGGTGCGCGACCAGGTCTTGGGGATGCGCGTCCTCCTCGCCGACGGCACCCTCGCCGCGAGCGGGGGACGCCTCGTCAAGAACGTGACGGGCTATGACCTGCCGCGGCTCTACTGCGGCTCGCACGGAACGCTCTGCGTGATCCTCGAGGCCTCCGTGCGGCTGCACCCCCTCCCCGCGGAGAGCGCGGTCGGGATGGTCCGCCTCGAGAACCGCGGGGAGGCGCTCGACCTCGCACGCCGGATCCACGACCTCCCCGTGCGACTCACCGGTCTCTGCGCCCACGACCTGGACCGCTCCCACGACGGACGGCCGTGGACGTTGCTCTTCCTCCTCGGCGCGAGGCCGGACGTCCTCCACTGGGAGATCGACCGCGTGCTCGAGGTGGCCCCGGAGGCACGGGTCGCGCGGGGCTCGGACGCGAACGCGATCGTCGCCTCGGTGCGCGACCTCGAGCTCTCGACGGATCGCTGGCCCACGCTGTCGCTCTCGTGCCGCCCCTCCGCGCTCGAGGCGAGCCTCGTCCAGCTCGGCCTCGACGCGGGCGAGTGCGGCCTCGCCCCCCGCCTGCTCACGCACCCCGCCCTGGCGCGCGCCCTCGTCTGGCTCGACGCGGAGGATCCCGCGCGCCCCGCCCCCGATCCCGCGGGGCTGCTCGACTTCCACGAGCGGATGTCGCGCCTCCCCGTCGTGCCGCGGTGGCTCGATCCGCCCCTCGACGTCGCCCGCGAGGTCGATCCCCTCGGGATCCCCGCCGCCGGGATCGCGGTCATGGGGCGGCTGAAGCGCGCCTTCGATCCCGACGAGCGCCTCTCGAGAGGTCGGTTCCATGTCCGGGTCTGAGACGAGCACCCTCTACGGGGACTGCTCGGCCGCGCTCGTGGACTATGCGAAGAGCCTGGACTGCATCCGCTGCGGGCTCTGCCTCCAGGGGTGCCCCACCTTCCGGATCTCGGGGGTCGAGGCGTCGAGCCCTCGCGGGCGGATCCACATCATGCGGGCCGCGGGCGAGGGACGCATCGACGCGGACCCCGCCTTCGTCGAGGAGATCGACTACTGCCTGCTCTGCCTGCGCTGCGAGAGCATGTGCCCCGCCGGGGTTCGGATGGGCGAGATGGTCGAGCACACCCGCGCCGCCCTGGTCGAGAAGGCCCCGCCGGGGTGGCTCGCCCGGGTCGTGCGCTGGCTGGCGTACCGGATCGTCCTCCCCCGCCGGGTCGCCTTGCGGTTGCTCGGCTCGGTCATCCGGCTCGTACAGCTCACGCGGACGGAGAGGCTCCTCGGACGCCTCTTCGGGAGGCTCGGCGACGGCCTCCGCGACCTGCCGCGCATCCCCTCGCTTCCCGAGCGGCGCCTGCTGCCCGCGCTGACCCCCGCCCGCGGCGAGGAGCGAGCCCGGGTCGCGGTGCTCGAGGGGTGCGTGATGCCGGAGCTGTTCTCCGACGTGAACCACGCCACCGTCGAGTCGCTCGCCGCGCTCGGGATCGCGAGCCAGGTGCCGCGCGGCGCGACGTGCTGTGGATCCCTCCATGCCCACAACGGCGACCTCGACGGCGCCCGCCGCCTGGCGCGCCGGACCATCGAAGCCTTCGAGACCTGCGGCGACTTGCCCGTCGTCGTCAACAGCGCGGGGTGCGGCGCCCACATGCGCACCTACCCTCGACTGTTCGAGGAGGACGATCCCTGGCGCGGACGCGCCGTGCGCTTCTCGGGCCGCGTCGTCGACTACTCCGAGTACGTCGCCCCGCTCCTCGCCGACCGGGCCCCGCGGCTCGCCCCCGACTCGCTGCCCCTGCCCGCCACGTGGGACGATCCCTGCCACCTGTGCCACGGCCAGGGCGTCCGGGCCGAGCCGCGACGGATCCTCGCCGCGATCGAGGGCCTCGAGCACGTCGAGCTCCCCGACAGCGAGGCGTGCTGCGGCTCGGCGGGGATCTACTCGCTGCTCCGTCCGGACGACGGACACGCCGTCTTCGAGGAGAAGCTGGAGGCGCTCCGTCGGTGCGGCGCGCGGAGCCTGATCACCGCCAACCCGGGCTGTCAGCTCCAGTGGAGCGCCGGGCTTCGCCGGAGCGGACTGGACGTCCCGGTCGTCCACATCGCGTCCCTCGTCGCCCGAAGCCTCGACGGCGGACGCGAGGACCGGCCCGTCAGCCCTCCTCCTCGCCCTCGAGCATCGTGATCCCGACGAGGACGCGTCGGAGCGCATCCTCGTCGACGTGCTCGTTCTCGGGCCACTGGGCGAACAGCAGCAGGTGGCGCTCGAGCCCCCCACCCAGGTTCTGATCGAGGTTGACGCGCGCGGACTCGCGCCAGCTCCCGCCATCGCGCATGGAGCGCTCGATCGCGAAGGCGGCGCGCCACTTGTGCCAGGCGATCTCGTCGCGCTTCGTGGTGGTGTGCCACGCAAAGCTCGGGTCCTTCTCCCACGCGACCATCCGTTCGCCCGGGTCCTTCTTGGCGTCGGGCGACGGCGGGACGAAGAAGGGCCGCCGAGGAGGATGGAACGCGCTCGCGAGCCTCGCGGAGCTGGAGTAGAACACGAAGATCAGCTCTTCGGGAGAGCCCGGCGGAGGCGCGGGCTCCTCCTCCGAGGGCACGAAGCGCAGGACCTTCAACCGCTCCGGCGGCACCTGGGGCGCCTCGGCGGCCGCGGCCAGATGGAAGCCGAGGGGCGGGTTCCCGTCGGGGAAGAGCGAGACGAGCTCCGGGCCGCCGTCGATCTCTCCTCCGAGGTCGATGAGGAAGAGCAGCGCGAAGGCGGAGATCAGGACGAGAAGGCCGAACGTCGTGCCCACGACGCAGCCGGGATTCTCGGGCTCCGGCGCGGATTCGGACGCCGCGGTCATCGGGTCACTTTCCGCGCCAGACGTCGAAGGGCTCGAGGATGTCCTGCACGAGCTCGTCGGAAACCGAGCCGTCGCCCCGGTTGGAGATGATCTCCACGAAGGCGTACACCGAGCCGTCACCCGTCACGTCCACCCGGATCGAGCCGCCGCCTTCGCCCTCGTCGGAATCCGGCGCCCACCTCTGCAAGCGCATGACCCGCGTCTCGCGGCCCTGGAGCTCGATCGTGCCGACCTCCGTGTCGGTGATGCCGATCTTGTTGACCATGGAGTCGGGATCGAACTGCATGTCGAGGCCTTCGTGGTTGGCGACGCTCTGCACGTTCATGACGGTGCCCAGCTCGCCCACCTCGAACACGAAGGTCGACTGACCGAAGATCCCCATGCCCACGACCGGCTGGTACCCCTCGGGTCGTTCGTCGTAGGGCAGGATCTTGACGACGTTCTCCCACGTGTATTCGGGATCGCGCATCTTGTCCCAGGCCTTGAACCCGAGGACCACCAGGACGACGGCGAGGATCAAGGCGACGAGACAGCCGCCGCCGCAACCGAGCCACACCCACTTCGGAATGCCGCGCTTCTTGCGCGGGGCCTCTTCGCTCTCTTCGCTCCACTCGACTTCGCTCATGGCGGTTTGCTCCGGAAGGAGTCGTGGGGTGGGGTTCCGCGGGGGCGACCCGCGGGGGTGACGCGGCCTCGGAGGACCGGAGGAGACTCACTCCCTACGCGTGCAGGGAGGTGCGATTCGGACCGCCCCCCATTTTGGGGCCGCGGGATCCTCTTTCCAGAGCCGATTCGCCGAGCCCGGGCCCCGCTCAGGCTCCCGGCACGAGCAGGATCTTGCCCACGGCCTCCCGCGCCTCGAGCCGCCGATGGGCCTCGCGCGCGTCGGAGAGGGGGAGAACCCGGTCCACGACGGGGCGGTACGCTCCCTCGGCGACCTTGGCGAAGATCTCCGGGAAGGACGCCCGCGGGCCCATGGACGAGCCGAGGATCGACAGATTCTTGACGAAGAGGTGCGGCAGGACGACCTGGACCACCGCCCCGGTCGTGCCGCCGCAGGTCACGAGGCGGCCGTTCGAGGCGAGGGCTCCCGCGGAGGCCTTCCAGGTCGCGGGGCCGACGTGCTCCACGACGACGTCGCAGCCCCGCCCCTCGGAGAGCCGCTTGATCTCCTTGCCCCAGGCCTCGTCGCGGTGGTCGACCGCCTCGTCCGCGCCGAGCTCCCGAGCGAGGGCGAGCTTCTCCTCGCTGCCCGCGGTGGCGATGACCCGGGCCCCGCGGTCCTTCGCGATCTGGATGGCCGCCGACCCGACTCCGCTCGCGCCGCCGAGCACGAGCACGGTCTCTCCCGCCTGCAGGTCGGCCCGCAGGACGAGCATCGTGTGCGCGGTGAGGAAGACGAGGGGGACGGCCGCGGCCTGCACCGGATCGACTCCGTCGGGCAGCGGCAACAGGTAGCGCGCCTCGAGCACGGCGTACTCGCAATCGACCCCGTCGCAGTGCTCCCCGCGGATGCCGTAGTCCCGGGCGAGGTGCTCGCGTCCCGGCATGTCGCGCTCGGACTCGGCCGAGCAGACGCCGGGGAGGATCACGACCTTCTGGCCCGGTTCGAATCCGTCGACTCCCTCGCCGAGCGACACCACCTCCGCGGTGCCGTCGCTGCCGAGCACGCGAGGAAAGGGGATGTCGAAGCCGGGCATCCCGCGCCGCACCCAGAGGTCGAGGTGGTTGATCGAGGCGGCCAGCACCTTCACGAGCACCTCGCCCGGGGACGGCTCGGGGGTGGGGACGTCGTCGATCCGGATGACCTCGGGGTCGCCGTGCTCGTGGATCCTCGCTGCGTGCATGGTCTCGCTCCTCGTGTGGTTCGGTCTACGTGAGATAGGTCCGCGGGATGCCGATCTCCGCGACGACGACCCGTCCGCAGTGCCGCGGTCCCTCGCCGCGCGCGAAGCCGGCCTTGGCGCCCACGAAGCTCACGGTGACGTCGGCGACCACCGCGACCCCGAGCACCTCGCCCGTGTTCGCGTCGAGCCCGCTCGGCAGGTCGACGGCGAGAACGGGTCGCTTCGCCTCGCCGACGCCCCGGATCACCTGTGCGTAGATCCCGGTGAGCTCGCGCACGAACCCGGTTCCGAACAGCGCGTCCACGATCACCGAGGCCTCCTTCGACCTCCGGGCGAGCGCCTCGAGCTCCGGATCCGTGACGGCGTGCTCGATCCGCCTCCCCAGCCCCCTCCAGAGCCGGGCGTTGGTCCGGACGTCCTCGGAGGTGCGCTCGAGCTTCTCCTGCTCCCCGACGAACACGACGTCCACGGGAACGCCGCGATTCCACAGCGTGCGGGCGATGACGAGCCCGTCCCCTCCGTTGTTCCCCGGCCCGCAGAGCACGAGCACCGGCGCCGTCGCGTCCTCCCCGCGCAGCCCGAGGACCTCCTCGGCGCAGGCCCGCCCCGCGTTCTCCATGAGCAGGATCGAGGGAATGCCGTACTCCTCGATCGCCTTGCGGTCCACCTCACGCGCCTCCTCGCGCGTGATCCCCTTCCCGTGATCCATGGCGATACGGTAGCACGCCCGTTGCCGATTCCCATCGGCTCGCGTCAGAGCTCGATTGCCAGCGACCGACCTCCCGTGCGACGGGCCAGATCGGCCCAGTGCTCCTGGAGCTTGCGAGGCGCGTCGACGAGGACCGAGTCGACGGCGATCTTCCGCGTGGCGTTGCGCTCCTCGAGCAGGGGGACGATCAGCTCCAGGAGGTGGCGCCTCCCGCCGGTGGGCGCGCCGTCCGTGAGGACGACCACGGTGTCGACCGCAGGATCCTCGAACGCGAGCATGATCGCGTCCCAGACGTTGCCGGTGCCCTGGGCGCGGCAGTCCTCGAAGGAGCGAATCGCCTTGCGCACGTTGTGGGGCGACGCGCGAACGAGTCGCTTCTGCCAGGGATGCGGCCGGGAGGTGAAGGGAATCACGTTGAAGAGCGTCTCCTCGGGCAGCCCTTCCAGGGCGGCGCGGAGCTTTCCGTCGAGCACCTCCTTGCGCGTGCGACCGTCGGCGCGCTCCTTCCAGATCGAGCCCGAGAGGTCGATCAGGAAGGCGACCCGACCCGAGAGGATCGGGAGCCCCGCGAAGGAGGCGGAGCGATCCGGCCGCAGCTCCTCCCGCGGGGCCGGTTCCCGCGGCGGCGACCATCCGTCGGGCATCCGCTCCGCCCAGCGCAGCCACGGGCGCGGATCGCGGCGATACTTCATCCCCGTGACACGCTGCAGGTGATCGACGATGCGCCAGCCGAGCCGGGCTTCCTTCTCTTCCTGGAGCCGCTCGATCAAAAGGAGCACGCTCTCCGCGGTGGCGAGCGACGCCAGCGAGTCGACAACCTGCGTGCGGACCGCGATCGACTCGTCGCCGGCGCGGGCCCGCAGGCGGGAGAGAGCGACTTCCGGCTCCGCCGCCACCGGGGCGAGGGCACATGCCGCGCATCGCACGGCGGCCTCGCGGTCCCCCATCGCGGCGCGCACGGGCTCCTCCGCTCCCGCGGGATCCAGCGCGACCAGGGCGAACAGGGCGCGAGCGCGCACCCCGGGATCCCGATCCCTCGCCGCCGCCCGGGCCACGGCGGGCACGACGCGCTTCGCGAGGTCGCCCTCCATCCTCGCCGTCCCCGCCAGCCGCTCGAGCGACCACAGGAGCATCCGCCGCACCCCGGGATCCCGATCCCCGAGGGCGCGCGCGAGCTCCTCGCCGTTCACGGGGAGCTCCACGCGAGCGACGACCTCCGCGGCCCGCCGCCGCACCCACTCGTCGCGGGAGGAGAGCCCCTCCCGTCCGAGCAACCCCTCGAGCAGCTCCTCGCCGGGCAGGCCCGCGAGCAGGAGCTGGGCCGTGTCCGCCACCTCTCCCCGGTCGTCGTCGAGAGCCTCGATCACCAGCTCCCAGGCCTCGGACGTTCCGAGCTTCGCCAGCTTCTTCACCGCGCCCTGGCGAGTCCACTTGTCGCCCGACCGCAGCCTCGTCTTCAGGGCGGAGAGCTCTTCTGCCCCGTCCGGGAGGCTCGGCCCGGAGGCGAGCCCGACGAGGATGGAGACCAGGAAGGAGACGACGGCACCCATGCTCCCCGAGGACTCCTCGGCGGGCGAGCGGTTGCCGCCGTTCCCCGAAGAACCTACCGGCGGATGAGCTCCATGTCCTCCGGGTAGCTGATCTCCGTGCGCACCTCGATAACCTGCATGCCGCCCTTGGGCACGCGCACGATCCAGGTGAGGGCCCCCGTCTCCTCGCGCATCTTCGCCCAGCGCTCGCTCGCCTGCAGGGCCGGCGTCACTTCGTCGATGTCCACCGTGATGCGGTCGTCCGTGGGCTTGGGCAGCATCTCGTGCAGGATGACGTGCGCCGTGCCGTCGGAGCGCGAGGAGAAGGCGCCGTGGTTCTCGACCTCGATGCGCCAGGCCTCGTTCAGGGTCTGCTTGGAGCTGAACATCCCTCCGTCCTCGCGGAGGTCGTCGAGCTTCGTGCGCTTGACGACCAGGCCGGGATCCGGGCCGAGGTGCATGGTGAGCTCCTGGTCGAGCTGCACGGCGTCGAGCGTGGCGTGCCCGATGAAGTCGGCCCCGAAGTAGACCGCCGCGCGGCCCGGGAGCAAGACCCAGGGGCTCGCGTTCTTCGCCTTCGCCCGCAGCCAGACGGTGGTGTCGAGGGCGGGGACGCAGTAGTGCTCGTGCTCGATCTTCAGGCTCTCGCGCCCGACGAGCACGGTGGTGGGTTGGTCGCGGGACTCGATGGTCTCGGTGCGGGGCAGCCGGTAGCGCAGCGAGAGGCCCTCGTCCGAGACCTCGGCGTACAGGGGGACTCCGGCGGCGATCTCCATCTCCGCGAGATCCGCGACCTCGGCCCCGGCCCGGTCCTCGCCCGTGTAGCCGAGGCTGCGCAGGCGGCGGCTCGTCTCGGCGGTGACCCGGGAGTCGGGATCGTAGAGGGAGAGCCAGACCTGGCGGGGATCGGGGCCCTGGGCGCCGCGCTGCGGCCGGGCGGTCGAGAGCACGACGTCGACGTCGCGCCAGTCCTCGCCGGAGCGTTGCCAGACCTTCGCGCGGTAGACGAGCTCGACGCGGGAGAGATCCTTGCGGGCCCGCAGGTCGTAGGTGGGCGTCCAGCCCGCGTCGCCCACGACGTACTCCACCTCGATGGAGCCGGCCTGGCCGGACGTGTCGACGACGTCCACCACGACGTCGCGCACGTTGACTCCGCCGGACGACTGGACGCGGCCGAGGTCGAGCTGCAGGTTGCGCAGGGCGAGCTCCTCTTCCTGGGTCTTCCACGCCAGCTCGCGCTGTTCGCGTCGGAGGGCGGTCAGCTTGCCCTTCAGGTACTCGTAGTTCTTCTCCCACGCCTCGGGATCGACGCGGCCCTCGCGCACCTCCCGGGCCTGCGACTGCTCCTCCTGCCGCAGGAGGCGGTGGACGTGTTCCTCCATGCTCTGGAGCACGGCGCGATCGTCCACCAGCACGGCGATGGCTCGTTCCACCTCCCGGATCTTCTCGCGCAGGCCCGTCAGCCTCTCGTCGGGCACGGTCGCCTGGAAGCGATCGAGCACCTCCACCCCGACGACCTCTCCCCCCGCGCACCTCACGCGCACGCTGTCGGCGTCGAGCCCGTGTGGCAGTCCCTGCAGGACGAGCTTGGCGTCGCCGGCGGGAATCGTCCCCTGGCGACGGACGGAGGCGCTCCCCCCGAAGACGGTGACCTCGACGATCCGTGATTCGAGGACGGTTGCCTCGTCATCGCCCGCCGGGATCGAGCCGGGTGAGAGGGGTCCACAGAGAAGGGCGAAGCAAGCGATCGTGGCGAACATGGCGGCACCTCGGGGCGTTCCGGGTCGGTGGGTGGGGATGATTCCATCAGCCTAGGCTCTGGCCACCCCGAAGGGGAAGCAGCCCGGGCCCGACCTGGGAACGACGCCGATGCGGGCGGTCTTGGGTGCTGGAGCGGCGACCGAGGGAGATGGAGCCGATCCGCCGCGCCTCCCCTCGCGAACTCGTCCCGGAGCCACTTCTCCCGAGAAACCCGGCAACCACCCCCCGGCCCGGCGGTCCCTCTCTCCGCCAGCCCCGGGTGGGTGGGGGGTTGTGGGTGGGCGCCAGAGAGCGAGCGATCCCCCAGAACACGCCCCTCCCCCACCCGGGGCTGGCGG